>CBFGWV010000315.1:0-5447 GCA_965652545.1 uncultured Candidatus Competibacteraceae bacterium | reverse complement strand
CTTGTGCCGACAGGGACTCATCGCAATTGGGCAGAAAATAGCCAACGGTGGCGTCTGGCTCGAATGGTGCCTTCGATCCCGTCATCCGGGTTGGGCAGGTCGTCGGCAGACGCGCTGTGAACACATCCGTGTGAGTGTGCGGAGGGTGTCTGGCCACGGACTGTCCTGCTGCGGAAAGCCGGGCTCGGCCATATTCGCCGATCCCTCTTGTCAGATAGCTAGGGCTATCTTCCGCGAGCGATCGACGAATCTGTCTCGATCCCGACTTCCCTCGCGACGGACGCCGGGGCCAGACACCCTCCTGCGGCCGCATCCCTGCGGCCGATGGTCTGCCGACAACCTGCCCGACCTGGACGACTTAAGTTCGGCGGTTGGGCAATCCTTCGGTCCGCCGTGCGCCTACTCTGGCTACACTCATGCCTGTTCCCAACGACTGGATGATGGACCGCATATGACGCTGCGAACACTGTCGGCGATTGCCGGATGCCTGTTGAGCTTGACTGCCGCTGCCGATACGGCGGCGCCGGATGCCGTGTTTGCCGATGGCGGGCGCTACTTCGGCCCCTTGCGCGATGGTGTGGCCGACGGTCACGGCATGGTCGAGTGGACCAATGGCGACCGTTATGTCGGCGGCTTCCGTGCTGGCCTGCGGGACGGTCACGGCGAATTCATCCGGGCCGATGGCTACCGCGTGGCCGGCGAGTTTCGCGCAGGTCTGGCGGATGGTGTCGCCGTGGCGCAGTTTGCCGACGGTAGCCGCTACGCCGGTGAATTCCACGCCGGCTATCCGCAAGGCCTGGGTGAGTACCGGGCCACGAGCGGGATGGTGGTCGCCGGTGAGTTCCGCTTGGGTGATCCCAACGGGCTGGTTCGGATGGTCACCGCGGACGGTGATGACTACGTCGGGGGTATGCAGAACTGGCAGTTTGAGGGTGAAGGCCGTCTGGAAATGAGCGATGGCACGGTCCAGGCCGGGCAGTTTGTCGCAGGCGAGCTCAATGGCAAGGGCTTCGTGACGAGCGAGGGCGGCTCGGTGACTGGTGAATTTGTCGATGGACTGGCCAGTGGACTTGTCGTGTTCGACTACCCCAGTTGGGGCCGTTATCGCGGTATGGCCAGGGACGGGCAGCCGGACGGTTACGGGGTGCTGGTGGAGTACGGCGGCGTCCGGCGTCAAGGGCTGTGGGAGGGCTGGAACGTTATGAATCTCGGTGAGGTGACGCAACCGGACGGGTCGCGTTACCGCGGCGAGCTGGAATACGAGGCCTACCACGGGCATGGCGAACTGGTGGATGCAGGCGGCTCGCGCTACTTGGGCGCATTCGAATGGGACGAATTCGTCGACGGCGAGGTGGTTGAGGCCGCCCCCACCGCGTGGTCATTGGCGGCGAAGACCGCCGGCTGGTTCGCCACCCGTCTGACCGAGGGCGAGGGCCCGCGTGCGACCGCGCAGCGTGTCGAGGCTGTGCTGTACTCGCAGCCGGCCCTGTTGGAGGCGGCATTGGCCGCAGTGCAGCCGGGGGATCCCGACCACGTCGAGCTGTACGCTATCAGCTTCGGCGGCGACGGCTCGCAGCACGTATTCCGTCGCGAAGTGGACTACGCCACCGAACAGCTCACCGACTTATTCGGCGCCCGGACGATCACCTTGTCCAACAGCCGCGACGCCCTCGACCGCCTGCCGATGGCCACCCGCCACAGCCTCGAAGCCAGTCTCAAGACCATGGCCGAGCGCATGAACCCCGAGCAGGACGTGCTTATGGTGTTCCTCACCAGTCACGGCTCACGCGACCACGAGCTGTATATCAACCAACCGGGTATGGAGCTGCTGAACCTACCGGCGTCGGAACTCGGCCGCCTGCTCGATGAGCTGCCCGTCGCCCACCGCGTGGTCGTGATCTCGGCGTGCTACTCCGGCGGCTTCATTCCCGAAATCGGCGATGACCGCACCATGGTCATCACCGCCGCCCGCAACGACCGCACATCCTTCGGTTGCAGCGACGATGCCGAGCTCACGGAGTTTGGCCGCGCCTTTCTGGAAACCGCCTTGCCGCAGGCCAGTGGGTTGATGGACGCCTACACCCGCGCCCAGGCCGAAGTGGTCGCCCGCGAAGAGGCCCGCGCGGCCTACGAGCCGTCGGAGCCTCAGGTCCACCGCGCCGCGGCGGTCGAGGCGCAATGGGATCGTTTGGCTGTGCCTTCCGCACTCGCAGCCGTCGAGTAGGCGATTGCGCCGGTCCACAGGGTGGGCCAGCGCGCGTCTCGCCCGGCCGCCATTGACGCAGCCCCTTTTGGGTCCGACCAGGTGTGCTCAGACCGTCGGCCGCATGGATGCGGCCGTCGAGCGTACATGG
The DNA here is from genome assembly GCA_965652545.1 of uncultured Candidatus Competibacteraceae bacterium. GTDB lineage: Bacteria > Pseudomonadota > Gammaproteobacteria > Competibacterales > Competibacteraceae > CBFGWV01. Next base: position 3,093 of record CBFGWV010000315.1, on the reverse strand, counting down.
ATGTATTCACCGCGCGTCGGAGCACACCTGGTCGGGCACAAAAGGGGCGGGAGCCCCGGCACCGACCCAAGCCCGACTGCCTCGACGCGCCAGGAGCCTCGGTATCACCCAGGCCCGACCCCGCCTCACCCGGCCCGATGCTTCGCCAGCCATCGATCCAGCGCATTGGCAAAGTGCTGCTGATCACGCGTCCCGAACACCGCCGGTCCACCGCTCACCTCGCCGGTCGAGCGCAGCGACTCCATCAGATTGCGCATCGCCAACCGTTGGCGCACATTGTCCGGCGTGTACTCCTCGCCCCGCGGATTGATCGCCAGCGCCCCCTTGGCCACCACCTCCGCCGCCAGCGGAATATCCTGCGTCACCACCATATCCGCCGGTGTTACCTGCTGCACGATATGGTTATCCGCCACATCGAAGCCCGCCGGCACCTGCACCGCCCGAATATGCGCCGCCTTCGGCACCGGAACCGGCTGGTTCGCCACCAGCGTCAACGGCACGCCCGTACGCTGGGCCGCACGAAACAGAATCTCCCGGATCACACGCGGACACGCATCCGCATCGACATATATGTGCATGGCCCCCAGTTTACTTGCGCATTTGTACAATTACCGTACCCTTACGCCCCCTTTTTGCCTTGACCGATCAGGTGTCCGACATGCGTACCGATGCCATCGTCGTGCTCTCCGGCGGGCAGGATTCCACCACCTGCCTGTACTGGGCCCTCGAGCGGTTCGGCCGCGGGCGGGTCGCGGCGGTCACCTTCGACTACGGCCAGCGTCACCGTATCGAGCTCGACTGCGCACGCCAGGTGGCCGCCCTGGCCGGCGTGCCGCACACCGAACTGCCCATCGACACCTTCGCCGCACTCGGCGGCAATGCGCTCACCGACGCTACCGTCGCCGTCAGCGATGCCGTGTCCGCCGACGCCTTGCCCAACACCTTCGTACCCGGGCGCAACCTCATCTTCCTCACATTCGCCGCCGCTCATGCCTACCAGCGCGGCGCCCGCCACCTCGTCACCGGCGTCGCCCAGACCGACTACAGCGGCTACCCCGACTGCCGCGAAAACACCTTGAAAGCCCTGGAGCTGGCCATCTGCCTTGGGATGGACGCACGCATCAACTTGCACGCCCCGTTGATGTTCAAGACCAAGGCCGAAACGGTACACATGGCGCAGGCACTGGGCGCGCTGCCCGCCATGGCCCACACCCACACCTGCTACAACGGCCAGCAGCCCCCCTGTGGCCACTGCCCCGCATGCATGCTGCGGGCCAAAGGCTTTGCCGAGGCAGGCATCGCCGACCCCCTGGTGCAGCGGTTCGAGGCGCCCACGGTATGAGTGCGTTGTATGCCCAGGTCCGCGGCCGTTTCGAGGCCGCCCGCGCCATTGCCGGGCTGGCCCCGGACGACCGCGCCGGGCGCTTGCACGGGCACGGCTTCACCGTGCGCCTGCGCACACCGATCGGGCCCCGCGGCGACATCGAGCGCGAGCGCGATTGGCTGGTGCAACGACTGCTGCCGCTGGACTACAGCCACCTCAACGACAGCCTGGATGATGTCAGCGACACCGGTATCGCCCGTTGGCTGCAAGCCCAATGCCCGGGCGATCTCGTCGGCGTGGCCAGTACCCCCGGCCAAGGCGTGGACATCGACGAGACCGGCGTCGCCATGACCTGGCGCCGCTTCCGCATCGAGGCGGCGCATCAACTGCCCAACGTGCCCGACGGCCACCCCTGCGGGCGGATGCATGGCCACGGCTTCACCATTACCGTGCACGCGCGGGAAGAGGACAGCGAGGTCATCGAGCAGCGTTGGGCACCGCTGCACCTCGTGCTCGACCATGCCTGCCTCAACGACTTGCCCGGGCTGGACAACCCCACCAGCGAGCGGCTGGCGGCGTGGTTGTGGGATTTGTTGGCTCCCGGCTGGCCGCGGCTGCGCTGGATTACCGTGCAGGAGACCGCCACCGCCGGCTGTCACTACGATGGGCGGGAATTCCGCATCTGGAAGAGCCGTACCTTCGAGGCGGCGCTGACCTGGGCCGATGCGCCGGAGGACGACAGCCGGCGTCTCGTGCACGGGCACAGCTATCGCGTGGCCTTGCACCTGGCCGGTCCGCTGGACGATGTGCTGGCCTGGACGTTCGACTACGGCGATGTGAAGCGGTGCTTCGAACCGGCGTACCGCTTGCTCGATCATCATCGCTTGGACACCGACGTCCCCGGGCTGGTGGATGCGCGGCCGGCGACGCTGGCGGCGTGGATCGCCGAGCAGGTCCGCGAGTCCGTGCCGCCGCTGGTGCGGGTCGATGTCGATCAGACGCCCGACTGCGGCGTGCTGCTGAATCTCGGCGCTTTGCCGCCGGCCCTGCCCGAATGAGCCGCAGCTACGCGGTCAAGGAGATGTTCTACACCTTGCAGGGCGAGGGTGTGCGTGTCGGGCGACCGGCCGTCTTCATGCGCTTTGCCGGCTGCAACCTGTGGTCGGGGCGCGAAGCCGACCGCGCACGAGCGGTGTGCCGGTTCTGCGATACCGACTTCGTCGGCACCGACGGTCTGGGTGGTGGCCGCTTCGCCAGTGCGGCGGCGCTGGCGGCGGCGGCCGCTGACTACTGGCCCGGCGGCGGTGCGCCCTATGTGGTGTGTACCGGCGGCGAGCCCTTGCTGCAACTGGACGATGCACTGATCGCCGCCTTGCACGAATGCGGCTTCGAGATCGCCATCGAAACCAACGGCACCTTGCCGGCGCCGCGGGGTGTCGATTGGATCTGCGTCAGCCCCAAAGGCAGCGCGCCCTTGGCGCTGCGTTCAGGCGACGAGCTCAAACTGGTTTTTCCCCAAGCCGAGCCTGAGGCCCGTCCGGAGGCATTCGCGGGGCTCGATTTCCGCCATTTCATCCTCCAACCCCTGGACGATCCGCAACAGGAGGCCAACCAGCGCGCCGCGCTGGCCTATTGCCTGGCCCATCCGCAGTGGCGGCTGGGTTTGCAGACGCACAAGATTCTCGCAATCCGCTAGTGCCCTGCTCGGCAATACCCGACCGTTAGGTGCTGATACCCGGCCGAATCGCGCACAGGGGTGCGCTCCTACG
>CBFGWV010000314.1:0-5490 GCA_965652545.1 uncultured Candidatus Competibacteraceae bacterium | reverse complement strand
GCGTGGATTGGACAAGGCTGTATGGCGAGACGCGTCCGCGGCGGGTGCCCTTGCCCGGTTACCCCTTTGCCGGGCGCCGCTACTGGGTGCCGGCGGGCACGGCGCCTGCCGCCCCGGCGCGGTTCGACCAGGGCGCACCCGCGGCCAGCGACGGGCGCACCGTCATCCGTCTGACCGGGGATGAACCCTGGCTGGCCGGGCATGTCATCGGTGGCCGACGGACCTTGCCGGCCGCCGCCATCCTGGAGATGGCCCGCGCCGCCGGCGGTGCGGGTGCCCGGGTGCTGAGTGCGGTGGTCTGGAGCCGGCCGATCCAACTGGACGATGCCGCCATCGAGGTGGTGTTGCACCTGCGCGCGGACGGTGACGGCCAGCGCTTCGAGCTGCGCGGGGCCGGCGATGCGGACAGCACGCCCTTGTGCGCCCGCGGCCGGGTCGGCGCCGGCACGCACCCTGAACCTGGCGAGCCGCTATCGCTGGCGGCGATCATCGCCCGCTGCCCGGGCCACCTGTCCGGCGATGACCTGTACCGCCGGCTGGCCGCCCACGGCCTGGACTACGGCCCGGCCTTCCGCGGGGTCGCCGAGCTGCATGCCGGCGAGCGCGAGGTCATCGCCCGTCTGCGGCGCCCGGCGGGCGGCCCGTCGCCGACGGGGCTGCTCGACCCCTGCCTGCTGGATGCCGCACTCCACGGCATGCTCGCCCTGGGCGAGGCGGGTGGGGACACCCGCGCCTGGTTGCCCTATGCGTTGGACCGCTTGGAGGTCATTGCAGCGCTGCCGGCGACCGGCCACGCCCATATCCAGCGTGTCGACGACGGTGCGGACAGCGCCGGCCTGCGGGTGGATGCCTGCGTGGCCGACGACGATGGCCGCGTCTGCGTGCGCCTGCGCGGCCTGACGTTGCGCGCGGTGCCGGCGGCTGCCCGACAAACGACCGGCGAGTTGGTGTACTGCCACCCGCGGTGGGTTGCCGCGCCCGCGGCCGCGGCACCCGCCGTATCCGGGCCGGTCCTGCTGCTGGATCGGGACGCGCGTCGCTGGCAGGGCTTGCGTGCCGCTGGCGTTACCGACGCCGTATTGGTCACCGTGGGTGCGGCCTTTGCGCGCATCGACGAGCATCACTACACCGTGCGCCCGGCGCAGAAGTCCGATTTCGCGGCCCTGGCCGAGGCCTTGCGTGCCAGCGGCCTGCTGCCGGCCACCGTGTTGCACCTGTGGTCGGGCGATCCCTTGCAGGAGACCATCCACACCCAGTTGGAGCGCGGTGTCCTGTCCGTGCTCCACCTGGTCAAAGCCCTCGGCGGCGGGCGGCGGCTGCTGTTCCTGCACCGCGAGGGTTCCGACCATGCGCAGCCGGCCTACGCCGGTGTCGGTGCGTTCCTGGATACGCTGGCGCTGGAGCAGCCCGACTGGGCGGTGACCACCGTCGCGGTGGCCGGACGGACGCCGCCGGTGGAGGCGCTGTTGGCCGAGGCCGGGGGCGAGCGCAGCCTGCGCTTCGCCGACGGCGCGCGCTTCGTCGAACGGCTGGCGGCCTGGACACCGGCCGACGCGCCGGTCGCCCTGCGTCAGGGCGGGCGGTATCTCGTCACCGGCGGTGCCGGCGGCATCGGCTTGCACCTGATCGAGCACCTGGTCCACCGCTATCAGGCGCAGGTGATGACCTGCGGGCGCAGTGCCCCGAGCGGGGCGGCATCGGCGCGACTGGCCGCCCTGGGCGCGTCGGTGTGCTATCGCGTCGCCGATGTCTCCGACCGGGCGCAGGTGGATGCCCTGGTGGCCGAGGCGCGGGCGCATTTCGGGCCGCTCCACGGTGTCATCCATGCCGCCGGTGTGCTGCGCGATGGGCTCATTGCCGGGTTGAACGCGGACGATGCAATCGCCGTCATCCAGCCCAAGGTGCTCGGCTGCCTGCATCTGGACGCCGCCACCCGTGACGAACCGCTGGATATGTTCGTGGTGTTCTCGTCCATCGCCGCCTTGCGCGGCAACGTGGGGCAGGCCGGGTATGCCGTCGCCAACCGTGTGCTCGATGCCTTCGCCCGGCGACGCGAGGCCTTGTGCGCCGTGGGTTCGCGCCACGGGCGCAGCCTGTCGATCAACTGGCCGTTGTGGCGCGAGGGCGGGATGCAGGTGGACGCACGCACCGCCGCGCGCCTGCAGGAGAGCACCGGCATGACGGCCCTGGACACCGCCGAGGGGCTTGCGGCCTTCGAGCGGATGCTCGCCGCCGGCCCTGCGCAACTGGCCGTGTTCGTCGGCGATGCGGCGCGGCTGCGCCGGGTGCTCGGTCTCGACGCCGGGGCGGCGCCTGTCGCGGCACCGGTCCCCGCACCGGTGGCGATCGATGCGGAGGCCTTGCAGGGCCGTGTCGAGGCCACGCTGATCGGGATCGCAGCCGCCATCCTCAAGCTGGATGTGGACGAGTTGGATGCGCACACCGATGTGGTCGACTACGGCTTCGACTCCATCACCTTCACCGAGCTGGCCGGGCGGCTCAACCAGCACTACGGGCTGCAACTCACCCCGGCGGTGTTCTTCGAGTACGCCACCATCGCCGCCATCGCGCGCTTCCTGGTGTCGGACCATGGTGCGGCCGTGGCCGCGGACCGCCCGGCTGCGGCCGGGGTCGGTGCCCCCGAGTCTGGCCGCCCTGGGATCGGTGCCCCCGAGTCTGGCACCCCTGGGACCGGTGTCTCCGAGTCTGGCCCCCCTGGGGTCGGTGTCCTTGAGTCTGGCCCCCCTGGGATCGCCGAGTTGTACTCGGCAGCCGAGCGCAGCTCGGCCTTCTCGGGTGGCCTCCCCAAATCCGACAGTGCCGACGAGCCGGTGGCCATCATCGGCATGGCCGGCCGCTTCCCCGGCTCGGCGGATGTCGAGGCCTTCTGGACCCACCTGGCCGCGGGCGACGATTTGATCAGCGAAGTCCCCGCCCAGCGCTGGGACTGGCGGGCCATCTGGGGCGACCCGGCCGACGACAAGAACCGCACCCGCGCCAAATGGGGCGGTTTCATGCCCGATGTCGATGCCTTCGATCACGGCTTCTTCGGGCTCTCGCCGCGCGAGGCCTTGCTCATGGACCCGCAGCAGCGGCTGTTCCTGCAAACGGTGTGGAGCGCCATCGAAGAGGCCGGCTACCGGCCGTCCGCCCTGGCCGGCAGCGCCACGGGGGTGTTCGTCGGCGTGGCCTCGTCGGACTATTACGAGCGTGTACGTGACCGCCTGGCCGAGCCCGACGCCCGCCTGACCACCGGCATGTCGCACGCCATGCTGGCTAACCGCGTCTCCTACCTGCTGGACCTGCACGGCCCCAGCGAGCCGGTGGACACCGCGTGTTCGAGCTCGCTGGTGGCCATCCACCGGGCGGTGGAGGCCATCGCCCGCGGCGATTGCGCGCTGGCGATCGCCGGCGGCGTGAACGTGATGGCCAGTCCGACGCTGACCTTGGCGTTCAGCAACGCCGGGATGCTCTGCGACGATGGGCGCTGCAAGACTTTCGACGCGACTGCTGATGGCTATGTGCGTGGCGAGGGTGTGGGCGCACTGCTGCTCAAGCCCTTGTCGCGGGCGCTGGCCGATGGCGATCACATCCACGGCGTAATCCGTGCCACCGCGGTGAACCACGGCGGCCACGCCGCCGCGATGACCGCACCCAACCCCAAGGCCCAGGCCGATCTGCTGGTCCAGGCCTACACCCGCGCGGCCATCGACCCGGCCACCGTCGGTTACATCGAGACCCACGGCACCGGCACCCGCCTGGGTGACCCGATCGAAATCAACGGGTTGAAGGCGGCCTTCGAGACCTTGTTCCGCCGTTCTGGGCGGCCGCTGCCCGCGGCACCGCAGTGCGCGCTGGGCTCGGTCAAGACCAACGTCGGCCACCTGGAGACCGCTGCCGGCGTCACCGGGGTGATCAAAGTCCTGCTTGCCATGCGGGAAGCGACCCTGCCGGCCAGCCTGCATTGCAAGACGCTCAACCCGTACATCGAGTTGGATGGCAGTCCGTTCTACATCGTCGGCAGCACCCGGCCCTGGCCGGCGCCGGCCGGTGGCGGCCCGCGGCGGGCGGGGGTGAGCTCCTTCGGGATCGGCGGGGCCAATGCCCACGTCGTCCTCGAAGCCGGCCCCGCACCAGCCTCGGCCCCCGCCGGTGGCAGCCCTGGGATCGCCGAGTTGTACTCGGCAGCCGGCTGGAAGCCGGCCAGGGGCGGAGACGTTGACACCCCGTCGTCACCGTCAAACTTGGCGATGCCTCCCGACAAGGCCGAGCTACGCTCGGCTGCCGAGTACAACTCGGCGATCCCAGGGGGAGGCAATCCAGGGCGCGCAGTCGCGGCGGGTGGCGCCTCGGGCGTCTCGGGAGCTGATGCCCCCTCGGTCCTCGCTCAGGCATTGCTGATCGTGCTCTCGGCGCGCGATGACGAGCGTCTGCGCGAGGCCGTCGGCCGTTTGCTGGCCTGGCCCGGGCTCGATGCGGTGGACCTGGCAGACCTTGCGTTCACCTTGCTCGACGGTCGCGAAGCCATGGCCTCGCGTCTGGCGCTGGTGGTGGACTCGGTGGCCGGGCTGAAGCGCGCGCTGGCCGGGTACCTGGCTGGTGAGGACGGTGCGGTGATCACCGGTGTGGTCGAGCGGCGGAGCAAGGCTGTCGCCGCGACCACGGGCGACCCGTACGCGCTGGCGCAGGCCTGGGTCGGCGGCGCGTCGGTGGACGCGGTCGCGCTATTTGGGCGTCGACGCCGGTTGTCGCTGCCGACGTACCCGTTCGCGCGCGAACGGCATTGGATCGACGGGCCGTTGATCGACCGCAGCGGCGGCCGTGGCGCGGTAGCGGCGGATGGGCAGTTGGGCGTGTCCGCTACCGCTGGGGAGCCGACTGCGCTGCGCGATGACGACCTTGGTGCTGTTCACGGGCCGAAGCCATACAGCACGCACGACCGGCGCCCGGGGCAGTGGCTGGAGTCAGACCGCATGCACGACGGTCTGGCACAGCGGCCGGCCCCTGTCGGGTTGCAGCAGAGCGTTCCTGCATATGAACCGGCCGGTGAGCACGAGCGACCCGCTGAGTCGGACGACGGCATCGTGCGCCGGGCGGTCGAGGGTTACCTGAAGACCGCCCTGGCAGCGGAGGCGGGCATCGCCGCGACCAGCATCCGCGCCGACAAACCGCTGGAAGTCTACGGCATCGACTCCGTGCTGGTGGTCGGCGTCACCCGGCGTATGGAAAAGACCTTCGGCGAGCTGTCCAAGACCTTGTTCTACGAGTACCAGACCGTGGCGGCACTCGCCGACTACCTGATGCGCGAGCATCCCGCCGGGGCCCGGGCTTTGGCGAAGCTCCCGGAGATCTCGCCGGAAAGGGCTGCCAGCCTTGAGATGACTTCTTCTGGCGGGGTCGGCACCCCTGAGGTAGCCGCTCCCGGGTTCGGTGTCCTCGAGTCAGGCACCCCTGGAATCGGTGGCCTTGAATCGGGCACCCCTGGGATCG
>CBFGWV010000313.1:0-5510 GCA_965652545.1 uncultured Candidatus Competibacteraceae bacterium | reverse complement strand
ATGGCCTCGTTGTAGCGCTCGTGGTCATCGGATTTCTCGATGCCCAGGCGCTCGTACTGGAAGCGCTGGTAACCCTTGCCCAGCCCCAGCTCCAGCCGCCCGCCACTGAGCACATCCACCGTCGCGGCCTGCTCGGCGATGAGCAGCGGGTTGTGCAGCGGCACCGGCACGATGGCCGTGCCCAGGCGAATCCGCTCGGTCAACGCCGCCAAGTGCGACAGTAGGACGAAGGGCTGGGAGGAGTAGGAATAATTGATGAAGTGATGCTCGGCCACCCAGACATGCGAGAAACCCAGTTCCTCGGCCAGACATGCCGAACGCAACGCCCGCGCGTACACCGCCTTCGACGGCGCGCCCGTTGGCGATTGCATGAGCAGGAAGATACCGACATCCATGAACACCCCCGTCAGTGCGTTCCGGGCCGGCTGGGTGCCGGCCCGTGTCCTGGGCTAATCGTGCCGATTTGAGTGCGCGAAGTCGACCGGCCACCGACGGCAAGGCGGTGATCTCAGGGTAGTCCCGGTGGGCGCCAACCACGAGCAACGCGTCCCTGGGAGCACCGAGTTGTACTCGGTAGCCGAGCGAAGCTCGGCCCCCAACTTCACTGACGGCGCGGTCCTTGCAACCGCAGTGCTGCCGGCGAGGTCCTTCAAAACGGCCGGCCGTTGGCCGGCTGCCGAGTACAACTCGGCGATCCCAGGGGCGGCACGGCAAAGGTTTCACCGACGACGACCAGCCTCAACCACGCGACCACCCAGCCCCTTCACCCCTTCACCCCTTCACCCCTTCACCCCTTCGCTCAGCCGCTCAGCCGCTCAGCCGCTCGATGGCCGCCACCGCGGCGGCAGGGCCGTCTTCGGCCGACAGCCGCCGGGCCAGATCTGCGGCGGATCGGGCGTAGGCGGGGTCGCGCAGGACCGTCTCAAGCGCCCCGGTCAACCCATCGGTGGTCAGCATCGCGGCGGGCTGCGGCGGGGCGGCCACGCCCAGCGCCGCCGCACGCCGCGCCCAGAAGAACTGGTCGCCGGAGAACGGCACCACGACGGCGGGAATACCGGCGCGGAAGACCGCGGCGGACACACCGGCGCCACCGGCGTGCACCATGGCCGCGACACGCGGCAATAGCCAGGCATGCGGCAGGTTATCGGCGAGATACACCCCGGCCGGCAGCGCGGCGGGGTCCAGCGCGCCCCAGCCCGCCAAGAGCACGGCCCGCCGCCCGACCCGCGCCAGCGCATCCAGCACGATGGCCGTCATCCGCTGCGCATCCGCCTCGCCCATGCTGCCAAAGCCGACACACACGGGGGGTGCGCCGGCCGCCAGGAAATCCTCAAGCCCGGGAGGCGGCTGCCAATCGGCCGGCAAGGGCGGATGCCAGTACCCGGTCATCTCAATCCAGCTGCCCCAGTCGGCCGGCCGCGGCAGGACGGCGGGGCTGATCCCATACAGCAACGGTCGGCGCTGGCGGTTCGCGGCGACCAGCGGCCCGCCACGGCCGGTCGGCGGCAGGCGCAGCACCTCGCGCCGCCAATCGTCCAGCAGACGGCGAAAGCCGCGCGTCACGGCCTGCTCGGCGATACGGTGGTTGACCAGGTTGCCGAGGCCCCCGAAACGTGACTGCTCACTGCCGGCGAGGATGCTGGCGAAGGCTCGGGTCGGCGTGACCGGGGTCAAGAAGGCCTGCACCGCAGGCACCCCGCGCGCCTCGGCGATCGCCCCGCCCATCAGTGCGCTCAGCGAGTAGACGATCAGATCGGCATCGTCGCAGGCGGCCAACGACGCATCGAGCAAGGGCCGCGCCTTGGCGGCGATCAGCCGCGCCTGCTCGCGCTGACCGCGCAAATAGGCGATCGGGCGGGTACCGGCGCGCGCGATGCGGCCGCTGGAGGGGGCACGCATCAGCTTCGCCGGGTCGCCAGGCAACAGGTGATGGCCCAGCCCGGCCTCGCCGATCAATCCGCCATACAGGCCGTACGTCGCCAGGCGCACCGCATGACCGCGCCCGGCCAAGGCGTTGCCCAGGCCGAGAAACGGTGCGACATCGCCCAGCGTACCCAGGGTCAGGATGGTGATGCGCACGGGCGTGCGGTCTCCCACTGCGTGTCGTGCCGCAGCATGCCTTTGCGCAGGACATCAGCCAGAGCCGCCACGGCCGGCTCGACGATCACGCCGATATGGTCGCCGGGCACGACGACGGCGCGCGCGACCGTCGCCCAGCGCGCCCAGCCGAGGTCGGCGGCACCGGTTGCCGTCGTCGCCTCGCTCTGGGCGGCACGCACCACCTCGATCTGGCCGGCCAGCGGCTGCGGACGCCAGGCGGCCAGGGTATCCAGGCTGCGGCGGTACATCCCGAGCAAGGCATCGACCACGGTCTCATCGGCGTGCGTGCTCACCAACCCGGCCGCCGCAAGCGCGGCCAGGAAGCGGGGACGCCCCGCCGCACCGTCGAGATCCGCCGCCGCCAAGGCGATCGGGCGGTCGAAGTAACGGGCCGCCGCGCGGGCGATCTCGGCCATGAGCTCGGCATCGGTCCCGGGGGCTGCCGCGGCCGCATCGACGGTGGGCGCCGGCAGATCCACCAGGGCCACCAGCCCTGTCGTGCGGTCACCGGCCACGAGTTGGCGGGCGATCTCGTAAGCCAGCGCGGCCCCGAACGAATGCCCCATGAGGTGCAGCGGCCCCGCCGGCAGGCACTCGATCAGACGCGCCGCCATCGTCTCGATGGACGATTCGGTCAACAGGCCGGCGACCTGCACCCCGAGCACCGGCCGCCCCGCAAGGCGGCGGGCCAGCGGCAGGTAGGCCAGCGGGTTGCCGCTGGCCCCCGGGAACACGACCAGCGGCGTGCCCTGGCCCTCGGCCAGGGTGACCACGGTGGCGGCCCCGGAGAGGTCCAGCCGTGCGAGCCGACCGGCCAGCCCGCGCACCGTCGGCGCCTGGAACAGCAAGCCGGCATCGACCGCCAGCCCAAGACGCCGCTCCACCGCGGCCGCCATCTCCAACACCATCAGCGAATGCCCACCGAGCTCGAAGAACGAGCAGTCCACCGGCACCGTGCGTCGGCCCAGGATCTCACACCAGATCTCCGCCAAGGCGCCTTCCAGCGCGGTCTCGGGCAAGGCTGCCGGGCGGCGGCGCAGCGGCCGGTTGGCCGCCTCGTCGACAGGCTCGGGCAGCCCGGCAGCGTCGACCAGGGCACGCAGCGACGCCATCCGCGTCTCGCCTTCGGCGAGGCTCACCAACAGCCGCTCCAGCAGAGCCAGCAGCCGGTTGGCCAGCGCCGGCGGCACACGCCGGCGGTCGACGATCAGTTGCAGGCGCAGGCGCTCGCCCGGGACGACCAGCAAGGTCAGCGGGTAGCGGGTGCGTGCACCGCGGGTCTCGACATCCACCACACGCAGGCCACTTGCCGTGCCGGCGGGGTCCCCATCACGCGGGTAGTTCTCGTACACCAGCAAGGTCTCGAACAATGGCCGCTCAGGCGGGTAGCCGGCCGCCTTGTGCACCAGCCCGGCACCGACATGCGGGTGCGCCAGCACGCGGCGGTTGCGGGCGAAGAGCTCGCTCAGCCAGTCGCCCACATCGCCGTCGGCCGGCAACGCGACCCGCAGCGGCAAGGTGTCGATGAACAAGCCGGCGCAGGTCTGACTGCCGGGCATCGTCTCCGGGCGTCCGGCGGTGGTGATGCCGATGACCAGATCGTCGCTGCGCAACAGTCTGGCCAGCAGCAGCGACCAGGCGGCCTGGAACAGCGTCCCGGGCGTGATCGCCCGACGTCGCGCCAAGGCGCCCAGGGCGCGGCTGTGCGCGGCATCGAGCTCGAGCCGCCGCTCATCGTAGGCATCGCCCGCCACCGCGGCATCGGCCCCGGCAAACGCCAACGGCGGCACCTCGGGTACGCCAGTCAACTCGTCGCGCCAGAAGGCCAGAGTCCGGGTCCGGTCGTGCCCCGCGAGCCAGGCGACGTAGTCACCGTACGGGGCGGCGGGCGGCAGGGCGGGCGCCTGTCCGGTGCGGCCGGCCTCGTAGAGCGTCATCACCTCGCGCAGCAGCAAGGCGATCGACCAGCCGTCGAGCAGCAGGTGGTGGAAGGTCCAGACCAGGAGCCATTGGGTTTCGCTGTCTAACGGGGTGGATTCTGATGGGCTGTAGATTTGGCCAGGGGCATTGTTCCGCTCGTTTGCGGGATGCCGATCGTCGATCGGCATGGCCGAGTGCAACTCGGCGATCCCAGGGGGGGCGCCACAGCTATCTGGGGCCTCACTGGCAGTAGCGGCCTGCCATAGGGTCAGGCGGAAGGCGCCGGGGCGGGACAGGTCGATGGGGCTGAGGCGGTCGGTGCTCAGCCAGGTGTCGTCGGGGACCCCGCGATGGCGTGTCAGCGCCAGGCGCGGTGCGTCGAAGACCACTTGCAGCGGCTGCGGCAGGTCGTCCCAGACGAACGCGGTGCGCAGGATGCTGTGGCGCGCCGCAGCCTGCCGCCAGGCCGATGCCAACGCCTCAGGGTCGAGGTCGCCCGCAAGGTGGATGAGGAACTGCTCGTGGTGCACACCGCTGCCGGCGCCGGCCAGGCTGTCGAAGAGCATGCCTTGCTGTTGTGGCGACAGCGGCAGGATGGTCTCGATCGATGAGGCCGGATGGCAGTCGTCCGCCGCGCCGATGCGCGCCAGCAGGCGGTCGAGGCGCGGCTGGTCGAGGCCGGCCAGGGGGACGTCGCTCGCCAGCAGCCGGCCGTTGTCCGGCTGCGCCCGCCAGGTCAGGATGGCGCTCAACCGTGTCGCAATGGCCTCGGCCAGTCGCCTCGCGGTGGCTTGGTGATGCCGCGCCGGGCTGTAGCGCAAGGACAGTTGCAGACGGCCGTCGATCACCGCGGCGATGAGCTCGAACAGGTGCACGCGCTCGGCGCCCGCGCCGTACAGCGCGCCGGTTGGGCCGTCCACGGGCACCAGCGGGCCCTCGTCAGCGCCATCGAGACGGCCGAGATAGTTGAGCGAGACCTGGGCGCGTGCCGACGTGGATAGCTGTGCCGTGCGGGCGGCCGTCCGCGTCGCGCCAGCCACCGGCGTGTGGCCGGGAATTGGTTGTGCCGTGCGGGCGGCGGCCAGCCAAGCCTCTGGCGAGTCCGTGACGGGCCGAACGACGCGGCACGGCGCCAAGCGGGTGAACCAGCCGACCGTGCGCGAGAGGTCCAGCCCGGGCACGACGTCGCGGCCGTGACGTTCGACGTCGATAGCAAGCGCGGCGCCACCGCTCCAGTCCAGCAGGGCAGCCGAGAGGGCGGCGAGCAGGAGCTCGGTCGGGTCGGTGCGCTGGGCGGTGGAGCCCAGGAAGGTGTCGGTTTCGGTCGGGTCGAGGTGGTGTTCAACGGTTGCGGCGGTGGCCTCCTCGTTCTGGCCTGTGGCGTGGTCCAGGGGCAGGGGCGTGCATGTGTCATCGCCGGGCTCGCTTGCGGGATGCCGGCGGGCCGCCGGCATGGCCGAGTGCAACTCGGCGATCCCAGGAGGGGCGCC
>CBFGWV010000312.1:0-5519 GCA_965652545.1 uncultured Candidatus Competibacteraceae bacterium | reverse complement strand
CTCAGCCCCCTCCCCACCCCGTAATACTCAAACCCGTCCCGTGCCAGCTCGGCCGGCTCGTATTGATTGCGGCCGTCGACGATGATCGGCTGACGCATGAGGCGCTTGAGCGCGGCGAAGTCGGGGCGGCGGAAGGGCTTCCATTCGGTGACCAGCACCAGTGCATCGACATCTCGAACCGCGTCGTACTGGTGCTCTGTGAGCGACAGGCGCTCATCGTCGAACCAAGCTTGCGGAAACTCACAGCGGGCGATGTCCATGGCTACCGGATCGTAGGCGAGCACATCGGCACCGGCGGCGAACAAGTGCTCGATAAGCACACGGGATGGCGCTTCGCGCAAGTCGTCGGTCCCCGGCTTGAACGACAACCCCCACACGCCGACCCTGAGGCCGCGCAGGTCCTCGCCAAAGCGCTGGCGAACCTTGTGCCATAGGGTGAGCTTCTGTGCCTCGTTACGCGCCTCCACGGCGTGGAGAACGCGCGGCTCGAAGTCATGCTCGTGCGCCATGCGGATAAGGGCTTTGACGTCCTTGGGAAAGCACGAGCCACCGTACCCGGCGCCGGGGTAGATGAAGTGATAACCGATGCGGGCGTCGGCACCGATGCCCAAACGGACCTGCTCGACGTCCACCCCCATGCGCTCGCACAGGTTGGCCATTTCGTTCATGAACGAGATTTTGGTCGCCAGCATGGCATTGGCGGCGTACTTGGCCATTTCCGCATCGCGCACGCCCATGGTGATCAGGCGCTGGTGGTTGCGGTTGAACGGCGCGTACAACTGGCGCATGAGCTCGTAGGCGCGCTCGCTGTCGGTGCCGACGATGATGCGGTCCGGCCGCATGAAGTCGTCGACAGCCGCACCTTCCTTGAGAAACTCCGGGTTGCTGGCCACATCGAAGGCCAACTGCACACCACGACGGTCGAGCTCGGCCTGTACGGCCTCGCGGACTTTGGCGGCCGTCCCGACGGGCACGGTGGACTTGTCGACCACCAGGGCATAGCGCTGAAGGTTCTCGCCCAGCGACTTGGCCACGGCCAGGACATAGCGCAAGTCGGCCGAGCCGTCCTCGCCCGGCGGTGTGCCCACGGCGATGAAGAATACCTCCGACTCGGCCATGGCCTCGGTGAGCTCGGTGGTGAAGCGCAGGCGCCCTTCGGCGGCATTGCGCGCCACCAGCTCGTCCAGGCCGGGCTCGTAGATGGGTAACCTGCCTTGGCGCAGGCCGTCGATCTTGGCGGCATCCACATCGACGCAGGTGACGGTGTTGCCCATTTCGGCAAAACAGGTGCCGGTGACCAGGCCTACGTAGCCGGTCCCGATGACAGTGAGGTTCATGATGGCGGGCTGCGTGTTGTCTTGAGTGATTGTGGGATGGAACAGTAACCGGGATCGTTCGCCAGGCAAACTGCCAGCGGTGTACGACTGTCACGCAAACGGGTTGGGCTGGGCTTGAATGGCGGTTGCGGTCGATGGCGCGGGCATTCTGCGGGTGCGGCGGACGGGGGTCGATCCGGAGGTCGCCGGTGCTGACCTCTCTGGCGAAAAAAACACACCCGCAAGAAGACAAAAGAAAATCGCGTTTGCCGGTATGCGCAGATTGAAGTCCACCAGCCCGTGCAACAGCACAAGAAGCAGGCCAAGGCCAACACCCACGCGAACACGCTGCTGCGGATTCCAATGACCTACTCCCAACAGCCGCATCCACTGGCGAATAAACACCCATAGCCCGAGGACCATCAGCGCCAGCGCTGGAATACCGCCTTCGAAGAACCATTCCAGGTAGTCGTTGTGGGCGTGGTTCGCCAAGCCTGGGACTCCGTCCGGCTGATAAGGCGGGTACGTAAACACGTAAGTGCCCACACCATTCCCCAGCGGCAGTCCCTGCAGCGCACCCTGGACCGTGCTGACGAACAGCGGCCAGCGTGCATCCCTCAGATAGTCGCTGAACAACAATCGCTCAAGCGTTGGGAACACACCCAGGCCCGCCATGAGTACGGTGACCAGTATGGCGAAAGCGAACATCGTCAGGCCAACGCGGCGATACCCTCGTCCCTGATAAACCAAAGCAGCGGCAACGAAGCCGACGATCATCAACGCGAACCCCGCCTTGGATTTGGTGAACGCCAACCCCACCGCGCAGAGGACCGCCAGGGCGCCATAGCTGGCCAGTGGCTCGAAGTTGGTGCTCCACCATCGCGCAAGCCGCTGCCCTGGCGCATCGCGACCGGCGAGGCGGCGAATCGGCTGCATCGCCGAAAAGCACAGCCCAAGGGCCACCATCATGGCCATTTCGAGAAACCCGGCCAGATGGTTGCGATTGGCGTATGTACCGACGCCGCCATCACCGTAGAACGGGTTGCCGAATCGCCAAGGACTGATCGGGCCCTGGACAAACTGCAGCAGCCCCAGAACGGCCTGAGCCCCAGCCATGGCCACCATGATGATCAGAAGCTTTCGCTGGGTCGAAGGCGATCCGGCGAACGCAACCAGGAATGTGGCGAACATCGGCACGATCGACCACAGCGCGGCCTCCGTGGCCGAAGGAACCGCTGAGATCGGTAGCCAGGAGGACATTGGAAGGCCTGCGGCGACCGAAACCTCCGCCAATGCCGCACGCGGCGATAGCAGCTCCCATATAAACGGGGGGCACGGTACAAGCTGAATAAACGGGACGAGGAAAACCCCCAACCACCCCAGCTTGAACGCAACCGGCATTTCGACCACGGGGCGCCGTGACCAGCACGTCAGCACCAGGGCAAGCAGGCCGAGAACTTCAAGGGCGAATAGCGGCAGTGGCCGATTGCCGCCCCAAAACAATGGCGCCAGCACAAGCATGATGGCCACCACCACTACACCGGTGCGCTCAGCCCTACCGGTGCGGGTTGCGTAAGTCGCAGGCGACTGCGCCACGTCCTTGATGGGAATCGTCCTGATCGTCGCTGGCGACTGGCTGGTTTACTCGACGCTTATCGGAGGACCGTCGTCGTCATCATCGTCGTCGTCATCATCATCATCATCGTCGTCGTCACCGCCGTCGTCATCGTCATCGTCACCGCCGCCATCGTCATCATCGTCGTCGCCAGGTCCCGGGCCGGGTTCCCCGCCCCCGTCGTTGTCGTCAAGGAGCGCGCCGCCCAGGATGGCTCCGCCGATGAGCAGGGCCGCCCAAGCCTCCGACGCCGGGGTGACTACGCCACCGGCACCAAGGGCGGTGGCGTCTTCGATCAAATAAGCGCCCAGGCAGCATTCCTCCGCAAAGCGGATGGTGAGCACCTCGTTGGGGCCCAGCCGCACCTCACAACCCAGGGCATACTCGATGACGGCACCGGAATCCGGGCCGGTGATGACTTGGTCGTTGACGGTGAGCGGCCGGTCGACTTCCGCAGGGCTGAACTCATCGGCCCGAACGATGTTGGCGACGCCGTCCAACGTTTGTACCCAAGCGATTCGATCGGCGCTGACGACTTCACCGGCCTCTTCGTCCTTGATACAGCAGGAGGCGACATCGGTGACATTGACGCGCAGATCCTCAGGAATGCGAACCTGGCATTCATCGGCGAATGTCAGCAACGCCTCACTGGAGGTCTGGGTCAGCAGCAAATCGCCTCGATCCAGGCCCATACCCTGAGAGGCCGGTGAGAAGGCTTGGCCCTGGTTGACGAGCACATCGCCGTTAAGCTCTTCAAGCGTGGCAAGCTGTCCTTGCGCCAGCGCCAGCGAGGTCGACAGGCAAGAGGCGCCGATAAGCGCAAATGCGCTGGTGAGCCGGTTCATGTCATCAACTCCCTGGACGGTTCGGGCGTGGGTTTTATCATAGACGCATGGACGTCATGGGCCAATGAAACAGTTCATGGGTTATCCGCAATGGCAAGCGGCGAGTCAATGCGGTTGACTCGAATATCGTCGAACCAGGCACTGCCGGCAATGCGACTGTCCGCGGCCAGTTCGCCTGCCAAGCCCAGCGCCAGCCGCTGGGCTTGGCAGGCGGGCTCCGCTGGCACGCTGAACTCTACTGTCGAGGTCGCCCAGTCCGTATCGCCGTTTGCCAGCGGCGGCGACGTAGCCAGCAAGCGATAGCCTTTTCCAGTGCAGCGGATGGTCCACCCCAGGGCGCCACTGGTTTCGATGGCGACACTCTTGTGGGCGTATTCCAACCGGTAGGTGCCCGGCGTCAACCGCAGTGTCTGCCCCGCACCGGTCAGTTTGACCCGCACGCCGGAGAACACCACATGAAGCACCATGCCCCGGCTCTCGGGGCCTGGCGTACGCTGCCAGTTGACGCCGACCTCTGAAGGGAAGGCCCACTCGAAGGGCGTGCCCGAGAACGGCTGTTCGAAGCCCCCGTCGTACACCCAGGGCAGTTGATGCAGCTCCGCCCGGGACAGGCCCTTGAGCCAGGCCAGGTAGGCGTCGTCCCAGCGCCCGTGCTGCGCCAATGCGCTCACAATGTCGCCACGTGCCCGTTGCATGTCCCAGCCCCTGCGCTCGAACACCGCCAACATGCTGCGCGCGGTTTGCAGGTGCTGTGGATGGCGCGCGGCCTCGCTCGTCCAGGCAGCGGCGAGCGACGGGTCGTCGACGGACGCCAGCATTGGCGCCAGCGCTTCCGGCCGCGCCATGCTATTGGCGAGGTCGCGCAGAACGCCGCGGGCATTGGCCGCCGGCCCCTGCCACGCCCGCTGCCACAATTTGACTGCCTGTTCATACTGGCCCTCGCGCAGGTGGTCGCGGGCGGCACGGCGCAATACCGAGGCCTGTGCCGGTGCCAGGGTGACAGCCCATTGCCGAGCGAGGGCCGCGGCCTCGTTATGCCCCTCGCTGCGCAAACGTCGCGCCATGCTCAGCCAGGCGGAGCCATCGGTCGGAAACCCGGCCAGGGCATCGAACCCCAGAGACAACGACTGTGTCTTGATGACGGTGTCCACCTGGGCGGGAAGCGGCCCAAGGACCACCTCCCGCGCGCCGGGGCCGGCCGAGGGTGTCCGCAAGAGCATGCCGTCGGTCATCCGCCACAGCGCAAAGACAGCCAAGCCCACCATGACCACCGGCCGCGACCAGCGCCTGTGGCTGTCCTTCGTGCCCTTCGCCTTCCTCATCAGCCCTATCCGCCTCCGCCGCCCGCATTGTCATAGACAAAGCGGCTGATGCGTGGGGCATCGTCCACCAGGGCTGCGGACAATTGCAGCGTCCCGGACACCACGCGGTTCTGCGACTCTCCCCGATGACGAACCAGGATACGGATGCGGCCGCTGCCGACCGCCTCGCCGGCAAGCAACCGCCAGTTGATGTGCAGGACCTCGACCCGGCGCATTTCCGTAGTGCCGAAAAGCAGCCGGTAGTCTCGACGAAGTACTTCACGCCCTTGCCCGCCATTGCTGCGCACATCGTCGGAGAACAACGCCAGGAACCGGTTCAGATCCCCGTGCTCGTAGGCGTGTTGAAAGCGGGCTGCCAGAAGCTCCAACTCGCTCTCGGTCAACTCGCGCGGGGGTGCCTGCGGTGCGGGCGGTGCTTCGG
>CBFGWV010000311.1:0-5537 GCA_965652545.1 uncultured Candidatus Competibacteraceae bacterium | reverse complement strand
ACCCGTACACGTCTGCGCGTCACCACGAAACCGGCACCCGTAGGAGCCCTGCCCTCAGGGCGATTGTCGCCGGCGGCACCGACCCCGCCGCTTTGGCACCAAGCCCAAGCCGGATCGCCCCCCAGGGGTGGGCGCCTACACGCTACTCCAACACCTCCCCCAACCACTCCCCGATGTCCCTGATCTCCTCCAGACACACCTGATGCTGCATCGGATAGCTGCGAAAGCGCGGCGAGTAGCCGAGGCTTTGCAACACCTCGGCACTGGCGCGGCCGTAGGCGATGGGAATGACCGGGTCGTGATCGCCATGGGCCATGAAAATGGGAATGTCCGCGTTCGCGGCCGAGCGCTCGTCCGCCACGGTTGCGATCAGGGGCAGGTACCCCGACAACCCTAGAATTCCGGCCAGCCGCTGCGGGTAACGCAGGCCGGTATGCAGCGCCATGGCGCAGCCCTGGGAAAAGCCGGCCAGGACAATACGCTCGGCGGGAATACCGGCATCGATCTGGGCCTGCACGATCGCGCAGATGTCCGCCGCGGAGCGGCGCACGCCGGCATCGTCCTCGTGGCGGGGAATGTCCATCGACAGAATGTCGTACCACGCCGGCATGGCCATGCCGCCATTGATCGTCACCGGCTGCACCGGCGCGTTGGGAAAGACGAAGCGCACCCCCAGCCCCGGGGGCAACCCGAGCTCCGGCACGATGGGCTCGAAGTCATGGGCATCCGCGCCCAGGCCATGCATCCACACCACCGCAGCCCGGGCGGGGGTGTTGGGCTCGATGACCAGGCAGTCCAGCGGCTCATTGGCCATTGACGATCTCTCCCTCGCGCGTTTTGTGGGCCCGAAGTATAGCGGCTGTGCCGCACAGGTCGGACAGCCTCTGTGCCCCCCGTTATACTGCCGCTCTTGCCACAAACCTTCGGGAACGACACGTGCGCCTACTGTGTATGGCTCTGCTCACCGCGCTGCTGCTGACCGCCTGCGGCCAGAAGGGCGATCTTTACCTGCCCCCCGACGACGCCCCCACTGAGTCTGACGAGACCAAGGACAGCTAAGCCCAATGGATCATTTTCTTTACCGTGACGGTGAGCTGTTCGCCGAAGACGTGCCCGTGGCCGATATCGCCGCCGCCCATGGCACACCGCTGTACGTATATTCCCGCGCCACGCTGGAGCGCCATTACAAGGCGTTCGATTCCGCCTTGGGCGATCGTCCGCACCAGGTGTGCTACGCGGTCAAGGCCAACAGCAACCTGGCGGTGCTGGATGTTCTGGCGCGTCTGGGGGCTGGTTTCGACATCGTCTCTGTCGGCGAGCTCGAGCGCGTCCTCGCCGCCGGTGGCGACCCGGCCAAAACCGTGTTCTCCGGGGTGGCCAAGCGCGCTGATGAGCTGACCCGTGCGCTGGAGGCCGGCGTGGCCTGCTTCAACCTGGAGTCCGCGGCCGAGCTGGAGCGCCTGGAGGCGGTCGCGGCCGCGCATGGCAAAGTGGCCGCGGTGTCCGTGCGGGTAAACCCCGACGTCGACGCCGGCACGCATCCATATATCTCCACCGGGTTGAAGGAAAACAAATTCGGCGTAGACGTGGACACCGCCCGCGCGATGTACCGGCGGGCGGCAGATTCCGCTCATCTGCGGGTGACCGGCATCGACTGCCATATCGGCTCGCAGCTCACGCGCGCCCTGCCGTTCGTCGATGCACTGGATCGACTGCTCGCGCTGGCCGACCAGCTTACCGAGGACGGCATTGCCATCCATCACCTCGATATCGGCGGGGGGCTGGGCATTCGCTATAAAGACGAGTCGCCGCCGCTGCCGGCCGATTACCTGGCACCCATTCTCGATCGCCTGGGTGATCGGCCGTATGCGCTGTGGCTGGAACCGGGCCGAGCCATTGCCGGCAACGCCGGCATCCTGCTCACCCGGGTGGAGTTCCTGAAGTCCAACCCGCACAAGCATTTCGCCATCATCGATGCGGCCATGAACGACCTGATCCGCCCGGCGCTGTACTCCGCCTGGATGGACATCGTCCCCGCCCGCCCTCGCGCCGGCGAGCCCAAAGCCTATGACCTGGTCGGCCCGGTGTGCGAAACCGGCGACTTCCTCGGCAAGGAGCGGCAACTGGTCCTGGAGCCTGGCGATTTGCTCGCCGTGCGGTCGGCCGGTGCCTACGGTTTCGTGATGAGCTCCAACTACAATACCCGACCCCGCGCGGCCGAGGTGATGGTCGACGGCGAGCAGGTCCACGTGGTGCGTGCACGTGAGACGGTCGAGCAGCTGCTGGCCGGGGAGAGTCGGTTACCCTGAGGGTAGTTTTAAGTTTTAAGTTTTAAGTTTTAAGTTTTAAGTGGATGAGTCTCATCGCAATCGAGTGTTCAGAGCATGTACAGCACGTAGGCTTGAGGGAGCGTGGCGCTCGGCCGGCGCCTCGCACCACTTAAAACCTAAAACTTTAAACTTTAAACTTAAATCACCCCCTCCCTTCCCCCCTTGAACCCAGCGGCAGTACACTGACCCTCATGCAGAATGCACCGACCGACAGGCTCCGATTCACCAAGATGCACGGACTCGGCAACGACTTCGTGGTCATCGACGGGGTTCGCCAGTCGGTCACGCTCGACGCCGCGACCGTCAGCCGTCTGGCCGACCGGCATACCGGCGTCGGTTTCGACCAGCTCCTGCTGGTGGAAGCCGCGGCCCGGCCCGGGGTGGACTTCAACTACCGCATCTTCAATGCCGATGGCGGTGAGGTGGAGCAGTGCGGCAATGGTGCCCGCTGCTTTGCCCGCTTCGTGCGTGACCAAGGCCTTATCGACCGTGACCGCATCCGTGTCGGCACGATGCGTGGCGAGCTGGAACTGGTGATCAACGCCGATGGCCGCGTCACTGTCGACATGGGCGTGCCCGAGTTCGAGCCCGCGCAAATCCCGCTGGACAAGGGTGCACCGGCGGCGCAGTACAGCGTACAGGCCGACGGGCAGGATGTGCGTTTCGGTGCCGTGGCCATGGGCAACCCGCACATGGTCATGACCGTGGACGATGTGGACACCGCGCCGGTTGCACGGCTCGGGCCGCTTTTGGAGTCTCACCCGCTGTTTCCCAACCGTGTGAACGTCGGGTTCATGCAGGTTCTGTCCCCCTCGCATATTCGCCTGCGTGTGTTCGAGCGCGGCGTCGGGGAGACCCAGGCCTGCGGCAGCGGCGCCTGTGCGGCCGTCGCGGTGGGCCGGCGCCAAGGGCGGCTGGATGCATCGGTGCAGGTCGACCTGCATGGCGGAAGGCTGACGATCGACTGGGACGGCGAAGGCCACCTGTTCATGACCGGACCGGTGGCAACAGTGTACGAGGGGACGGTATCGTTATGAAAAAGCAGGGGGGAGAGGCTGCCCGACGGCGGCCGGAGACCGTGACCGAGCAGGAACTGGCCGACTATCTGCGCACCCACCCGGATTTCTTCGAACGGCATCTGGAGCTTCTGGCCACGCTAAAGGTTCCACACCCGACCAAGCCCGCCGTCTCACTGATCGAGCGCCGGCTCTCCCTGCTCCAGGAAGACAACGCGCGGCTTGGCCGCAAATTGCAGGACCTGGTGCTGGTGGCGCGTGACAACGACGGCCTGTCACGGCGTATGCAAAGCCTCACCCTCGCGCTGATCGAAGCGCGCAACCTCGAAGACCTTCTCGTTGCCGTGCAGTCGGTCCTGCGCGACGAGTTCAACGCCGATTTCACCGCCATCCGGCTGGCCGCGGTACCCCGGCCCAAACGCTTGCAGCGCGAACGGGAGTTCATCGACAGCAACGCCTTGGCGCCGTTTGTCCGTATCCTCGCCTCGCGTCGCCCCTACTGCGGTGCCGTCACCGAGGAGCAATCCAAGGTGTTGTTCGCCGATGTCGCCGATCGGGTGGCCAGCGCAGCGCTCTTGCCGCTCGATGGCGTCGACTGGCAGGGCATGCTCGCCGTCGGCAGCGAAAGCCCCGAGCGCTTCCAGACCGGCATGGGTGCGATGTTTCTAACCCGCATGGGCGAGCAAGTCAGCGTGGCCTTGCGCAGCTACCTGCGGCCGCTGCCCGGCAGTGCCTGACGCGCATCGTGGATGCACCGCTGCCGGATACGCTTGCGCGGTACCTCGATCACCTCAATCACGAACGCCGGCTCTCGCCGCGCACGTTGGACGCCTATCGGCGTGACCTCGAGCAGTGGTGCAGCCACTGTCAGGCACGTGGCGCGCATCCCGATACCAATGTCAGCGTGGACACGGTGCGCGGCTTCATCGCTGCCCGCCATCGGGCCGGTGTCGGCGGGCGCTCGCTGGCGCGGCAACTGGCCAGCCTGCGGGGCTGGTTCGACTTTCTCGTGCGCGAGGGGCGGCTGAGCGCCAACCCGGCCGGCTTGGTCAAGCCACCGAAAGCCGCCCGCAAACTGCCCAACGTGCTGGATGTCGACCAGGCTCAGCAACTGCTGGACGCCACCGCCGACGACACCCTCGAATGCCGCGATCAGGCCATGCTCGAGCTCTTCTACGGTGCCGGTTTGCGACTTGCCGAGTTGGTCGGTATCGACGTGGACGCCCTGGAGCTCGACCAGGGCTTGGTCCGGGTCACCGGCAAGGGGTCGAAGACACGTATCGTGCCCACAGGGCGTGCGGCGATCGCCGCCATCCGCCGTTGGCTGCCACTGCGCAATACGATGGCAGAGGCCGGCGAACGCGCCCTGTTCGTCAACCGCAACGGCCAGCGGCTGGGGGCTCGTGGCGTACAGCAGCGTCTGGCGCGCTGGGCCACCAAGCACAGCGCCGGGCGCCGATTGCACCCGCATCTGTTGCGGCATTCGTTCGCCAGCCATTTGCTGGAGTCCAGTGGGGATCTGCGTGCGGTGCAGGAGTTGCTCGGGCATGCGGACATCGCAACGACCCAGGTGTACACCCATCTTGATTTTCAGCATCTGGCAAAGGTCTACGATGCCGCCCACCCGCGGGCCAAAAAGCGTCGCGACTGATCGTCAGCGTGTTTGAGACACGCAAAAAAAAACAGGCGAACCTGATTCAGCGGCAATCGTGACCGGTTCGACCAGGCAGTCACGATCAATCGCCGGGCAGGTTCGCCCGTCGCCATTCCATGGCGCTGTTACCACCCGAAGAACGCCGTCCAATCGTCTCCAGGTTTCAACAGCCCTTCAGGCATCCATTCAGGCCTGTCGTCCGCATCCGTGACAGGGCGGCAACCCATCACTTCCTTGACCGCGTTCCCAACGGTCGGTGAATACTATTGCGGGAATCGTGCCAAGTTTAAAATCAATTAAATTCAATAGGTTGCGATAACATCAGGCATGCTCGCATATTGCGATATGCAAGAAAGTGTCGTGTTTCACATGTGGATTGCAGGGGGAGGGGGAAGGGTTTTAAGTTTTAGGTTTTAAGTTTTAAGTGATCGAGGCGGGCAAGGTGCGCCGGGGAGTGGCGAACACCGCTGCCAGTGTTGTTGCTTAGCCTCAAGGCCCTGACGATCCTGAAAAACTTAAAACTTAAAACTTAAAACT
>CBFGWV010000310.1:0-5561 GCA_965652545.1 uncultured Candidatus Competibacteraceae bacterium | reverse complement strand
GCGGCTGGGCGGCTGGGTTCCGAACCGATTGGCTGGGACCTGCGAGCGGCCACCCCCTGGGATCACCGAATTGCATTCGGTAGCCGGCTGAAAGCCGGCCGCCTGATCGGCCCCAAACGTTGCACAAACGTTCAATACGTCGGCCCGTCCTCGTAACGCATCCCTTTGCCAGCCGCCTGGGCGCGAATCGCTTCGTACACCTGCACGTCCAGCGAGTCGCCCACGGCAGCCTCATCGACTTCGCTTTCGATGAACGCTTGCCGCTGTTGGGCAAGTTCGGCCAGTTCGCTACCCAGGGCTTTGCGCTCCGCGGCCAGGGCGTCGATAGCTTCCTGCCGCGCCTCGGGGGCCAAGGCCTGGACCGGGGCGGGGAGGGCGGAGGCCGGTACGCTGTCCAAGTCGACCCGGCCGCTGGCCACGTCGTCGACCAGTTCCTTGTCGCCGAGGAAGTTCGCCGCCCCCGCGCTGGATGCATTGAAGGCGCCCCGGCGGGCCTGTGAGGCGATGGACGCGCCGGCGTGCAGTTTCTCGGTGGCGGCCATTTTTTCGGCTTTCTCGGCCAGTTCCTCGGGGGTGCCGTAGTACACGCGGGTGCGGTCCAGGGCGGCCGAGAGTTCGGCGATACGGTTGTCGAAGGGCGTGGCAACGGCCACGGTGTTGCCGTGGGACTCGACTTGGAAGTAACGGCCCTGATTCAACGAGGCGATGTGCTGCCAGTCACGCCGGGTTTCCGGGTCCTGGCCGGCCTGGATGGTGTTGACCACGATGCCGCGGCCGGTTGCGGCCTTTAGCGTTTCGCCGTAGGGCACGTCGTCCGGGTAGTCCATGTGCGGCGGGGCGTCGCCGACCAGGAAGACCACTTTGTAGCTGCTGGTTCCCTGGCTCCAGGACATGCGATGCACGGCATCGTAAAGCGCCTGGTTGACGGCCTCCGGTCCGTCGCCGCCGCCGTCGGCGCGAAAGTCCATCAACTGGGCGTACATGGAGTCCAGGTCGGTGGACAGGTCGGTCACTTGGGTGACGTAGGCGTCGCCGCGGTCGCGATAGGCGACCAGGCCCATGCGGATCTCCGGCGCCGGCTGGCCCGAGGCCAGGGTGGTGGCGATGGACCAGATCTTCTCTTTGGCGGCCTCGATCAGCCCGCTCATGCTGCCGGTGGTGTCGAGTACGAACACCACCTCCACCACGGCTTTGTGGCTGGGTGAGATGACCGGCGGCGGCTCGGTGTGGGCGATGGCATCGCCCAGCGGCAGGGTGGGGTAGACGGCCACGGCGGCACCGGTGGCGGCCAGCAAGGCGACGGCAAGCAGTTTGGCATTCATGTGAGAGTCTCCATCGAGTAGTGGATCAGCGGGTTTCCGCCAGCGTGCGCAAGGCGGCGTCGGCGCTGCGGCGGGCACGGTCGAAGCGGTCATCCGCGGGGGCGGTGCGGTGTCGTGTCGTAGCGGGGAGAAGCAGGGCGCCGGCGGCCAGCACCAGGAAGAAGCACCACACCGCCATCACCAGGCTGCCGCTGTGCTGGCCGGCCCAGAGGGCCGCGCCGATGGCCAGGGCGATCAAACCGGCATCCAGCACGGCGGCCAGGGCACCGGGCGCCAGGGCGACGGCGCGAACCAGCCAGAGATAGCCCAGGTACAGCAGCAGGGCGGCGGTCAGCCCCAGGCCGGTCACGGCGATCAAGGCGGTGAGCAGCAGCCAGCCGCCGATCAGGCTGGGCCGGCCGATGCGCCGGCCGTGGGCCAGCACCACAAGGGCGTAGGCCAGCGCCAGCGCGCTGAGGAGTAAGTGCAGGGCCGAGGCGGCACCGAGCAGGGGCACGCCCAGGGTGAGCACCGCGGCGGCCAGGATGCTGAGGCCGGCGGCGGTGAGAACGGCACGTCCAAAGCCCAGGCCGTTCATGACTGCACCCGCCGTTGCTTCTCGCGCAGCAAGGCCACGTCGACATCGGCATCGGTGATGCAGTCGGCGTCCATCATGGTGGTGCCGGTTTTGGGCTCCTCGGGTGTGCAGAACGCTTCGGCTTTCTGGCGGGTGGCCTCCAGCGTGGCCAATTGCTCGGTCAGGCGGGCCTGCCGCTCGTCCCGCTCGTGCTCGACCACGCTCAGGCGGTCGCGGGCCTGGGCAAGTTCCCGCGTGCTCTGGAGTTTCTGCCGCACCCGCGAGCGGGCCAGGGACTCGTTGTCGGCGGCTAGGCACAGGTCGAGCTGCTCGTCCAACTCGGCCAGGCGGCGCTCCAGGCCGTCGATACGGCGTTGCAATGCACTGCGCTGGCGCTCGGTCTGGGCCAGCTCGCCCTGGCTGGCGGCGACCACCGCCTCCATTTCACGGATAGCGTCCTTGAGCAGCACATCGGGTTCTTCCAGCCGGTCCAGCACAGCGTGCAGGTCGGCGCGAAACAGCCGGGTCAGTCGGGTCATCAAGGCCATGGGGCGATCTCCGGTGGTTCAAACTGGCGACCACTGTAGAAAGCCCCCGCGCCGGCTCACAGGACCGGTTTGGTAAAACCCTCGCCGCCCTGTTTACCGGGAATTTACACGCCGTGCGGCAGGTGGCCTGCTAGTCTCAAGGCCGATATCGACCACCCCGCAAGACCTTCGCGCCATGACCGACAAGCCGCGCCTGCTCATCGTCGAGGACGAACCGGCCATTCGTACCGGGCTGACGGATGTCTTCGTGTATCACGGCTTCGATGTGCATGCGGAGGCCGATGGCCCGGGCGGGGAGCGCGAGGCGCTCAGCGGACGCTACGACCTGGTGTTGCTGGATGTGATGCTGCCTGGCAAGAACGGCTTCGCCATCTGCGAGGCGATACGCGCGGTAGACACCGATCAGCCCATCATCATGCTCACCGCCAAGACGGCGGATGAGGACATCATCACCGGGCTCAAGCTCGGCGCCGACGACTACGTGGCCAAGCCGTTCTCCGTCGCCCAACTGGTACTGCGTGTGCAGGCCGTGTTGCGGCGGGCACGGCCGGCAGCGACCGGCGGCGCGCAGATTCGTCTGGCCGACGGCGGCCTGATCGACACCTTGAACCTGTGTTACACCGGCCCGGCGGGCGATGGCCGCTTCACCCGCCGCGAGATGGACGTCCTCACCTACCTGTACCAGCACCGCGAGCGCCCGGTGCCCCGCGACGAGTTGCTGCACAAGGTGTGGGGTTATGCCCGTGGCCTGGATATCGAAACCCGCACCGTCGATATCCACATCGCCAAACTGCGGCGCAAGATTGAGCCTGACCCGAGCGGCCCGCGGCACCTGGTCACCGTGCGTGGCGGCGGTTACCGCCTGCTGGCGGATGACGGGGCATCGTGAACACCTTCGGTCTTACCCGGCGCCGGCTTCGCGGGTGGTTGGTGGGTTTGTTCCTCGCCCTGGCGGTGCCCAGCGCCTTGCTGATCCGCGAGGCGTACAGCCAGTTGCAGTGGCAGGCGTTCCACCAGGCCCAGACCCAGGCCCGCGCGCTGGCCGAGCGTATCGACAGCGAGGCTGCGCGCCTGATCGCCGCGGAGGATGCGCGCAGCTTCGCCGACTATGGCTTCTTGGTGGCCGCCGACGAGGTCAGCGCCAATCTGGTCCAACGGTCGCCGCTGGCCGCCTACCCGGTGAATGCGGCCATTCCCGGGCTGATGGGTTACTTCCAAGTGGATGCCCAGGGGCGCTTCAGCACGCCCTTGCTGCCCGGCACTGAGAGTGAGCCGGGGGTCGTGGTTCCCGAGCTCGATCAGCGCCGTGAACTGGCCTCGCGTTTGCAGGCCGTGCTGGTGGACAACCAGCTCATTCGACTTCGCCCGTTTCTTGCGGACGACGCCCTCGACCAAGAGGAGCAGACGCAGATCTCCGAGGCCGACGAGGCCAAGATCGAACTGTCCTCGAGCCTCGGCCACAGCATGCGCCAAGATGCCGGCGCGGGGCCGGCCGAGGCGCAGGCAGCGTTCGATCAGCTCAATATGGCACCGCCACCGCTGGCCAGCCCGAGCGTATCCGAGCGTGTCGCGGCCGCTGCCCCGCCGGCGGCGAGCAAGGCGGAGACCACCGGTGCCGCGGAGCCGTCCCGGGAGAAGCGGCGCGAACAAGTGCGTGCCGTGGCGCCCGTCGCGCCGGCACCCGAGCCCCAGCTTGCGGAGGCGGCGGTACCACCGATCCGCACCTTCGAAAGCGAGGTCGACCCGCTGGAGTTCAGCCGCTTGAACAGCGGGCACTTCGTGCTGTTTCGCAACGTCTGGCGGGACGGGCAGCGCTTGATCCAGGGTGCTTTGATTCAGCCGGGCCCGTTCTTCGAAGGCCTTGTCGATGCTTCGTTTTCCGCCGCCGGTGTCGCCGCGCTGACCGATGTGACAGTGCTTTACCGCGGCGGACCGGTCGGTGGCTTCGATGGTGCCGGTGGCGGTGCCTACCGGGCGCAATCGCTCAGCGATGCTGCATCGCTGACCGGTACCTTGCTGTACCAGTCCCGGCTGTCCTCGCCCCTGAGCGATCTGGAACTGCGCTTTACCCTCAATCGCTTGCCGACCGCGCCCGGTGCCCAACTGGTGACCTGGCTGGCGCTGGCCTTGGGCGTGGTGTTGGTCGCGGGCTTTCTGGGCTTGTACCGGCTGGGCTCGCGCCAGATCACGCTTACCGAACAGCAACAGGATTTCGTCTCGGCGGTCAGCCACGAACTGAAGACCCCGCTGACGGCCATCCGCATGTATGCGGAAATGCTGACCGCCGGCTGGGCCAGCGAGGAAAAGCGCCAGGGCTACTACCGCTTCATCCACGACGAGAGCGAGCGCTTGTCGCGACTGATCGGCAACGTGCTGCAACTGGCGCGGATGACGCGGCGCGAACTGGTTGTGGAGGTGCGCCCGCTGACCGTCGGCGAGCTCATGGACCTGACCCGCTCCAAGGTGAGCTCGCAGCTCGATGCGGCGGGTTTCGAGCACGACATCGTGCTTGATGAGGCGGTCGCCGCCCGCCAAGTGATGGCCGACCCGGATGCCTTCAGCCAGATCGTCATCAACCTGGTCGACAATGCAATCAAATTCTCCGCCCGCGCGCCGGTGAAGCGCGTGGAGATCCGCGCGCACCTCGCCTCGTCCGGACGTGTGGTCATCGGTGTGCGCGACTTCGGGCCGGGCATTCCCCGTGATCAGATGAAGAAGATCTTCCAGCTCTTTTATCGCAGCGAGAACGAACTCACCCGCGATACGGTTGGCACCGGCATCGGTCTGGCACTGGTCAGCCAACTGGCCGCGGCCATGGGTGGGCGGGTGGATGTGATCAACCGCAGCCCGGGAGCGGAGTTCGTGGTGGAACTGAGCGGCCAGACCTAGGTTTGAGCCACCTCCGGCCGATCGAAGGCACCCGTAGGAGCCTACCCCTGTGGGCTTTCCGCCTGCGTGCTGCCGAACCATGAACTCGCCGTCGTCTATGGCGGCAGCTCGCCAAGCAACGACTGGGGCACGGGCAATGAGCGGGTGTGATTCGCGTTCCTCGCACGTTGCGCATCGGCAGGCCTGAGGCGCCCGAACCCGCCCATGACGAGCCGGCAGGTCGTGTTCCGACGCGCTGTAAACACG
>CBFGWV010000309.1:0-5585 GCA_965652545.1 uncultured Candidatus Competibacteraceae bacterium | reverse complement strand
ATGCCGGCAGTGCATCACGCTGTCGGCATGGGCCTCGTGCTTGTGCCGGCGCTGGCCGCGCTCCCGCGTCGCCAGGTAGACGGCGATCGCCAGAACCGAAACCGCAAGTACGATCAGTGCCACGCCCATCGGTATCACCCGTGGTTACAAAGGCCACACCAACAAGATCATCGGTATTGCCACGATGATAATCAATAGCTCCAGTGGCAGCCCCATTCGCCAGTAGTCACCGAACCGATACCCGCCCGGCCCCATGATGATGGTGTTGTTCTTGTGTCCGATCGGCGTGAGAAAGGCGCATGAGGACCCAACCGCCACGGCCATGAGAAACGGGTCAGGATTGGCGCCGAGCCCTTGCGCCGCTTCGATCGCGATAGGGGCGGCGATGACCGCCGTAGCCGTGTTGTTGATCACATCCGACAAGCTCATCGTGACCACCATCAGTAGCGTCAGCGCGACCACCGCCGGATAGCCGGCGGACACATCGACCAGCGCCTGCGCGATCAGCCCTGTACCGCCGCTGTCCGCCAGGGCCTCGCCGATGGGGATCATCGACCCCAATAGAACGATGACCGGCCATTCGATGGACTCATACACTTGATTGACCGGCACGATGTTCAGCAGGGCATAGAGCACGGTGACCGCCGCGAGGCCGATGGCCAGATCGACCAAGCCGGCGCTGGCCAGCGCAATGGCCGCGGCGAATATCCCGGCCGCTATCCATGCTTTGCCGCGTTGGATGACCTGAAGACCGCGCTCGGCCAGCGGGAGGGCGCCCAGCCAGCTCACGGTGTCCAGCAGACGCTCGCGCGGGCCGAGCAGAAGCAGCACATCGCCGCCTTGCATTACCAGGCGGCGCACCCGCTGGCGAAACGAGCGGCCCTGGCGCGATATACCCAGCAGCGCCACGCCGCGACCGCGCAACAGGTTAAGGCTGGCCGCAGAGCGGCCTTCGGCACGGGCACCGCGCTGCACTACCGCTTCCATCAGCTCCACCTCGCCGTCACCGGCCAGGTTGTCACCGCTGCGCTCGGTGTCTACGGGGTCGAGGTCCAGCTTGCCGGCGAGGTTCTCGATGGCTTCGGCGCCACCTTGCACTACCAGCACATCATCGACCTGGAGCTTGAACCGGCGGGCAAAGCCGGGCATGCGTTGGCCGTTGCGCACCAGGCCGATGATCTCCGCCTCGGCCTCCGCGGCGTTCTCATCCAGGGCGGCCATAAACTCATCGACGACCTGCGAGCCCTCGCGAACCTTGAGCTCGGCGACATAATCGCTCAACTCGAACAACTGCGCGGTGGGGTTCTGTTCCTGACGGGCGGTCGGAATCAGCCGCCACCCGAGCAATGCGACGAAAGCGATGCCTGCGACCGCGCAGGCCAGGCCGACCGGTGCGAAATCGAACATGCCGAACGGCTCGCCCATGGCGTCTTGGCGGAACGACGCAATGATGATGTTCGGCGGTGTGCCGATCAGCGTGATCATGCCGCCTAGAATCGTGGCGAACGACAACGGCATGAGGGTAATTGCGGGGCTGCGCTTGGCGCGCGAGGCCGCGCGCAGGTCGATGGGCATCAGCAGGGCCAGCGCCGCCACGTTGTTCATGATGGCCGACAGTGCGCCGGAGACGCTGGCCATCAGCCCGATGTGGACGGTCAGGCGGCGTCCGCTGTCGATCAGCTTCTCGGACACCATTTCCACCACTCCGGCATTGGACAGTCCGCGGCTGATGATCAGGACGAGCGCGATAATCACCGTCGCCGGATGGCCGAACCCGCTGAAGGCTTTCTCGACGGGTACCGCCCCCAGGATGAGGGCGACCACGAGTGCGCCGAAGGCTACCAGGTCGTAGCGCCAGCGTCCCCAGACCAGCAGGACGATGACGACGCAGATGAGGGCGAACAGGGTGGCTTGGTCGTGGGTCATGTCCAATAGGCTTTCCATTGCAACGGAGGTTCACAAGGCGGTGCAGGGTCGATATTTCGCGCGCGGTTGCGTCCCGGATACAACGGAGTGTGTCTATACTCGTTGTAAATCGTCCATCTGTAACGCGGCCTTTTGTTTTGCATGTAAAACATGCCGAAGGCGGGCGTGCTCAGGCCAACGGCAGAAAAAATGAATCCAGCCAAACACTTCGTTGTGTTTACCCTAGGTGGGTTGGGCTACGCACTGGATATTGATACGGTGGATCGAATCGTCCGCAGCGTGGACATCACACCGCTTCCATCTGCCCCATCGATTGTCATGGGCATTGTTAACGTAGAAGGACAAATTATTCCTGTCATTAACATGCGTAAACGATTCGGCATTGGCGAGAAAGCCGTGAGCGTGGACGATATTTTGATCGTCGCCCGCACGGTACGCCGCCAGGTTGCGCTGCTTGCCGATGCAGTAAATGATGTCTTCACCTGCAACGAGACCGATATCGTCGCCGCACCGTCGGTCGTGCCGGGGCTTGAGCATGTGGCCGGTGTGCTGCGGCTGCCCGATGGCATGGTGCTGCTTCACGACCTCGACCGCTTTCTGTCTCTGGATGAGGAACGCAGCCTGGTCGAAGCGCTGACGGGCCAGGGCGGAGACGGTTGATGGGTACCGTGCCCGCGGCGCAATGGGACGCGTTGGGCGGGCTGGTGACTGCCCGGCTGGGCCTGGATTATCCCCCCGAGCGCGCATCGGATCTGCGCAAAGGCGTTCGGGAGGCGGCGCACGAGCTGGGATGCCCGGATGTCGACACATACGTCCACGACCTGCTGTCCGACACCGTGAGCGCGGCGAGCTTCGATGTTCTGGCCAATCATCTGACCGTGGGCGAGACCTACTTCCTCAGGGATCCGGCCACATTGTCGGTTCTGGAAACGCAAGTGCTGCCGCCGCTGATCGCGGCACGCGCAACCCACGAACGGCGGTTGAACCTATGGATTGCGGCCTGCTGTACGGGTGAGGAGGCGTATTCAGTTGCAATCTGTCTCGACCGGTTGATACCCGATCGCATCGACTGGCGTATCCGCATCCATGCCAGTGACATCAGTTCGCGTTTTCTGTGCAAGGCCGCTCGCGGCGTTTACGGGAATTGGTCGTTTCGCGATACGCCGATGGATTTTCGCCGTCGATACTTCACCGCAGCGGGGCCTGCGCAATGGGCATTGAACCCGGCAATTCGCGACATGGTGAGGTTCGAGCAGCACAATCTGGTGGCGGACGCCCCCTCGGCCCAGGCAGACATGGACGTCATACTTTGCCGCAACGTTCTGATGTACTTCTCGCCGGCGCAGGCCGAGCGGGCCGTGAGAGCCCTCGCCCGTCGCCTTGCGCCCGGTGGATGGCTCGTGGTCGCCCCCGTCGAGTCCTCGCTGGTCGCCGCATCGGGGCTCGAAGCGGTGCGTTTCGATGGCGCCACGCTGTTCCGCAACACCGGTGCGGATAGCAGACATACGCCGCCGCCAACCCCACGATGGGAGCCGACGGTGACGCCGTGCGTGCCGCACGAGCCTGCCCTATCGCCCGCCGTTTGGCAGCGCGCGCCCTTATCCGCCGATCGCATGCTTGCGTCGGAGGTCGCCAGCCTGGCCGCGGCCGCCCGCGCTCATGCCGATCTCGGCCAATTGGCCGAGGCATTGCATTGCTGCGACCGGCTTGTCGCCATCGACAAGATGGCCGCCGGTCACCACTATCTGCGCGCCTGTATTCTCCAGGAGCAACAGACGCTGGATGCGGCGGTCGCCGCCCTGCAACGGGTGCTTTACCTCGACCCCGGCTTCGTCCTTGCCCACTTGGCGCTTGGCCATATCGCCCGTCGTCGTGGCCAGAGCGATGTCGCCCGACGTCATTACCGCAACACCGCGTCGGCCGCCCGTGGGTGCCCGCCGGATGCCATCCTCCCGGAATCCGGCGGGCTGACCGTCGCTCGCCTGATGACGACACTCGCCCAACTGCTCGATACACCGGTCGCGCAATGAGCCAGGAACGGCCCGATTTCGATACGGGGCGGACCCCGGGCAAGGCCGAGGCGGATGCCGAGATACTCCGCTTGCGGGCGCAGCAGCTGGCGCGCGAACCGGAGCCTCCCGAGCAAGAGGGCTCGGCGCTGGAGGTGATCGAGTTCGGCCTTGCGGGTGAGCGCTATGCGCTCGAAGTCGCCTTCGTGCGCGAAGTCCACCCTTTGGAGAATCTCACCCCGCTGCCATGCACGCCCGCATTCGTCCGTGGGCTGGTCAACGTGCGCGGCCGGATCCTCCCGGTCATCGACTTGAAGAAGTTCTTCGATCTTCCCGAATCGGGCATCACCGATCTTCACCGGATACTGCTGATCGCCACCCCGGTGATGACATTCGGGCTGCTGGCCGACACCGTCGCGGGAACGTGCCGAATTCCCTTGGATAGGCTCGAGGACTCGCTGCCGACGTTGACCGGCATCCGCGCGGAGTATCTCAAGGGCGTGACCGCCGAGCGTCTAGTGGTCCTAGATGCGGCGCGCATGCTCGCGGACGACCGGCTGGTCGTGCACGAGACTGTCGATGGATGAAGTGCCACCTCCTACGTTGGATACAGGGACCAAGGCATGAAATGGTTTGCCAATCTCAAGACCAGGACCAAGCTCGCCGCTGGCT
The DNA here is from genome assembly GCA_965652545.1 of uncultured Candidatus Competibacteraceae bacterium. Classification (GTDB taxonomy): domain Bacteria; phylum Pseudomonadota; class Gammaproteobacteria; order Competibacterales; family Competibacteraceae; genus CBFGWV01. The sequence continues at coordinate 978 of CBFGWV010000309.1, read as the reverse complement.
TCGGTCTGATCGTCTGCTTCATGGCCATCAATGCCGTGTTGGCCTTTACCGGCATTCAGAGCATGGAACGCCACTTCGCCCTGGCCGAGGGGTTGATGGCGGTGGACAGCAACATCAACAGCCAGCGAGCCTCCCTGTTGACCTTGTTGAGCGACCCCGACCGCAGCAACTGGGACCGGCTGCTCGAAGCGATCGAGACCACCGCCCGCGAGAGTGACGCTCTGTTTGCCCAATTGCGCCAATCAGGCGGTACCGATATCGCGCTCCAGTCGCGCATCGACGACCTTGCGACGAAGCGGGATGCGTTCATTGGTGTCCGCGACCAGCGCGTTTTACCGTTGGCTCGGCAAGGCGACCTGGATGCTGCGCTGTCCATCGCACTGGGTGCCCAGGCAGACGCGTTCCTCGAAATCCGCTCATTCGCACAGGTGCTGGCCGATGATGCCAGAGCCCGCGCCAAGGCCCGCGCCACGGCGCTTCAGACCACCGTTCTGACCGTAGGCGTGGTGGCGTTGCTGGCCGCCGTGCTCATCGTCATGCTGCTCTCACGCATGATCGCCCGGCCGCTCGGTGAGATCACCCACGTTGCCGCACGCATTGCCGCGGGGGATTTGACAGTCACCCTACCGTCGAGTCAGCGCACGGACGAGGTCGGTCTGTTGATCCAAACCTTTTCGCGCATGAGCGCCGCCTTGGGCGCCATGGCCGTGGTGGCGCGCACCATCGCCGATGCGGATCTGCGCGTGGACGTCCAGCCGCAATCCGACGCCGACGTGCTGGGCAACGCTTTCGCCACCATGGTGCACAACTTGCGCGAGTTGATGCGTTCGCTTGCCGAGAGCACGGACGTGCTGGCCGCCGCCACCAGCGAGATCTCGGTATCGACCTCGCAATTGGCCAGCAGCGCCAGTCAGACCGCCACCGCGGTCGGGGAGACGACGACCACGGTGGCCGAGGTCCGGCAGACCGCGCAGGTGG
>CBFGWV010000308.1:0-5596 GCA_965652545.1 uncultured Candidatus Competibacteraceae bacterium | reverse complement strand
TGACCTGGATCAAGAAATACCGCTTTGGCGGTAGGTGTACCCACGGCCGTTGACGCACATCAAGAAACCCCAACTCGCTGCCGCCAAGAATGCCCGCGTGGAACTTCGACCAATAACGAGCGGAACGGGCATATGAACGCGTCTACCACTGCCGCGAGTTACAACGACAAAGTCGTCAAGCAGTTTGCCATCATGACCGTCGTATGGGGTGTGGTGGGTATGCTGGTCGGCGTCGTCATTGCAGCTCAGTTGATCTGGCCCGATCTGAATTTCGGGCAATCTTGGCTCTCCTATGGCCGGCTACGGCCGCTTCACACCAATGCGGCCATCTTCGCCTTCGGCGGCTCGGCCCTGTTCGCCACGTCCTACTACGTGGTGCAGCGAACCTGCGGCGTGCGGCTGGTTTTCGACAAGCTGGCGGCGTTCACCTTCTGGGGCTGGCAGGCGGTGATCGTCTCGGCCGCGGTGAGCTTGCCCGCGGGTCTCACCATGGGCAAGGAATACGCCGAGCTGGAATGGCCCATCGCCATTCTCATCGCCGTGGTCTGGGTGGCCTACGCGGTGGTGTTTTTCGGCACCATCATGATGCGCAAGACCAAGCACATCTATGTGGCCAACTGGTTCTACGGCGCGTTCATACTCACCATCGCGGTGCTGCACATCGTCAATAACCTGGCGATGCCGGCGACCCTGACCAAGTCCTACTCCGCTTATACGGGCGCGGTGGATGCGATGGTCCAGTGGTGGTACGGGCATAACGCGGTGGGCTTCTTCCTCACCGCCGGCTTCCTGGGGATGATGTATTACTTCGTGCCCAAGCAGACCGGCAAGCCGGTGTACTCCTACCGGCTGTCGGTGGTGCACTTCTGGGCGCTGATCTCCATCTATATGTGGGCCGGTCCGCATCACCTGCATTACACCGCGTTGCCGGAGTGGGTGCAGAGCCTGGGGATGGTGTTCTCGCTGGTGCTGCTGGCGCCGAGCTGGGGCGGCATGATCAACGGCATCATGACCCTCTCGGGCGCCTGGCATAAGCTGCGCACTGACCCGATCCTGCGTTTCATGATCGTCTCGATCAGCTTCTACGGCATGTCGACCTTCGAGGGGCCGATGATGTCGATCAAGACCGTCAACGCGCTCTCCCATTACACCGACTGGACCGTCGGCCATGTGCACTCCGGTGCCTTGGGCTGGGTGGCGTTCATCTCCATCGGCTGTATCTACGCACTGATCCCCAAGCTCTTCAACCGGCCGGCGATGCACAGCCTGCGGCTGATCGAGTGGCACTTCTGGATCGCCACCATCGGGGTGGTGCTCTACATCGCCTCCATGTGGATCGCCGGGGTCATGCAGGGCCTGATGTGGCGGGCGACCAACGCCGACGGCACGTTGACCTACAGCTTCGTCGAGTCGCTCAACGCCACGTACCCCTATTACAAGGTGCGCCTGCTGGGCGGCCTGATGGTCCTCAGCGGCATGGTGCTGATGGCGTACAACATCTGGATGACGGTGCGGCAGCCAAAACTGGCCGTCGAACCCGTCACTCAGGCGGCGTGAGGAGCGCAGGCATGAGTCATGACGTCGTCGAACGCAACATCGGCCTGATGGCCGTGCTCATCGCGCTGGTGATCAGCGTGGGCGGTCTGATCCAGATCGTTCCCCTGATGTTCACGGCCGAAACCACCGAGCCGGTCGCGGGGCTCACGCCGTACGACCCGCTGCGGCTGGCCGGACGCGATGTGTATGTCCGTGAGGGTTGCTACAACTGCCATTCGCAGATGGTGCGTCCCTTCCGTGCCGAAACCGAGCGCTACGGCCACTACTCGGTGGCGGGGGAGTTCGTCTACGACCGCCCGTTCCAGTGGGGCTCCAAGCGCACCGGGCCGGATCTTGCGCGGGTCGGGGGGCGATACACCGATCAGTGGCATCGCATCCACCTGCTCAATCCGCGCGATGTGGTGCCCGAGTCGAACATGCCCGCCTACACCTGGCTGGCCGAGGCCGAGGTCGATGGCGAGCAGATCCAGGCTCACATGCGGGCGCTCAAGCGCCTGGGCGACCCCTACACCGACGAGGCCATTGCCGCCGCGCCGGCCGCGGTCGCCGGCAAGACCGAGCTCGATGCCCTGGTGGCGTATCTCCAGGGGTTGGGAACGCTGATCGGACGGGAGTCGCGCTAATGGCACAAGGCATCTTCACGCTCATCGTCATGCTCGCCTTCGCCGGCATCGTGTACTGGGCATACAGCACCCGGCGGCGCCAGGACTTCGAAGAAGCGGCCAACCTGCCGCTGCTCGATGACCAGGCTTCGCTCAAGACCACGCCGACGCATAAGAGGGCCGCAGAATGAACGCCGGTTGGACGCTTTATATCGCGGTGTTCTCCATCGCCAACATCCTGGCGTGCTGGTGGCTGATCCGTTTCGCCACCCGGCCGCGGGCCAATGAAGCGGCGAAGGGGGAGGTGACCGGCCATGTCTGGGACGACGACCTGGCCGAGTACAACAACCCGCTGCCGCGCTGGTGGCTGTGGATGTTCTACGGGACCATCATCTTCGGGCTGCTCTATTTGGTGTTGTACCCCGGTCTGGGCGGCTTCAAGGGTGTCCTGGGCTGGAGTCAGGTCGGCGCCTATGAGGCTGAGGTGTCCGCGGTCGAGGCGGACACCAAGCCGCTGTTCGATGGCTACGCCCAGACCCCCATCATCGAACTGGCCGGCAACCCGGAGGCCATGGCCACCGGTCGCCGCCTGTTCGTGGCCAACTGCGCGGTTTGCCACGGCTCCGACGGGCGCGGGGCGCAGGGCTTCCCTAATCTGGCCGACAAGGCCTGGAACTGGGGCGGTACGCCCGAGGCGATCGTCCAGTCCATCAGCGCCGGCCGCATGGGCGTCATGCCGCCCTGGGGGCAGGTGCTGGGCGAGGACGGTGTCGAGGAGACGGCGCACTATGTGCTCTCGCTCGGCGGCAACACGGCGGCCGATGCCGCCAAGGCGGAGGCCGGGGCGGCGCGCTTCGCCGCCATGTGCTCGTCCTGCCACGGTGCCGAAGGCACGGGCAACCCCATGCTGGGTGCGCCGGATCTCACTGATGGCGACTGGTTGTACGGCAGCTCGCTGGATGCGGTGCGCGCTAGTATCGCCGAGGGACGCCAGGGCCAGATGCCGGCCCACAAAGACGTGCTCAACCCCGCGCGCATCCACGTGCTGGGCGCCTACGTCTATGGACTCTCGGGCAATGGACAGTAACGACTCTTTGAACGGCAACGGCGGCGAGCGTCACTCGTCGCCGGTGGCGATGCGCCGCGGCGGCTGGCTGCACAAGGCTGGTGCGGTGCTGTGGCCGTCGTTCGTGGCCGCCGGCATCGCCACCGGGGTTTTCTTCGCCAATATCGACCCCGAAACCCTGCGCGCAGCGACCCTGCCCGACTGGGCGATCAGCCGCGAGGCCGGGTACACCATCGGGTTCTTCATGTTCTGGGGCGTGACGAGTTTGTCCAGCGTCTTCACGGCGCTCTTGTTGGACCCCGCATCGCGCCGGAGAGATTCTAAATGACTGACGCGGCCGGAACGGGCGAAGCCCTGTATGTCTCCCGTCCCAAGGCGTACCCACGCGAGATGCCAGGGACATTTCAGCGTCTGCGCAAGCTGACCGTCCTGTTGCTGCTGGGCGTGTACTACGGGCTGCCCTGGTTGTCGTGGGATGGGCGTCAGGCGGTATTGTTCGACCTGCCGGCGCGCGAGTTCTACCTGTTCGGTTGGGTGTTCCTGCCGCAGGACTTTTTCTTCCTGGCGTTGTTATTGATCGTGGCAGCGCTGGGTCTTTTCTTCGTGACGGCACTGGCCGGCCGCGTCTGGTGCGGTTTTGCCTGTCCGCAAACGGTGTGGACCGAAGTTTTCCTGTGGATGGAGCGCTGGACCGAGGGCGACCGCAGTCAGCGCATGAAGCTCGACAAGGGACCCTGGACCCGCGAGAAGCTTCTGCGCAAGAGCGCCAAGCAGGTGTTGTGGATCAGCTTTGCGCTGTTCACCGGGTTCACGTTCGTCAGCTATTTCACGCCGCAGACGGTGTTATGGAATGAGCTGATCACCTTGTCTCTCGGGCCGTGGGAGAGCTTCTGGGGGCTCTTCTACGCCTTCGCCACCTACGGCAACGCGGGTTACATGCGCGAGAACGTGTGCATTTACATGTGCCCGTACGCCCGCTTCCAGAGTGCGATGTTCGACAAGGACACGTTGATCATCACCTATGACGAGAAGCGCGGCGAACCCCGCGGTGGACGCAAACGCAGCGCCGACCCCAAGGCCCTGGGGCTGGGTGACTGTATCGACTGCACCCTGTGCGTGCAGGTCTGTCCGACGAACATCGATATCCGCGAAGGCTTGCAGTACGAGTGCATCGGTTGTGCCGCCTGCATCGATGCCTGTGACCAGGTGATGGACAAAGTCGGCTACCCACGCGGGCTGATCCGCTACAGCACCGAAAGCGCCAAGCAAGGCCAGCCGGTGAGGGTGCTGCGCCCGCGCATCGTGATCTACGCCATGGTCCTGCTGTTCATCGTGGGGGCGTTGCTGACGGCGATTTCGCTGCGCTCGCCCGTGGGGATGGAAGTGATCGGCGACCGGTCGATCCTCTATCGCGAGGTCGGCGACGGCCGCGTCGAGAACGTGTACACGCTGAAGATCGTCAACAAGACCACCCGTCCGCAACGCTATGTGGTGTCGGTGTCCGGTCTTGCCGATGCGGTCATCGAAACCGACCCGACTGACATCGAGGCCCCGTCCACCGGTGTGGTCCAGGTGCCGGCGCGTATCCGCGTGCCGATAGCGTCCTTGACCGGCGTCAGTACGCCGGTGGTGGTGACTGTGGAAACTGTGGACGGTAAGCACAGTGACAGCTCGAAAACACGCTTCATTGGACCGGGCCGTTAACGACTACCGAGGAACCCTGACATGGCGGCGATGTGTATGACGCAAGACGCTTTGACCGAGCCGCGCTGGTACCGTCAGTTCTGGCCCTGGTTCTTGATTACGCCGCCGTTGGTGGCGGTCATCCTGGGCGTAGTGATGATCGTGCTGGCGGTCAGCGGCGAGGACACGCTGGTCGTCGACGACTATGCCAAGATCGGCCGCACTTATGAGATGCAGGTGGAGCGCGACCGCCGTGCCGTCGAACTGGGTGTGCAGGCGCGTGTGGTGTGGCAGCGTGAGACAGGCGTGGTCAGTGCGGCGGTGAATACGGCCGTGGTGCCGGGCGAGGGGCTGGTGCTGCGGGTGATTCATCCCACCCGCGAGGATCAAGACCGCATCGTGACCCTGCTGCCCGCGATCACCGGCGTCTACCGCGGAACGATGCCTGCCGGTGCTATCGAGGGCCGGCGTTATATCCAACTGGAATCCGCCACCGGGGGCTGGCGCCTGACCGGCCAGATGGCCGAGGGCAGTGACGAGATCCACCTCTCGCCTGGTGCGCCATGAGTATCCTGTACTACCTCATACCGATCAGCGCGGTGTTCATGCTGATCGCGGTAGCAATTTTCTTCTGGGCGATCCGCAGCGGCCAGTACGATGATATGGAAGGCCCGGCCTGGCGCATTCT
>CBFGWV010000307.1:0-5627 GCA_965652545.1 uncultured Candidatus Competibacteraceae bacterium | reverse complement strand
GCGTTGGGTTGGCCGGTGATGGAGAACGGGCCGGCACCGGGCTTGCCGATGCGGCCGCTGGCCAGGTGCAGGTTGATGATCGCGCTGGCGCAATCGCTGCCGCTGGCCGACTGGTTCACCCCCATGGAAAAGGCACTGACCATGCCCGGCGTTTCGCGCACCCACCGGAATAACGTCGCGAGCGCGGCCTGTTCGACCCCGCAGAAGGCGGACAGCGCAGCCAGAGTGCATGGCCCCTCGCGCGCCAACGCCAGCGCCGCCGGCAGGCCGTCGGTGTGGCCGCCGATGAAAGCCTCATCAAGACCGCCGTGGTCGGCAAGATGGACGAGCAAGGCGTTGAACAAAGCGGCGTCCGTCCCGGGGCGGATCGGCAGGTGAAGGTCGGCGGCTTCGGCGGTGACGGTGCGACGCGGGTCGATGACCACCAGGCGCTTGGCCGGATCGGCCTCGCGGGCGGCCTGCAAGCGGCTGAACAGAATGGGATGGCACCAGGCCATGTTGCTGCCCACCAGCAGCGTCAGCGCCGCCTGTTCCAGGTCCTCGTAGCACACCGGCACCAAGTCCTCGCCAAAGGCGCGTTGGTGGGCGACGACGGCCGAGGCCATGCACAGCCGGGAGTTGGTATCGATGTGCGGCGTGCCGATATAGCCCTTGGCGAGCTTGTTGACGACGTAATAGTCCTCGGTCAGCAATTGACCGGAGACATAAAAGGCAATGGCCTCCGGGCCGTGCAGCTCGCGCACCCGGTTGAAGCGCTCGGCCACCGTGTCCAGCGCCTTGAACCAACTGACCTGGCGGCCATCGACCATCGGGTGGGTCAGCCGCCAGTCATCGTCCAGCGTTTGCGCCAAGGTGGCGCCCTTGCGGCACAAGCGGCCACGGTTGGCCGGGTGCTCCGGATCGCCGCGGACGCTGAAACCCTGGCCGGCGGGCTCCACCAGCACGCCACATCCCACACCGCAATACGGACAGGTGGTGCGAACACTCATGCCGCCTCCAGGGTCAGGAAAATCTGGCCGTTGACCACCCGCACCGGGTAGCGGGCGACCTCGCCCTCATCCGGGTCCAATGCCCTGCCCTCACGCAGGCCGATGCACCAGTCGTGCAGCGGGCAGTACACTTTTTCACCCGAAACGATACCTTGGGACAACGGCCCGCCCTGATGCGGACAGCGGTCGGCAAGGGCGAACACCTGGTCGTCGGCGGTGCGGAAGACGGCGATCCGCCCGCGCGGGGTGTCCACGGTGCGGGCCCCGCGCAGGGGAATCGAGCTCAAGGGACCGACGGGGATCCACGGGTCGACCGCCAGTTGTGTCATCAATGCCTCCATGAGTGCGCGTCCTCTTCAGCTCAATTCGGCCAACGGGCGGAATTCCGGATCGGGGCGTTCGGTCTCGGAGCGCGATTCCCACGGGTCCACCTGGACATGTTTCTGAGAGTCGAGAAACCGCGCGTACAAGGCCTTGCGGTTGTCGGCATCCTCGACCACCTGCTGTTTCACCGGCGCCAGCCCGATGCGCTCTATCCAATGGCTGGTGCGCTCCAGGTAACGGGCCTGCTCGCGGTACATCTGCATGAAGGCACCGCAATACTCCTTGACCTCCTCGGCGGTCTTCACCCGGCAGAGAACGTCCGAGGCGCGCAGCTTGAGCCCGCCGTTGCCGCCGACCACCAGTTCCCAGCCGCTGTCGTTGGCCACCACGCCGAAGTCCTTGATGGTGGCCTCGGCGCAATTGCGCGGGCAGCCGGAGACGGCCATCTTGAATTTGTGCGGGGTCCAGGAGCCGGCGGTCATGTGTTCCAGTTCGATGCCCATGGCGGTCGAGTCCTGGGTGCCGAAGCGGCACCATTCGCTGCCCACGCAGGTCTTTACGGTACGCAAGGCCTTGCCGTACGCGTGCCCGGATTGCAGGCCGGCCTGTTCGCGAAGATCGCGCCAGACACCGGGCAGGTCTTCCTTCTTGATACCCAGCAGGTCCAGCCGCTGGCCGCCGGTGACCTTTACCGCCGGGATGGCGTATTTCTCCATCACATCGGCAATGGCGCGCAGTTCCTTGGGATTGGTCATGCCGCCGTGCATGCGCGGGATGACCGAGTAGGTGCCGTCTTTCTGGATGTTGGCGTGGGCGCGCTCGTTGATGAAGCGCGACTGCGCCTCGTCCACGGCCTCGCCGGGCCAGGCCGCCAGGCAGTAATAGTTGAGTGCCGGCCGGCACTTGGAACAGCCGTCGACGTCGCGCCAATCCAAGGCCTGGCGCACGGCCGCCCCGGAGATCAGGTGACGCTCGGCAATGGCCTCGCGGACCGCATCGTGCCCCAGGTCGGTGCACTCGCACATGCCGGTGGCGGTCTTGGCCGCGCCGGCGGTGGCCGCCAGAAGATTCGCCACCCGATCCTTACAACCACCGCAGGAGCTGCCGGCTTTGGTGCGCTTGACCACATCGCCCAGGGCGGTGAGCCCGTGCTCGCGGATAGCGCTGACGATTGTGCCCTTGCATACGCCATTGCAGTCGCAGATCTGCGTATCGTCGGGCAGGTCGGCATCATTGGCGGGTTTGGCCGCCGCGCCCATCGCCAACGCCTCGCCGAAGATCAGCCGCTCGCGCATCGGGCCGATGTCCGTGCCCTCGCGGATGAGTTTGAAGAACCAGGCGCCATCGACCGTGTCTCCATAGAGCACCGCACCGGCGACCTTATTGTCCTTGAGGACCAGCTTGCGGTAGCGGCCGCCGGCCGGGTCCTGGAAGACGATGGACTCGGTATCCGAACCGCCTTGATAGTCGCCGGCGGAGAAGACATCCACCCCGGTGACCTTGAGTTTGGTGGACACGACCGTACCGCCGTAGCGTTGGCGGCCGACGCGGGCCAGGTGGTCGGCGCAGACCCGGGCCTGCTCCCAGATGGGCGCCACCAAGCCATATGTGGTGCCACGGTGCTCGACGCATTCACCCACCGCGTAGATGCGCGGGTCGTAGGTCTGCAAGGTGTCATGGACCACGACGCCGCGGTTGCAGTGCAGCCCGGCCTCGCGGGCCAGCGTGGCATTGGGGCGGATGCCCACCGCCATGACCACCAGATCGGCCGGGATCTCGCTGCCATCGTCAAAGGCCACGCCGGTGACCCGCTTCGAACCCAACAGACGGGCCGTCTTTGCCCCCAGCCGCAGCGTCATGCCTTTCTGCGCCAGCGAGGCCCCGAGCAAGCCGGCGGCCGGGCCGTCCAACTGGCGCTCCATCAAGGTGTCGGCCAAGTGCACCACGGTGACGGCCATGCCCTGCTTGGCCAGGCCATTGGCCGCCTCCAGTCCCAGCAGTCCGCCACCGATGACGACCGCCGTTTTGTGACGGCGGGCGGCCTCGATCATGGTGTTCACATCATCGATGGTGCGAAACGCGATCACCCCCGGCAGATCGGCCCCGGGCACCGGCAGGATGAACGGCTCCGAGCCGGTCGCCAGCAACAGGCGGTCGTAGGGCACTTCGCGGCCGGACTTGGCGTGCACAAAGCGCCGGCGCCGGTCGATACGCACCACCGGATCACCCGTGTGCAAGGCGATACGGTTGCCCTCGTACCACTCACGTGGGTTGAGGATGATCTCATCCAGCGTGGACTCGCCCGCCAGCAGCGGCGAGAGCTGGATGCGGTTGTAGTTCACGTGCGGCTCGGCGCCGAACACGGTGATGTCATAGGCACCGGCATCGAGCTTGAGCAGCTCTTCCACCGTACGCATGCCGGCCATGCCGTTGCCCACCACTACGAGTGACTGGGTCATGGTCTGTACTCCTTCGCGGGTCGTGACACCGGCCGCCTGATGGCGGCCGGCATGGCGTTTGATCAGGCGCTGGCGAGTGCCTCACGCTGTGCACTGGCGGAGCGGAAGGCCTCGTCTTCGGCACTGCTGTGGGCTTCGGAGAAACGCACCGTAAAGGCGAGGAAGGCCGATGCGGTCACGGCCATGCCCAGGAACAGCAGGCCTTGCTGGTAGCTGATGCCCTCGGTCTTGAAGAGGAAGCCCGCCGCCACCGCGCCGGCATTGCCGCCGGCGCCGACGATGCCGGCCACCGCCCCCAGGGCACGGCGGTTCATGAACGGCACGATCCCGTAAGTGGCGCCCTCGGACATCTGCACGAACAGGCTGAAGATCAGCAAGGTCACGATGGCAAGACCCAACGTGCCCATCTGCGAGAACAGCATCAGTGCCAGTCCCTCGAAGAACAGGGCCACGAACAGCCACTGCACCCGGCCTTTGAGTCCGCTGCGGGCGGCCATGCGGTCGGAGAACACCCCGCCGAGGGTGCGGGCAAAAAGATTCATCAGGCCGAACAGCCCGGCGATCAACCCAGCGGTCTTCAAGTCCAGCTCGAAGCTGTCGAAGAAATACAGCGCGGCGATGTTGTTGATCGTCAGCTCGACACCGAAACATGCGCCGTAGATAACGAACAGGGCCCAGACGCGCGGATCCTTGGCGGCGGTGGCGAAACTCGCCCACGTCCCCTTGGCACCGCCGGACTCGGGCAGCTTGCCGCTGGCACGCAAGTCCTTGAAATCGCCCTCGGGCGCATCCTGGGTCAAGAGGTAATAAGCGATACCGGTGAAGAACAGCACGACACCCGGCACCACCATGGCCAGCCGCCAGCCCACCGCTTCGCTTACCCCCAGCATCAGGATGGCGGAGAAGATCAGCGGCATCAGAATCTGTGTGGTGCCGCCGCCGAGATTGCCCCAGCCGGCCGTGGTGGCATTGGCCGTGCCCACCACGTTGGGCGCAAACATGACCGAGGTGTGGTACTGGGTGATGACGAACGATGCCCCGATGGCACCAATGGCCAGCCGCGCGATGAGGAAGGATTCGAAACTGTCGGCCAGCCCGATCAGCATCACCGGCAACGAGCCTACGCACAGCAACCATGCATAGGTGCGGCGCGGTCCATAACGGTCGCACAAGGGGCCGATCAGCAACCGCACAAGGATGGTGACCGCCACCGAGGCGATGATGGTGTTGCCGATCTGCGCTTTGGTGAGCCCCAGATCGTCGCGCACCACGGCCATCAGCGGCGCGATGCCAAACCATCCGAAAAAGCAGAAATGAAAGGCGAACCACGTCAGGTGGAAAGCCCGCATTTGTGGGGAGCGGAAGTCGAACAGACGAATCCGTGTAGCTTTATTGGCAAGTTCCATGGGCCACCTCATGCATCAAATGTCGACGGATCGCCTTCACCGTTGAAGGCTCGATTCCGACGCACTCGTGCCCTGTTGGGGCCTGGTCTACGTCACTGGCTTAGCTAATGCAGTTTGTGGGCCAATTTAAATTTCAACGTAAATTCAAGCAGATACAGAAAAACGAATTGTCACGCTGGATGCTGCGCCGCCGCAAATTAGTGCATCGATGCACCGCAAGCTTGCACGCGCCCTGCACTCTCGCCACGCAAGAGGCTTCGGAAACAGAGACTTATCGTCTGGCACGACACCTGCATCAGCGTGATGTAAACGGGTAATGGGCTGGACATGCTGTGCGGGTATTGATCGTGGATGCCAAGCCCGCCCGCTCCCGGGGGCTGGAAGCGGCCTTGCAGGAAGCCGGGTTCGAGGTGCTGATGACCGTGGACGAGGGGGACGACCTCTATGCC
>CBFGWV010000306.1:0-5649 GCA_965652545.1 uncultured Candidatus Competibacteraceae bacterium | reverse complement strand
CGCAACCTGCCCAACGCCGGCTCCAATGACGATGCCGCCAACCCGGTACGCGCGGTGAACAGCGCACTGGAGACGCCCTCGCCCAGGCGCAGAGCATTCATCATGAACTCGAATGGCAGGTCCGTCGGCATAATCATCTCTTCCACGAACCGTTCGCTGTCACCTGTCAGATAGGCTCGCGGGTGTTTTGCCCAATGGTGGCGGTAGACCCCATCGGTCGTGGTGAGCTTGCCGTGGGCGCCGGCGCCGACCCCGAGGTAGTCGCCGAACTGCCAATAATTGACATTGTGACGACACACTGCCCCGGGGCGTGCATAGGCCGACACCTCGTAGCGGGGTAAGCCGGCGTCTTCGATCGCCTGCCGGCAGGCATCGGCCATTGCCGCGGTCGCCTCGTCGTCGGGTAATGCCGGCGGGGTGCGGGCGAATGCGGTGTTGGGTTCCAGCGTAAGTTGATAGTGGGAGAGGTGCTCGGGGGATAACCGCAAGGCCTGGCGCACGTCCGCCAGCGCACCGTCCACGGATTGCTGTGGCAGGCCGTACATCAGATCGATGTTCAACCGCCCGATACCGGCGGCGTAGACCGCCTCGGCAGCGCGCAAGGCGTCATCGGACGAGTGAATCCGCCCCAGCCGTTCGAGCATTTGGCCATCGAAGCTCTGCACGCCCAGTGAGATGCGGTTGACACCCGCATCGCGATACCCGGAAAAAGCGTCGTGCTCGACCGTACCCGGATTGGCCTCCAAGGTGATTTCCACATCCGGGGTGAAGCCGATGAGGCGGTCGGCGGCTTCGATCAAGCAGCCGATGCCCGTTGCGGACATGAGACTGGGTGTACCCCCGCCGAAGAAAACCGTGTCAATGGGCCGGCCACCGGCACGTTGGGCCAACGCCTTCAAGTCGGCTGCGACCCTGTCGATGTATGCGGCTTCGGGTAGATCACCGCGAAGGGGGTGGGAGTTGAAATCGCAGTAAGGGCATTTGCGCACACACCAGGGAATGTGCACATAGAGACCGATGGACGGCGGCGGCGTCGGCATCTAGCCCGCAGCCAGAAGCCGGGCTCGTAGGGCGGCCAGCGCGCGGGCGCGATGGCTGTGACGTGCCTTATCGGCGGCTGTCAGCTCCGCGGCCGTGCAGCCCAGTTCAGGTACGAAGAACACCGGGTCGTAGCCGAAGCCACCGTCGCCGGCTTCTGTGCGGGTGATGCGACCGGGCCAGGCACCCTCGGCGATCAACGGGGTCGGGTCGTCGGCGTGGCGGACCCGCACCAGGGCACAATAGAAGCGTGCGCCGCGTCGCTGGTCATCGGTATCGGCGAGCCGGTCAAGCAACAGACGCCGGTTGGCCGCATCGCTTGCCCCGTGACCGGCGAAACGGGCAGAGAAAATGCCCGGTGCGCCGTCAAGGGCGTCCACCTCCAGACCGGAGTCGTCGGCCAGGGCGGGCAGGCCGGTGAGCCGTGCGGCATGACGCGCCTTGATCAAGGCGTTCTCCACGAACGACAACCCGGTTTCGGCGACATCGGGCACCCGGTAGTCGGATTGGGGCACCAGCACGACCCCCAGGTCGTCCAGGGCGGTTTGGAGCTCCCGCAGTTTGCCGGCGTTACCCGTCGCCAGAACCCATCGGCGCGTAGCCATTATCCGGTGGGCTCCAAGGCCTGCCGCTGCGCCTCGACCAGCTCGCCAACGCCCTTGCGCCCCAGCGCGAGCATCGTCGCCAGCTCGTCATCGCGGAATGCGTGCCCTTCCGCGGTGCCCTGAAGCTCAATGAAGCCGCCGGCGTCGTTCATGACCAGATTCATATCGGTTTCGGCCTCGACGTCCTCGGCGTAGTCCAGGTCCAATACCGGAGTCCCGCGATAAATACCCACCGAGATCGCAGCGACCTGGCCATGCAGCGGATTGCGAGTCAGCTTGCGCTGTGCCGTCAGTGTGCTGACCGCATCGGCCAGGGCGATGAAGCTTCCGGTGATTGCGGCGGTCCGCGTGCCGCCGTCGGCCTGGAGCACGTCGCAGTCCAGCGTGATCGTACGCTCACCCAGCGCGGCGAGGTCCACCACCGCGCGCAGCGAGCGGCCGATCAAGCGCTGGATTTCCTGTGTACGGCCGCTCTGCTTGCCGCGTGCGGCCTCGCGCGCGCCGCGTGTGTGTGTGGCGCGCGGCAACATGCCGTACTCTGCGGTTACCCAGCCCTGCCCCTTGCCTTTGAGAAACGGGGGCACACGCTCCTCGACGCTTGCGGTGCACAGCACGTGGGTGTCGCCCATCCGGATGAGGACCGAGCCTTCCGCATGGCGGGTAAAGCCGCGGACAATGGACAGGGGGCGCAGCTCATCGACGGCGCGGCCGGAAGGTCGCATGGGGAGATTCCTTAATGAAGACGACGGGGGATGTGCGCCGGAGTATACCGCAAGCGCCGGTGACGGCAGGCGCACTGCGATACACTGTCGGACTAGATTGCACATGGGAGCTCAGAGGCGATGATCCGGAGTATGACCGCTTTCGCCCGTCATGACGCCACTGCCGATTGGGGCAGCGTCACCTGGGAACTGCGCAGCGTCAACCACCGTTACCTGGAGGTCAGCCTCAAACTGCCGGAGCCGGTCCGGGCGCTGGAGACCGCGATCCGCGAGCGTATCGCCGCGGCCCTGGGGCGCGGCAAGATCGACGGCGGCGTCCGTCTGTCGTTCGTCGCCGCCGGCACCACCAGCTTGGCATTGAACCGCGATGTGGCGGCCCAGGTTCTGGCGGTGGCCGGCGAACTGGAACAATTGATGGGTCCGGGCAGCGGACTTCGCCCCGTCGACGTGCTGCGCTGGCCGGGCGTGGTCAGCGAACCGGAAACCGATGGCGACGCTTTGGCGACCCTGGTCATGGCCGGGCTGGATACGGCGCTAAAGGAACTGGTCGCCACGCGCCGCCGCGAGGGCGATCGGATCGCCGAGATGCTGGCCTCGCGCTGCCAGGCCATGTCCACCCTGGTGACCCAGGTGCGCGCGCTGCGGCCGCAGATACTGGTGCGCTTGCGCGAGCGCTGGCGACAGCGGATCGCCGACCTGGGCGTTGAGGCCGATCCCGGCCGGCTCGAGCAGGAGCTGGCGATGGCCGCCCAGCGCCTGGATGTGGACGAGGAACTCGATCGCCTGGACGCGCACCTTGCCGAGATCGCCCAGGTCATCGCGCGCAAGGAGCCGGTTGGCCGGCGGCTGGACTTCCTCATGCAGGAGCTCAATCGCGAGGCCAATACCTTGTCGTCCAAGTCCGCCGATGCCGACAGCACCCGCGCGGCGGTCGACCTGAAAGTCTTGATCGAGCAGATGCGCGAGCAGGTGCAGAATGTCGAATGAAGGCCAGGTGGCCGGCACGTTGTACATCGTGGCCGCGCCCTCTGGGGCCGGCAAGACCAGCCTGTTGCGCCACCTTGTGGAGTGCACGGCCGATGTGGCCGTGTCCATCTCCCACACCACTCGCCCGCCGCGGCCTGGAGAGCGGCCGGGTGTGCACTATCACTTTGTGGACGAGGCCGGCTTTCGCGAGCTGATCGCGCAGGAAGCCTTCCTCGAACACGCCCAGGTCTTCGACCACTGGTACGGCACCACGCAGCCGGCGGTGGAGGCGCAACTGCGCAGCGGCCTGGACGTCATCCTGGAGATCGACTGGCAGGGCGCTCGCCAGGTGCGCAGCCGCATGCCCGAGTGCTGCTCGATCTTCATCGTGCCGCCGTCCCTGGATACCTTGCGCGGCCGCCTGATCAGCCGCGGCGAGGACAGCCCCGAGGTGGTCGAGCGACGCATGCGCGATGCCGTCAGCGAGCTGTCCCACTACGATGAGTTCGACTATCTCGTCGTCAACGACGAGTTCGATCTGGCACTGGCAGCGCTGCGGGCCATATTCATCGCCAACCGCCAGCGCCGCCGCGTGCAAATGGTCCGTCAACGCGAACTATTGCGTAACTTGTTGTCCTGACACCGGTCGTACCGGTATTCTGGCCTATCCTGTTTCACGCACGCGGTTTTGCCATGGCCCGAATTACTGTTGAAGATTGCCTCGACAAAGTCGAGAACCGATTCCAGCTCGTCCTGGTGGCGGCCAAACGCGCCCGCCAACTGGCCATGGGTGCCGAAGCCCTGGTGGACTGGGAGAACGACAAACCCACGGTCGTTGCCCTGCGCGAGCTCGCCGAAGGGCGCATCGATGCCGAAACCATCCGTCAGAGCCAGTTCCGTCCGATGGTGAAGGAAACCCCCGCGCCGCCCTCGCTGGACGATTTCGGTCCTGAGGACTGAGCCGCCCACCACCGTGCCGCCGGCATGAACGCCACCACGGAAGCAACGCCATCCTCCGCTGAGCGCCCGCTGCCCGCCGGTATTCCGCCCGAGTGGGGCACCAAGTACAGAGAGCGCCTGGACGAGTTATCCCAGGCGCTGGCCACTTACCTGGAGCCCGATCGGATCGCCAGGGTGCGTGCCGCCTGCGACTACGCCGCCGACGCTCACAGCGGGCAGACGCGGCGCAGCGGCGAGCCGTACGTTTTCCACCCCATGGCCGTAGCGCGCATCCTCACGGATGTGCGTTTCGACCATGAAACGCTGATGGCGGCCATTCTCCACGACGTCATTGAAGACACGGCCGTGACCAAGGACGACTTGGCCGGCAGTTTCGGGCCGGAAGTCGCCGAGCTGGTGGACGGGGTGAGCAAGCTCACGGCAATCCGCTTCAGCTCCAAGCAGGAAGCTCAGGCGGAAAACTTCCGCAAGATGTTCCTGGCCATGGCGCGGGACATCCGCGTCATCATGGTCAAGCTTGCCGACCGGCTGCACAACATGCGCACCCTGGGTGCGCTGTCGCCGGATCGCCGTCGTCGTATCGCCCGCGAAACGCTTGAGATCTACGCCCCCATCGCCGCGCGCCTGGGGATGAATCACCTGCGTATAGAGCTCGAGAACCTGGGGTTCGCGCACCTGCACCCCATGCGTTATCGTGTGCTCGCCGAGGCCATGAAAAAGCGCCGCGGCAACCGCAAGGAAATCATCACCCAGTTGGAGACGCGTGTCGCCAACCGCTTGTTGGAGGAGGGCATCAAGGCGCGGGTGGTCGGGCGCGAGAAGCACCTGTGGAGCCTGTACCGGAAGCTGCGCGAGAAGCGTGCCCTGGAGGAGGTCTACGACGTCTACGCACTGCGCATCATCGTGGAGAACGTCGACACCTGCTACCGTGCTCTGGGCTTGGTCCACGGCCTCTACAAGCCGTTGATGGGACGATTCAAGGACTATATCGCCATCCCCAAGGCCAATGGCTACCAGTCGCTGCACACCGTGCTCTTCGGCCCCCACGGCTTGCCCATCGAAGTGCAGGTGCGTACGTACGAGATGCATGTCATCGCCGAGGCCGGCGTGGCGTCGCACTGGCTGTACAAGCAGCCCGGTGCGCAGAGCAACAGCGCCCATGTGCGGGCACGCGAATGGTTGCAGAAGCTCATCGACATGCAGCGCCGCGCCGGCGACTCCATGGAGTTTCTCGAGAGCGTCAAGACCGATCTGTTCCCCGACGAGGTGTATGTGTTCACGCCGCGGGGGGAGATCATCGAGCTGCCGCGCGGGGCGACGGCGGTGGATTTCGCCTATGCCATCCACTCCGATGTGGG
>CBFGWV010000305.1:0-5718 GCA_965652545.1 uncultured Candidatus Competibacteraceae bacterium | reverse complement strand
GCGGCGCAACCGTTGCGGACTACTCCTCGGCGCCTTCCACCCGGCACACCAACCGCCCTTTGTGCAGAATGGCGGTGACCCGCTCCCCTGGCGCCACCGCGTCGGCCTCGCGCACGATGCCGTCCGGCCCCTCGACGATGGCATAGCCACGCCCCAGCGTAGCCAGCGGGCTGACCGCATGCAGCGTGCGCGCCAGCCCATCCAGGCTTTGGCGCCGTTGCTTCACCTGCGCTTGCATCGACCCGCGCAGCCGCCGCTCCAGCGCCACCAGCGTCTCGCGCGCAGCGCGCACCCGGCGTTCCGGCGACTGGCTCTTCAACCGCCGCACCAGCCCATCCAGCCGTTGCCCGCGTGCACTCATCGTGCGCAGCATGCACCGCGACAGCGCCAGTTCGAGCTCGTCCAGCCGTTGCGCCTGCTCCTGCAAGCGCCGCCGCGGGTGGGTGCGCTCCAGGCGCGCCTGCAACACCGTCAGCCGTTGGCGGTCGTCGCGCAATTGCCGCCCCAATGCCCGCGCCAGCCGCTCCCCCAACTGCGTAAAGCGCGCTAACCATGCCGCACCATCCGGGCTGATCAGCTCCGCCGCCGCCGAGGGCGTCGGCGCGCGATGGTCGGCGGCGAAGTCGGCGATGGTCACATCGACCTCGTGCCCGACACCGCACACCACAGGAATGGGGCAGGCGCGGATCGCCCGCGCCACCGCCTCCTCATTGAACGGCCATAAATCCTCCAGCGAGCCACCGCCACGCACCAGCAACAGCACGTCGCAATCGCGCCGTTCGCCGGCCAGCGCCAGTGCCCGCACGATGGCCGGCGCCGCCGCATCACCCTGTACCGGCACCGGATAAATCAACACCGGCAACCCCGGATAACGCCGCTTGAGCACACTGAGCACATCGCGAATGGCCGCACCGGTGGGGGAGGTGATCACCCCCACGCGGCGCGGCAGGCCGGGCAGGGCGCGCTTCAAGGCCTCGTCGAACAAGCCTTCTTTCGCCAGCTTGTCGCGCAGCGCCTCGAATGCCCTCTGCAGCGCCCCTTCGCCGGCCGCCTCCATGGCCTCGGCGATGAGCTGATAATCCCCCCGCGCCTCGTACACACTCACCCGCGCCCGTACACGCACCACCTGGCCGTTCTCCGGGCGGATGCGTAGACCCACCGCCCGATTGCGGAACAGCGCGCAGCGCACCTGGGCCGCAGCGTCCTTGAGCGTGAAGTACAAATGGCCGGACGAGGGCCGTGAGAGGTTGGAGATCTCACCCTCGACCCACACCAGGCCGAATTCGCTCTCCAGCATCTGGCGGGCCATGCGGTTGAGGCTGGAGGGGGTGAGCACCGTATCGGTCATGGGCTTGTCCGTTATCCGTGATTGTCCGTCGCAATGCACAACGATATACTTCGCGGTTTACTCAATGCCAGCACAGGACATCGGCCATGCGTATCGTTCAAGAGGCCCTGACGTTCGACGACGTGCTGCTGATCCCTGCCTATTCTGAAGTCCTGCCGCGCGAGGTCGCCCTCCAGACCCGCCTCACCCGGGACATCAAGCTGAACATCCCGCTGTTGTCGGCCGCCATGGATACGGTGACCGAAGGTCGGCTGGCGATCGCCATGGCACAGGAAGGCGGTATCGGCATCATCCACAAGAACATGACCATCGAGCAGCAGGCGGCCGAGGTTCGCAAGGTCAAGAAATACGAAAGCGGTGTCATCAGCGACCCGATCGTCACCAACCCCCGCACCACCATCCGTGAGCTGCTCCTGCTCACCCGCGAACACGGCATCTCCGGCGTGCCGGTGGTGGAGGGCGAAAACCTCGTCGGCATCGTCACCTCGCGCGATGTGCGGTTCGAGACCAACCTCGATGCCCTCGTCGCCTCGGTCATGACCCCCAAGGAGCGTCTGGTCACTGTGCGCGAAGGCGCAAGCCAGGACGAAATCCTCACCCTGCTGCACCGCCACCGCATCGAGAAGATCCTCGTCGTCAACGATGGCTTCCAGTTGCGCGGCATGGTCACCGTCAAGGACATCCAGAAGTCCAGCGACTTCCCCAACGCCTGCAAGGACGCCTATGAGCGCCTGCGCGTGGGCGCCGCCGTCGGCACCGGTGAGGGCACCGAAGAGCGCGTCGCCGCCCTGGCTGCCGCCGGTGTGGACGTCATCGTCGTCGACACCGCCCACGGTCATTCCCGCGGTGTGCTCGATCGCGTGCGCTGGGTCAAACATCACTTCCCCGACGTGCAGGTCATCGGTGGCAACATCGCCACCGGCGAGGCCGCGCTGGATCTCGTCGAGGCCGGCGCTGACGCGGTCAAGGTCGGCATCGGCCCCGGCTCCATCTGCACCACCCGCATCGTCGCCGGTGTCGGCGTGCCCCAGGTCAGCGCCGTGTCCAACGTTGCCGAAGCCCTGGCCAAGGCCGATGTCCCGCTGATCGCCGACGGCGGCGTGCGCTACTCCGGCGACCTGGCCAAGGCCATCGTCGCCGGTGCCCACTGCGTCATGGTCGGCAGCCTGCTGGCCGGCACCGAAGAGGCTCCCGGCGAGGTCGAGCTCTACCAGGGCCGCTCCTACAAGGCCTACCGCGGCATGGGCTCCATGGGCGCAATGACCCAATCGCACGGCTCGTCCGATCGTTACTTCCAGGACAACGCCCGCGCCGACAAACTCGTGCCCGAGGGCATCGAGGGGCGGGTACCGTACAAGGGCTCCATGTCCGCCATCGTCCATCAGATGATGGGCGGGCTGCGCGCCAGCATGGGCTACGTGGGCTGTCGCACCATCGACGAGATGCGTACCAAGCCGCAATTCGTGCGCATCACCAATGCGGGCGTGAGGGAGTCTCACGTCCACGATGTGAGCATCACGAAAGAAGCCCCGAATTACCGAACCGACTGACACCCGGTCCGACCCAAACGCCCCCGCCCAGAGCGGGGGCGCTTCGTTACAGACGACGGAAACGCGCAGCCATGACCACCGACATCCACAAACAACGCATCCTCATCCTGGACTTCGGCGCCCAGTACACTCAGCTCATCGCCCGCCGAATCCGCGAGATCGGCGTGTACTGCGAAATCCACCCCTGGGACGTCGGTGACGACGACGTACGCGCGTTCAACCCCAACGGCATCATCCTCTCCGGCGGGCCGGAGTCCACCACCGTCGAGACCGGCCCCCGCGCGCCGGAGTGCGTGTACACCCTGGGCGTGCCCGTGCTGGGCATCTGCTACGGCATGCAGACCATGGCCGTGCAGCTTGGCGGCAAAGTGGAGACCTCCACCCACCGCGAGTTCGGCTACGCCGAGGTGCGCGCACGCAACCACTCCGCACTGTTCCGCGACATCGAAGATCGCACCAACGAGCAAGGCCATGGCCTGCTCGATGTCTGGATGAGCCACGGCGACAAAGTCACCGAGCTGCCCCCCGGCTTTGTCTGCATCGCCTCCAGCGACAACGCACCGCTGGCCGGCATGGCCGACGAGTCGCGCAAGTTCTACGCCGTGCAGTTCCACCCCGAGGTCACCCACACCCGTCAGGGCGAGCGCATCCTGCGCCGCTTCGTGCGCGAGATCTGCGGCTGCGACGGGCTGTGGACCACCGGCAACATCATCGACGACAGCATCGCCGCCGTGCGTGAGAAAGTCGGCAGCGACCACGTCCTGCTGGGTCTGTCCGGTGGCGTGGACTCCTCCGTCGTCGCCGCCCTGCTGCACAAAGCCATCGGCGACCAGCTCACCTGCGTGTTCGTCGACACCGGCCTGCTGCGCCTGCACGAAGGCGATCAGGTCATGGCCACCTTCGCCAAGCACATGGGCGTGCGCGTTATCCGCGTCGACGCCGAAGAGCGCTACCTCGACGCCCTCGACGGCGTCACCGACCCCGAGCGCAAGCGCAAGATCATCGGCAACCTGTTCGTGCAGATCTTCGAAGAAGAAGCCGCCAAGCTCACCGACGCCAAATGGCTGGCCCAGGGCACCATCTACCCCGACGTCATCGAATCCGCCGGCAGCAAGACCGGCAAAGCCCACGTCATCAAATCCCACCACAACGTCGGCGGCCTGCCCGAGCACATGAAAATGGGCCTCGTCGAGCCCCTGCGCGAGTTGTTCAAAGACGAAGTCCGCCGCCTCGGCGTCGAACTCGGCCTGCCGCACGAGATGGTCTACCGCCACCCCTTCCCCGGGCCCGGCCTGGGCGTGCGCATCCTCGGCGAGGTGAAAAAGGAATACGCCGACCTGCTGCGCCTGGCCGACGCCATCTTCATCGAAGAACTGCGCCGCGATGGCCTGTACGAGAAGACCAGCCAGGCCTTCGCCGTCTTCCTGCCCGTCAAATCCGTCGGCGTCATGGGCGACGGCCGCCGCTACGACTACGTCATCGCCCTGCGCGCGGTCGAAACCATCGACTTCATGACCGCCCGCTGGGCCGAGCTGCCGTACGCCTTCCTGGACAAGGTCTCGCGCCGGATCATCAACGAAACCGCCGGCATCTCACGCGTGGTGTACGACATCTCCGGCAAGCCGCCGGCGACGATCGAGTGGGAGTGAGCAGCAAGGATTTGACGGATAGTTTCTGGGGTTTTCAGGGCGGGATCTCGGCTTGATCGTTCATCTGTAGTGAACTAAAGTTCATCAATTATGAACTTTGTCGTGGTCCCGTCATGAGCCAGCTTGGCGACGCCCTGTTTACCGAGACCCAGCAAAAGGTACTGGGCCTGCTGTATGGGCAGCCGGACAGGAGTTTTTACACCAAGGAGATTCTGCGTTTGACCGGCATGGGGGTGGCGACGATCAAACGTGAGCTGGACCGCATGCTGGCAGCGGGCATTCTGCATATGACGCGGATCGGTAATCAGCACCATTATCAAGCTAACCCTCAGTGCCCGATTTTCGGTGAGCTGATCGGTATCGTCAAAAAGACCTTTGGCGTAACTGAGGCTCTCCGACGCGCTCTCGGCCCGCTCGCGGGAAAAATAGACTGGGCATTTGTCTTCGGCTCCGTGGCCAGTGGCAGAGAGACTGCGGCAAGCGATATCGACTTGCTGATTATTGGCGAAGCCGGCTTTACCGAGGTGATCACCGCGCTTTATCCGGTTCAGGGCGCGTTGGGGCGTGAAGTGAATCCGAAAATTTATCTCAAGGAGGAATGGACCCATATGAAAATGGAGAAAGATGCCTTTGTCACTGATGTGCTGGCGAAGCCACGTATGAACGTGATCGGGAGTGAAGATGAGCCTGGATAACCTGGTCGGCATCAGTCTGGAAAAAATCACGCCGGACGCCGGTGTGATCTCGCGGCTGCTGTCGGCAGCCAAGCGTAACATCGCCGATGCCCATGTGATGGAGATCAGCGCCGAGAATCGCTTCGATGCGGCCTACAAGGCTATCATGCAGGTGGCCAATGCGGCTTTGCAGGCCAATGGTTTCAGAACGCTGACGAGCAAACCCGGCCACCACATGACGATGATCCAGACGCTCAACCAAACCGTCGGCCTGGACAGGCAGACGGTGATTGTGCTGGATGCATTGCGCAAGCAGCGTAATGTCGCGGATTACTCCGGCGATATTGTGCCGGAGAGCGCGGTCAGGGAATGTGTGTCGCGTGCTGATGCTTTGTTAAATTTCGTTGCCAATTGGTTAGAAGAAAACAAAGTCATAACAATAAGGCCTTCCCACCATTCGTGATTGAGCGTCCAAGCCCCCAACGGCCTGGAGCCTG
>CBFGWV010000304.1:0-5722 GCA_965652545.1 uncultured Candidatus Competibacteraceae bacterium | reverse complement strand
CCAACCAAGCACGCACCGCACCCGCATGGACCCGCCCCAGCTACAAAACCTGACTCAGAAACGCCCGCGTCCGCGGATCGCGCGCCCTGGCGAAGAACGCCTCCGGCGGCCCGTGCTCCACGATCACCCCCCGGTCAGTGAAGTAAATGTGATTGGCCACCTCGCGCGCGAACCCCATCTCGTGCGTCACCAGAATGCACGTCATCCCCTCCGCCGCCAGCGCCTTGATCGTCACCAGCACTTCCTTCACCGTCTCCGGATCCAGCGCAGCCGTCACCTCATCGAACAACATCACATCCGGCCGCATCGCCAACGAACGCGCAATCGCCACACGCTGCTGCTGGCCACCCGACAACTCACCCGGATAACAATCCTCCTTACCCTCCAAACGCACCTTGCACATCAACGCACGGGCGCGCGCCTCCACCTCCGCCTTGTTCTCCTTCAACACCAGCAGCGGCGCCATCATGATGTTTTCCAACGCCGTTTTATGCGGAAACAGATTGTATTGCTGAAATACCATCCCCACCTTGCGCCGCAACGACAGCGTGTCCAACTTCGGATCACTCACACACTGCCCATCCACCGTAATAGACCCGGCATTAATCGGACTCAGGGCATTGATGCAGCGGATAAGCGTCGACTTACCGGACCCCGATGGACCAATAATGCAAACCACTTCCCCCTTGCGCACATCCATTGACACGCCTTTGAGCACCTCGATGCTGCCATAGGACTTGTGGACATCCCGAATACGGACGATCGGCTCATCCGGCGACCCTTGATCGCGTGCCTGCATTACTGTCGACATCGAAACGTACTCCAGGTCAATAGCGAACGTTGAAGCGGCGCTCCAACGCCACCGTCACGCGCGCAATGGGATAGCAATAGAGAAAGAACGCCGTCAGCGCGAAACCGTAAAACGGCACCAGCAGCTCCGGCCGGTTGTTCTCCGCAGCAATGGCCTGGCGGATCAGGTTGACCAGCTCGTCCACACCCAGGATCGAACACAGCGGGGTGGCCATGGTGAGAATGGCGTACCAGTTCATCCACGGCGGGATCATCCGCTTGATGCACTGCGGGAGAATGATCCGCCAGAGGATCTGGCGCCGGCTGAAGGCCAGCGACTCGGCCGCCTCCCATTGACCGTCGGGCACCGAACGGATAGCGCCGCGGACGATCTCGGCGATGTTGGCCATCACCGGCAGGGCCAGGCCGATGACCGCCTTCACCCAGTCGGGCACCGGTATCGTCACCCCGGCCACGCGGATCTCGAACGGAAACGCCAGCATCACGATGAACAACAGCACCAGCCAGGGCGAGTTGCGGAACAACTGGGTCACCAGCCAGGACCCACGCCGGACCGCCCAGGCCTGCGACACCTGCCCCAGCCCCAGGAACACGCCCACCGCCGTGCCCAGCAGCATGCACAGGCAAGAGATGACGATATTGAACAGAAACCCATGCAGCAGCAGATACGGCATCCAGCGCCACAACGCGGCAAATGCCTCCACGGTGCCGAAGCGGTCGGCGGCATGCGCCGCCAGGGGCGCCAGGGCCAGAACCGCCAAGGCCGCCATGACCAGCCAGGAGGGCACCGCCGCCAGTTGCCGGCAGGTGCCGATGGGGTCCGGGGTGGTTGCCCGCCGGTCCGGCGGCAACAGCACAGGCAGAATCGAGCGCGAGGTCATGGTCATGACCTCAACGCCCGAAGCCGGGCAGTGCCAATGCCCGCTCCCAGCGGTGCATGGCGAACACGACGATGGCCACCAGGGCGATGTAGACGACAAACAGCAGCAGCATGGTGGGCCTCTGGGCGCTGGGGTAATCGTTCCAGATGCTTACGCATTGGTAGAGCAGCTCCGGCACGGCGATGGCGAAGGCCTGGGTGGTGGTCTTCACCAGATTGACGAGGTTGTTGTTGAGCGCCGGCAGGCTGATGCGGAACGCCAGCGGCAGCACGATGTAGCGGTAGCTTTGGTAGCGCGTGAACCCCAGCGCCCCGGCCGCCTCGCGTGTGGCGTGCGGCACCGCCTCGATTCCCGCACGGAAGATCTCCACGTTGAACGCCCCGGCGAACAGCGACAGCGAGATGACCGCCCAACCCACGTTGGAGATGATCGGCATCTCAAGCCAGCCGTCGGGTGAGTACGTCGGCGTGAACTGGCCCAGCGCAAAGTAAAAGAACAGCAGTTGCACGAACGGCGGTGTGTTGCGAAAGCATTGGATATAGCCCTGCACCACCGCGCGCAGCACGCGGCTGCGGCTGCCCTGCATACCGGCGCCGACCACGCCGATGACGACGCTGATGGTGATACAGGCCACGGCCAGCAGCACGGTCAAACCAATGCCATCGATGACCCGCCCAGCCTGTACCGGGTCGTACAGGTACACGAAGTTCCAGCTCGGGTGCTCGAGCGCGAACGATCTGAAATACGCAGCGAAACCATCCATCGATAACCCCCGCTTCCATCGATGTGGTGGAAAAAGGGCGCGGGTCGGCGACACCCGCGCCAAGTCCGACTGGCGCCGGCGGGCTACTTCACCAGGGGGTCGGCGAAGCGCTCGCGCTCATGGGCGACGAAGGCCGTGGGTTGGATACCCCACTTGGCTTCCTGCTCGGCGATGAAACCGGACTGGTGCCAATTGAACACGACCCCCGACATGAACTGGCCGAAGACGCAATCGCGCTCGGCCAGCGGTACGGCCAATGCCCAGGGGGTATCGTCCTCGCTGGGGAAGGGCATTTCGAAATCGTCGAAACCGCCGGAGGCAAGGTCGGACATGATCGACGAGTCGTCGAAGACATAGGCGACGCATTTCTTGTCGCGCAAGGCCTGCTTGGCCTCGGCGTTGCCGGAGAACGCAACGATGGTCGCGCCATAGCGCTGCTCGACGCCCTGGTTGTAGAACGCCCCCTGCAAACCGCACACCGGCCGGCCGCGCAACTCTTCCCAGGCGGTCAAACCCAAGGCCTTGGGTACCATGGCATTGGTGCCGGCGGAGTAATAGTTGGGCTGCACGGTGCCTACGATGGCACGGCGGTCGTCGCGGTCCGACATCGTGGCAATCATCAGGTCGATCCGCCCTTGCTCGAGAAACTGCATGCGGTTGGACGACTGGACCGGCACCAGCTCCAGCTCGACCCCCATGCGTCGGGCAACATCCTTGGCCAGATCGATCTCCATGCCGATCAGCTCACCGCTGCTGTCGCGGAAACCCCAGGGTTTGTAGTCGGCTTTCACCCCCACTGTGAGCGTGTTGCGCTCCATGATTTTGGTCCAGGTGGGGTTGGTGCACTGCTCGGCGGCCTGGGCCGTGCCGATGCAGGCCAGGGTCGTGGTGATACCGATGAGGGTGCGTTTGATCGTGGCGTTCATAGGGAAAGTCTCCTCCAAGGTGTCAAGAACGGGTGTGGCGCAAAACCCGGGCCGAGGGCGCCGGACGGGTACAGCGAGTCGTTATCGTTGTGGTTGGAATCCAAGGGCTCGTCGCCCGGGTGGCCGCCGCCGTGCGCCTCATGCCAGCGCACGCAGGCCTGGGCCAGAGCCAGGGTGGCGTCGAGGGTGTCGGGCGCGCACGGGGCCACCAGCGGCAGCTCCGTGCAGGCCAGGATGATGGCGTCGGCACCGGTCTCACGGGCATGGCGCAGCTGGCGTTCGACGATGTCCGCGGCATCGGCCAGCCGCCCGGCCTTGATCGCGCGCACCGCCGATTGAACAGCCGCCAGCGCTGCCGGGCCGAGCGGCAGCGGGACAAAACCGGCCCGCCGCAAGAACGCATCGTAGAACCCCGAGCGGTGAGTGCCCTCGGTCCCCAGCACGCTGACTGTGCGTGCCACGCGCGGAGCCGCCGCCAGCGCATCGACCGCGGCGGCGGCGATGTGCAGCAAGGGCAAACCGCTTTGCGCGCTGATCTCGTCGGCCCAATGGTGAGCGGTGTTGCACGGCATGACACCGATACGCGCACCGGCCCGGCGCAGGCCCCGGGCGCAGGCCACCAGCGCCGGCAGGGGCGAGGCCCCGCCGTGGATCAGGGCATCGGAACGGTCCGGAATCTGCGGCAGCGACCAGACCAGGGCCGGTACATGGTCCTGATCCCGTTGAGCCTGCTTGGCGACCGTCAGCTTGCGCATGAAGTCGGCCGTCGCCAAAGGACCCATACCGCCAATGATTCCCAACATGCTCACCCCCACCGTCTGTTGAAAAAACGATAGAGGCAATACAATCGTCATCGCCAATGCTATGTTCTGATCAACGATTCAATTTCTGCATAACAAGTTGGAGACCGACATGGACCTGGAGTGGATCGAGGATTTTCTGGTGCTGGCCACCATGCGCAACTTCTCCAGCGCCGCCTCGGCCCGAAACGTCAGCCAGCCGGCGTTCAGCCGGCGCATACGCGCCTTGGAGCACTGGCTGGGGCCACCGTTGGTCGATCGTGGTTCCTACCCGGTTACGCTGACCACCGCCGGCGAGCACTTCCGCCAATCGGCGCAGGAGATCGTCCGCGCCCTGCACCGCACCCGCGATGAATGCCGGACACAACTGGGCGCCGACGCCTCGACGCTTTCGTTCGCCGCCTTGCACACACTGGCCTTGACGTTCTTTCCGCGCTGGTTCGGCGAGCTGCAACCCCAACTCGGGCACACCCGCGTGCGCATGGAGGCCAACAACGTCCACGACTGCGTGGAGCTGCTGGTGATGCGCCGCTGCGACTTCCTGCTGTGCTTCAGCCATCCCAACGGGCCGCCGCTGCTGGATGCGGTGCGCTACCCATCCATCACCTTGTCACGCGAGGTGTTGGTTCCCGTCTCCGCGCCCAATGCCGACGGGCAACCGCTACACATGCTGCACAGCAACGATGCCGGTGGCGGCACGCCGTTTCTCGGCTACACCTCCGATTGCTATCTCGGCAAGATGGTCGAACTGATCCTGGCGCGACTGACGCATCGCCCGGTGTTGAGCCTGCGCTACGAAAACTCCATGTCCGAGGCCATCAAAGCCATGGCCGTACGCGGCAACGGCATGGCCTGGCTGCCGGAGAGCTGTGCGCGGGCGGAGCTGGAGCGTGGCGAGTTGGTCCAATTGGCCGGCGACGAGCTCACCCTGGCGATGGACGTCCAGATGTTCCGATCCAACGAGCGGCTCGCGCCGGATGCCGAACGGCTGTGGTCGTTGCTGGCCCGCCCGGCCTGATCAAACCTCGTTCGGAATCAACGCCAGCAAGTCCGTGATGCCGACATCCTGGCCCGCTTGGCTCAGCAATGTCGTCGCCTGCCCGCGGTGGTGGGTCTGATGATTGAAAAAATGCAGCACCAAACTTGCGAAGTTCCGTCGCCCGACGACGCTCTTGCTGTTCGAGTATTCCAGGGTGTGTGTCAAATCTGAGTCCGTCAGCGATGCGGCCCACTCGATGATGATGTTGTCGATCAACCGTCGGTGGCTGTATAGCGGCTCAAGATCTGTAAACAGGATTGCATCCAACGATGTGGGCATTGCCATGGTGCGGACAGGATCCAAAGCCGCGTGTCTGGCCGGATGCATGGCGAAACGCTTGAGCCAGATGGTGTCGCCAACCACGATGTGATTGAGCGTCCCAAGAAGCGATCCGAAGAAGGCTTTGCGGTCGGCAACCAGCTCTTCCTTCGGTAGCTTGCCTGCGGCTTCATACACCTTGGCATTCATCCACTGGTTGTAAGTTGCCATCAATACGATGTGAC
>CBFGWV010000303.1:0-5760 GCA_965652545.1 uncultured Candidatus Competibacteraceae bacterium | reverse complement strand
CGCAGCCGCGGGGACAGCGCTTCGGGGTCGATGCGCAGCTCCAGCATGGCCGGCGCCCCGGCGGACAAAGCCCTGTCCATGGCGCCGGGGAAGTCGGCCGTGCGGGTGACCGTTTCACCATAGCCCCCGTAGGCCCGGGCGAGGGCGGCGAAGTCCGGGTTGTGCAGCATCGTCCCGCTGACCCGGCCGGGGTAGTGGCGCTCCTGGTGCATGCGGATAGTGCCGTACATGCCGTTGTTGATGACCAGCACGATGACGTTGGCACCGTATTGAGCCGCGGTGCCGAACTCCTGCATCGTCATCTGCAGGCAGCCGTCACCGGCGAAGCACACGACGACGCGGTCGGGGTACGCCAGCTTCGCCGCCACCGCCGCGGGCAAGCCGTAGCCCATGGAGCCGGAGGTGGGTGCAAGCTGGGTGCGCCAGCGCTTGTACTGGTAATAGCGATGCAGCCAGGCGGAGTAGTTGCCCGCACCATTGGTGAGAATGGCATCTTCCGGCAGGGTCTGGGACAGATGGCGGACGACCGCCTCCATTTTCAGATCGCCCGGGGTCTCCTCCGGCTGCTGCCATTGTTCGTAATCCGCCCTCGCCGCCGCCGTGCCATCGGCCCAGACCGGGGCGGCCGGCGCATCCAGCGCCGCCAGATGAGGCAGCAGGGCGGCCGGGGAGGTGGCCAGCGCCACCGCCGGCCGGTACACCCGCCCAAGTTCGTTGGGGTCCGGATAGACATGGATCAAGGTCTGGGCGGGCGAGGGGATGCCGACCAGGCTGTAGCCGCTGGTGGTCATTTCCCCCAGACGGGCACCCAACACCAGCAGCAGATCGCTCTCGCGTACACGCGCCGCCAGCTTGGGGTTGATGCCGATGCCCACATCGCCGACGTAGCTGGCATGGCGGTTGTCCAGGTAATCCTGGCAGCGGAACGAAGCCCCCACCGGTAGCGTGAAATGCTCAGCGAAGCGCGCCAGATTGTCCGACGCCTCTGCCGTCCAGCCACCACCGCCGACAATGACGAACGGCCGCCGCGCCGCGGACAGGTGTCGGGCGATCGCCTCGGCGTCCGCCGGGCCGGCCGGGCTTTGCACGGTGATCGCGGGCAACGCATCCCCGACCGAAGCGGTGGCCGAGAGCATGTCCTCGGGCAGCGCCAGCACCACCGGCCCGGGGCGGCCGGCGGTAGCCACGTGGAAGGCGTGGCTGAGGTACTCGGGAATCCGCTCGGTGACGTCGATCTGCGCCACCCATTTGGCCAGCGGGCCGAACATCTGCCGGTAATCGACCTCCTGAAAGGCCTCCCGGTCGCGTTGATGACTGGCGACCTGGCCGATGAACAGGATCATCGGCGTCGAATCCTGAAACGCCACGTGCACACCGGCCGAGGCGTTGGTCGCCCCGGGGCCGCGGGTGACGAAGGCCACGCCGGGGCGGCCGGTAAGCTTGCCGTGGGCCTCGGCCATCATCGCGGCGCCGCCTTCCTGGCGGCAGACGATGGTGGCGATGTCGCTATCGTGCAAACCGTCCAGGGCGGCGAGGAAGCTCTCGCCCGGCACGCAAAACACGCGCTCCACCCCTTGCAGCATCAGTTGATCGACCAGAATCCGGCCGCCGTGACGAGGTTGCATGGTGTCTCCTATGCCTTGGTAGTCATACCGGTTGTCGTTTTCTTACTGGGTGTCGGCCAGATCCGCCCGGTCGGCCAGCCGCTTGGCGGCGCGCTCGAAATGCCGACGGGTGGCATCCCGCGCGGCAGTGGCATCCTGGGCGCAGATCGCCTCGAAGACGGCGCGATGCTCCTCCAGTACATGGACACCCCATTCGGTGGCGCGGGCGTTCTTGATCACCACCGAGCGCAGGTTCTCCATGATCCGGGCCTCTATCATGCCGATGAACTCGACAAAGTACTCGTTCCCCGAGGCCTCGGTAATCGCCCGGTAGAACGCCGACTGCGCATCCACACGGCGCTCGATCTGCGCCTCGCCCCGGGTCACCGCGTCACCCATGGCCGCCAAGTGGTTGTGGATCTCACGCAACTGCGCATCGCTGCGGGCCAGCGCTGCCAGGGCACTGGCTTCGGCCTGGGCGCCGTTGCGCAACTGCAATAGCTGCACCACCTGCCGACGCTTTTCGAAGCACGCGGGGCTGATGCGAAACGCCGTGCGCTCGCCCGGCTCGCTGATGAACGCCCCGACCCCCTGGCGGGCACGGATGACCCCGTCGTACTTGAGCAGGGAGATGGCCTCGCGCACCACCGTGCGCGCGACACCGAACTGCCGCGACAAGGCGTGCTCGGTGGGCAGACGGTCGCCCGGCTTCAACTGACCGGATTCGATGGCCGCGGAAATACTCCGAGCGATTTCATCGGGGAGTCGACGCGGTCGTTCGATTCGCTCGAAGTGATCGGGCGTGCTCATGGGCAAGACATCCTCAGCGCGGGAACGCGTATCGCAATTCATTGGCCGTTCCGCGAATCGTACTGCGGAACACGGTTCACACGGTATCGCAAAGTCATATTGTCAGACAACCTGATCTATGCTTAGGTAGAAAAAACGCACCGCGCACCAGCGGGCACCAAAGGAGCGTATGGAATGAGCAAGCAACCGACAGCCATCGGCTTCATCGGTCTCGGCGGCATGGGGCGGGGGTTGGTCAAAAACCTGCTCAAGCACGGTTGGCCGGTGTCGGTGCTGGACCTGCGCCCGGAGACCGTCGCCGCGGCAGTGGAGCAGGGCGCCACCGTCGCAGCCAGCGCAGCCGACATGGCCGCTGCCGTAGACGTCCTGGCCGTCTGCGTCACCACGGCCGAAGCGGTACAAGGCATTGCCTTGGGCGCAGACGGTGTGCTCGCCAGGATGCGTCCGGGCAGCGTGTTTCTCGATCACACCACGGTGTCGCCCGAACACGTCGACCGTATGCGGGCCGAATGCGCCGCCCGCGATATCGCCTACGCCGAGGCACCGATGACCCGCACCCCGGCACATGCCGAGCGCGGCGAGGTCAATGTGCTGTTCGGCGGCGATACCGAGCTTCTGGAGCGTCTACGGCCGATGTTCGCGGCCTATGCCGAGAATGTCTTCCACGTGGGGCCTGCCGGTCACGCCATACGCCTGAAGCTCATCCACAACTACATCGCCTTCGCCAACGTCGCGTCGTGGTGCGAGGGCTTCGCCCTGGCCGCCCGCGACGGGCTGGACCTGAACAAGGTGATCGGCATCATCTCGGCCGCCGGGGGCCGGTCCGGAATGATGGACCTCTACGGCCAGGCCACGCTCGAGGGCGACTTTACCCCGCACATGTCGCTGGCCAATGCCCAGAAGGACGTCCGCTATTACGCCCACTGGCTGGAGGCCGCGGGCCTGCCTGGCTTCATGGCCGAAGCGGTCCACCAAACCTACGCCCTGGCCAGCATTCTCGGTCACGGGGACGAAGGCTGCACAGCCGTCATCAAAGCCTACGAACGGCTGACAGGTATCGAGGCGCGCCTTTAGCGGCGGGCAGTGATACACCCAAAACGATAGGACGGAGGATTGGATTGTATGAAGACGATTCGCAAACACCTGGCGGTGCTTGCCGCCACCAGCGTTGCCGCCGCGTTCGGCACAGCGGCATTCGCCCAGACCGAGCTGCGCTTTGCCCACTTCGCCGCCGAAACCCACCCTGGGCATATCGCCGCCATGCAGTTCGCCGCGGCGGTGGCCGAGCGCACCGACGGCGAGGTCACGGTATCGATCTACCCGGCCAATCAGTTGGGTTCTCCGCCCGAACAGCTGGAGCAGACGGTGCTTGGCGCCGTGGACATGAACCTGCCCACCCAGGGCGGGCTGGATAAATACGAAAAGGCCTTCGGCACCGTCATGGCCCCGTTCGCCTTTCGCGACTATGCGCACGCCCACGAGGTTCTGGATGGCCCGTTCAACGACTGGGCGGCGCCGAAGCTGGAAGCCCAAGGCCTGATCCTGCTGGCCAACTGGGAGTACGGCTTCCGCAACGTCACCAACAACGTCCGCCCCATCGAAACCCCCGAGGATATGGTCGGCCTGAAGATGCGCACGCCGCCGGAGGTCCAGTTGGTGGCCGCCATGGAGGCGCTGGGCGCCAGCGCGACGCAGATCGCCTTTCCTGAACTGCCCAACGCCCTAAACCAGGGTGTCGTCGACGGGCAAGAGAACCCCATCGGCGTCATCCACCACTTCAAACTCAACGAGTTCCAGAAGCACCTGGCGCTGACCCGGCACTCGTACAACAGCATGGTGCACGTGATCAGCAAGACCACCTGGGACAGCCTGACACCCGAGCAGCAAGGGATTGTGCGCGAAGAGAGCAAGGCTGCCGGGGCGCTGATGCGCAAGCTGGTGGCCGAGCAGGAAGAGGACGAGATCCGTCAGCTCAGCGCGGCGGGCATGCAGGTGACTCGGCCGGACCTTGCGGCCTTTCGCGCCAAGATGGCGCCGGCGTATGCGCGGATCGCCGAGTTCTCCGGCAAGGAGAACCTGGATACCTTCATGAGCTTCCTCGCGAAGTGACCGGCTAATACTGCCGCCGGCGCGGCCCACACAGACTGCGCCGGCCTCGACGAGGTCTCCATGCTATCGCTCGTCATTCTTGCCGGGCTCGTGGGCTTGATCGCCCTGGGCCTTCCG
The DNA here is from genome assembly GCA_965652545.1 of uncultured Candidatus Competibacteraceae bacterium. GTDB lineage: Bacteria > Pseudomonadota > Gammaproteobacteria > Competibacterales > Competibacteraceae > CBFGWV01. Next base: position 1,120 of record CBFGWV010000303.1, on the reverse strand, counting down.
GTGGCGGTCGCCCTCGGGTTGACCGCGGTCATCGTCTATGTGGGGCAGGGCGACGTCGGCATTCTCGCCATGCTGCCCCAGCGCATGTTCTCGGCCACCACGGCGTTCACGCTGTTGGCCATACCGTTCTTCATCCTGGCCGGCAACCTCATGAACACCGGCGGCATCACCGAGCGGATCTTCCGCTTCGCCAATGACTGCGTCGGTCATATCCGAGGCGGGCTGGGGCAGGTGAATGTGCTGGCCAGCCTGCTGTTCTCCGGCATGTCCGGGGCGGCGGTGGCGGATGCCGCGGGCCTGGGGCAGATCGAACTCAAAGCCATGAACGACCGTGGCTACGACCCGAAATTCTCTGCCGCCATTACCGCCGCCTCATCGACTATCGGCCCGGTCTTCCCACCGTCGATTCCGTTCGTGCTGTATTCGTCGATCACCGGGGTGTCCGTCTCCAAGCTGTTTCTCGCCGGCGTGGTGCCCGGCCTGCTGATGGCGGCGGCCTTGATGTTGACCGTCTTCGCGGTCTCGGTGGCGACCGATATGCCGCGCGAGCAGCGCTGTTCGCTACGCCAACGACTGCACAGCTTTTGCGACGCGGGGCTGTCCCTGCTCACGCCGGTGATCATCATCGGCGGCATCTTCGGCGGCTTCTTCACCCCCACGGAGGCCGGCGTCGTGGCCTCGGCCTACGCGCTGGTGCTGGCGATGTTCGTGTATCGGGAGATCGGCGTGCGCGATCTGCCGCGCATCCTGTGGGAGACGTTGCTGCACACCGTCCGCGTGATGTTCGTGATCGCCGCGGCAGGCTTTTTCGGCTGGCTGCTGATCCACCAGCGCATTCCCAACCAGATCGTCACCGCCTTGCTGGCGGTGTCCGACAGCCCGGCGGTCATCCTCGCCATCATCGTGGCCATCCTGCTGGTGCTGGGCATGTTCCTTGAGGGCATCGCCGTCATCGTGCTGTGCGTGCCGTTGTTCCTGCCGGTGATCACCGCCATCGGGGTGGACCCGGTCCAGTTCGGGGTGATCATGATCATGTGCTCGATGGTCGGCTTGCTGACGCCGCCGGTGGGCATGGTCTTGTTCGCCGTCTCCAGCGTCAGCCGGTTGTCGGTGGGTGTGC
>CBFGWV010000302.1:0-5790 GCA_965652545.1 uncultured Candidatus Competibacteraceae bacterium | reverse complement strand
TTGAGCGGTTGAGCGGTTGAGCGGTTGGGTGGCAGCGTCCCGGCATTGTCGTACCCGCGAGCGATGTCCGCCCATCGCCTATCGTTCACCGCCGCCCCCTGCAACTGGCACCCGTAGGAGCCCTGCCCTCAGGGCGATTGCCTCCCGAGGCACCAGACGCCGGCGGTTTGGCACCACACCCACCGGGGGTGCGGATACCCGGCCGATCGCGCTCAGGGGAGCGCTCCTACGGGTGCCAGTCGCAAAGGGCGTGGCCCAGTTTACCGGTACGGTCTTGGTGGGCCTTGGGCAAGGCCCGTGTGGCTGCGCACGAGGGCGCTTGCCGGGGGCGAATCGTTGTATCCTTCGGCCTTTAGTTCACGACGCATCGGGGTGGGCCTGCGATGTGCAGGAATATCAAGACGTTGTTCAATTTCGAGCCGCCGGCGACCGAGGCGGAGATCCGCGATGCAGCGCTTCAGTTCGTTCGCAAGCTGAGCGGCTTCAGCGCACCGTCCAAGGCCAATGCGCAGGCGTTCGAGCGTGCGGTCGAGGACATCACGGCCTCGGCGCAGACGCTTATCCAGTCCCTGGTGACGACCGCTGAGCCGAAAAGCCGGGAGGTCGAGGCGTTGAAGGCCAGAGCCCGGTCAGTGGCGAGGTTCGCAAATGAAGGTGGGCCATGAGCGGTAACGATTCGTTGAATGAGTATTTGATCCTCTCCCGTGGAAAGTGGAGCAAGGATAAGACGCCGGAGGAGATCCAAGAGGCCATCGACCGGTTTTACGATTGGATCCACCAACTCGTGAACGACGGGAAGGCCAAGCTAGGACAGCGGCTCGCCACGGAGGGAAGGCTCGTTTCGCAACAAGGGGTGACGGATGGACCCTTCGCCGAGACGAAAGAAGTCATCGGTGGTTACTGGATTTTCCTGGCCGGCAGCCTCGACGAGGCGGCGGACCTGGCGGCGCAAAACCCTTGCATGGCCTGTGGCTTGAGCTACGAGGTCAGGCCGATGGAACCCCGGGTCGCCAGCGCTTTCGAGGTTACGAACGAAACGCCGATGTAGCGGCGGGGCGGCCTTTTTGGCTATCCGCGCGCCGATCCGGTAGCCTGGACGGACCCGCAACGGGTCCGGCAGCCGCCGGGGAGGTTTTTCGTCGTGCATTCGAAACATGGAATCGTGTTGGCGCCCAAGCGCCTGCCCATCATCGATATCGCCACGCTGGTGGCCGGGAGCGGCGACCAGGCTGCCGTGGCAAGCCAGATCGGCCAGGCCTGTCGCGAGGATGGCTTTTTCTATATCACCGGTCATGGGGTCGACCCGGCCCTTGCCCAGCGGCTGGAAGCGCAAAGCCGGGCATTCTTCGCGCAGCCCGATGTCGCGAAGATGCGTATCCGCATGGCCTTGGGCGGGCGAGCCTGGCGGGGCTATTTTCCACTGGGCGGAGAGCTCACATCCGGTGTTCCGGACGACAAGGAGGGGCTGTACTTCGGCGAGGAACTTGCCGACGATGACCCGCGGGTGTTGGCCGAGACGCCCTTGCACGGGCGCAATCTGTTTCCGGAAATCCCCGGCATGCGCGAGACTGTCCTGGCGTGGATGGCGGAGCTCACCCGCGTTGCGCAAGCCGTTCTGCGCGGTATCGCCCTGAGCCTTGGGTTGGACGCCGATTACTTCCACGAGCGCTACACGCATGACCCGCTGATTCTCTTTCGTATCTTCAACTACCCGGGAACCGCGTCACGGCAAGCGACCGACGATCACTGGGGCGTCGGCGAACATACGGACTACGGCGTTCTCACGCTGCTCAAGCAGGACAGCATCGGCGGCCTTCAGGTGCGCAGCCGCAGGGGGTGGATAGACGCCCCGCCGGTGGATGGGACATTCGTCTGCAACATCGGCGACATGCTCGATCGGATGACGCGGGGTTTGTACCGTTCGACCCCACACCGCGTGTTCAACAGCGGCGCCCGCGACCGGCTGTCGTTCCCGTTCTTCTTCGACCCGGGCTTCGATAGCGAAGTCAAACCCATCGAGACGGTGCAGGTGAAGGATTGGGTGGACGACCGTGGCCAGCGCTGGGATCGGGCGAGTGTCCACGCGTTCGAGGGCACGTACGGCGACTACGTGCTCGCCAAGGTCGCCCGGGTGTTCCCCGCGCTGCGCCGGACGGTGTCGCACGATTAACCACCCCCCGAAAACATCAGTGTCACACCCAGCACATACAACACGATGATGGCGACGCTCTCGGAGCCGATATGGGCGATACCCTGCTCCTCGCGGCGTATCAGCCCCATCATCAGCACGCCGGCCATGAGTAAGGTCAACGTCAGCCACAGAAGCGACGCCGCCGGCATGGCGTGATAGATCGAGCCGTCACGGTAGGCGATGTCCGAGGCGGCCGTGAACAGCGTATCGAAGGCGTTGCCCCCGATGATGCCGCCCACCGCCAGCGTCAGCGCACCGCGCCGCACCGCGGCGATGGAGGTCACCAGTTCGGGGATGGACGTGCTCACCGCGGTGAGCAGTACGCCCACCGCGGTCTGGCTCAGGCCGGTGTCCGCCGCGATGTTGGTGGCCGCCGGCTCCAGCAGCCAACCCGCCAGCCCCAGACCGGCCATCAATCCGCCGAATGTCAGCCACAACCGCGGCAACGACGGCATGGTCGTGGTGTCGTCCGGCGTGTCCTGGCGTGTCTCCCGCGTCTGTGCGGGGCGCCACATCGGGTTGAGCGTGGCGCCGTGGACCAGCCGCAACCCGTACAGGTACAGGCCGAAAAGCATCGGCGTGACCGGGTGGATGCCCCAGAGGGTGATGTCCGGCAGGCGCGGCGCCAGGAGAATCAACGCCAGTAGCGTGATCAGCAAGGCGTTCTGCAGCATGTTCGGGACCGAAGCGGCCGCGTGCTCCAGGTTGGCCCGGCGGTACCAGAAGTCCGCCACGGCCAGGAACAGCGTCTGCACCGCAATACCGCCCAAAGCATTGCTGACGGCCAACTCGGGGTGGCCGTTCCAGGCCGCGGTGACCGACAGCACCGAACCCGAGAGTGAGGTGGATGCCCCCAGCAGCACCGCACCGGCGACGGCCTCGCCGAGGCCGGTCTGGTCGGCGAGCTGGTCCACTACGCGGGTGATCCAGGTGCCCAGAATGGCGATGACGACCGCGCAGCCTGCGAACACGGCCACGCTTTGCAACAGCGTCCAATCGTCGGGGCTCGAGAGGGGCATTCGTTCTCCAGGTCGTCGCCGTTTGAGTAACCGTAGCCGCTGCGAAGTTCGCCGGCGGACGGCACCGTATCCATTACCATGACGGTTTCATCGATACGAGGACAACGATGTGGATCTGAATCTCGGCGGCAAGGTCGTGCTCATCACCGGAGGCAGCAAGGGTATCGGCCTGGCTTGTGCGCACGCCTTTCTGGCCGAAGGCGCCGCCGTGGCGATTGCCTCGCGCAGCACGGACAATCTCGGGCAGGCGGCGGCCGCGCTGTCCGCCGGCGGTGGCGCGGTGATGACCGTTGCCGCCGACCTGAGCAACCCCGATAGCGCCGTCGACATGGTCAATGCGGTCGAAGCATCTTTGGGTCCGATCGATGTGTTGATCAACTCCGCCGGTGCGGCCAAACGCACGCCACCGGGCGAACTCACCCCGGCGGCCTGGCACGCGGCGATGGACGCCAAATACTTCACCTACATCCACGCGATGGACGCTGTGCTCGCCGGCATGCGGGCACGGCAGCGGGGGGCAATCGTCAACATCATCGGTGCCGGCGGCAAAGTCGCCAACCCCATTCACCTGCCCGGCGGCGCTGCCAATGCCTCGCTGATGCTCGCCTCGGTCGGTCTGGCGAACGCCTGGGGGCCGCACGGCATTCGCATCAACGCCATCAACCCCGGCGCCACCCTCACCGGGCGTGTCCAGGGTGCCCTGGAGGCCGAGGCCAAAATGACCGGCCGCCCACAGGAGGAGCTGCAGAAAGCCGGCGAGGCGCGCATCCCCCTGCGCCGCTACGCCCGTCCGGAGGAGATCGCCGACGTGGCCTTGTTCCTGGCGTCCGAGCGCGCCAGCTACGTCACCGGCGTGGTCTTGACCATGGATGGCGGGCTCAATCCGGTGGTGGTGTAGTCGGCAGATAGGAATCCTTATGCACCTGAAACCACCCATCCCCATTCTGCGCATCTTCGACGAAGCCAAGGCGAGGGCGTTCTACATCGACTTCCTGGGCTTCAAGGAGGATTGGGCGCACCGCTTCGAACCCGACTTGCCGCTGTATATTCAGGTGTCGCTGGATGGGTGCGTCCTGCACTTGTCGGAGCACCATGGCGATTGTTGCCCAGGCGCGGCATTGCGGATCGAGGTGGACGGATTGGAGGCGTTTCATGCATCGCTGCTCGCGAAGCGTTTCAGGTACGCCCGCCCTGGCCTGGAGACGACGCCTTGGGGGTCGCTTGACATGACGGTGACCGACCCGTTCGGCAATCGGCTGGTTTTCACGGCCACTCTGGAGACTTGAAACTGAAGGCTTCTTAAACGCGATTGCGCAGTCCTCGCCCCCTGGGATCGCCGAGTTGTACTCGGCAGCCGGCCGTTGGCCGGCCGTCTGGAAGGCTCTGAAAACCCTGAGGCATTCGCTTGTGGCAGCACCCTTGGAAAGCTTTTGGCCGAGCGTTGCTCGGCTGCCGAGTACAACTCGGCGATCCCAGGGGGTGGCGAAACGGACGTTGTGGGCGTCGAATATCCGGGCTACCGGCTCTGGCCGCCGAACAGCGCCGCCACCGCGCTCGGCGCGCTGGGGAAGTAGCCATGGAAGTAACTCGCCGTCAGCCGGCCCAGGCGGTAGATGGCCTCGCCCGGGCGGTCGCTTTCCGGTCGCTGGGTGAGGGTGGCCGGGGGCAGGTCGGTGTCCAGGCGGCTGTGGTGGAAGCTGTGGCCGCGCAGCTCGCCCGCGTCCAGGTGCATGGCCTGCATCCCCAGTCCGCGCAGGCCGGTCGTCATCTGCGCCTGGGCCGGCAGCAGGCCGACAAGTTCGCGTCGGCGGCCGGCGTGGTCGGTGAGGGTTTCGCACAGGTACAGCATGCCCCCGCACTCGGCATAGATCGGTCGCCCGGCCCGGTGATGAGCACGCAGGTCGTCGATCAGGCCGCTGTTGCCGGCCAGCGCGTCCAGGTGCAATTCGGGGTAGCCGCCGGGCAAGTAGACGGCATCGCAAGGCGGCAGGCGGTCGCCGGCCAGCGGTGAGAATGCAACGATCTCCGCGCCCATGCCGGTCAGCGTGGTGAGGTTGGCCGCATAGACGAAGGCAAAGGCGGCATCGGTGGCCACGGCGATGCGGGTGCTGTCGAGCAGTGGGGCGAGCGGCTCAGCCGCCGGCGCGGTGAAGGCTACGGCAGGTGGCAGGGCGGTCAGGCCGGCGGCCGCGATGCGCGCGGCGGCGGCATCGAGGCGGGCGTCCAGGTCGGCGAGTTCACCGGCCTGTACCAGCCCCAGGTGTCGCGAGGGCAGTTCGATGGCCTCGTCCCGTTGTAGCGCGCCCCACCAGGGCAGCGCCTCGGGCAGCAACGCCTTGGCCAGCCCGGCGTGGTAGTCGCCGGCGACGCGGTTGGCGATGATGCCGGCGATGCGCAGCTCTGGCCGGAAGCGGGCCAGCCCCCACGCGATAGCGGCGAAGGTCTGCGCCATGGCGCCGGCGTCGATCACCAGCCCCACGGGCACGCCGAAGCGTTGCGCAAGATCGGCGGCGCTGGGGGTGCCGTCGAACAAGCCCATCACCCCTTCGATGATGATGAGGTCGCTCTGCGCGGCGGCCT
>CBFGWV010000301.1:0-5808 GCA_965652545.1 uncultured Candidatus Competibacteraceae bacterium | reverse complement strand
CGCCATCCACCGGCCGTAACGACCGCCACAAATGCATCGGCCGCATCCCGCCACGCAGAAGCTTGGCCGCGACCATGCGCACGATCCTGACGGTGTCCAGCGCGGGCCGGTAGTGGCTGTGGCGGCGCTGTGGCGGGTAGATCGCTTCGATCCACACCGGCACGCTTCGTACGCCGGCATCCGCCGCGGCGATGAGAATTTCGCTCTCGAACACGAAGCCGCGGGCTTTCTGGTGCGGTACGTTCAGGCGTTGGAGCAGCTCCGTGGGGTAGACCCGAAAGCCGGACTGGCTGTCGGGTATCGGGTAGCCCGCGGCCCAGGATATCCAGAAGTTGGCCTGGCGGTTGCCGAAGCGCCGCAGCGGCGGCATGGCGGCGGCGTCCATGGGGCGCGAGGCAATGATGATTTGCCCGGGGTGGTGGCGGGCGGCATCGAGTAGTGTCGGGATGTCTTCGGGGCGGTGTTGCCCGTCGCCGTCGAGGGTCACGACGTGGTCGGCGCCCGCGGCGACGGCGTGTTCCATACCCCGCCACAGGCTGGCGGCCTTGCCCTGGTTGGTGGCGTTGCGCAGCACGGTGGCGCCGCTGTCGGCGATGGCCTCGGCCGTGCCGTCGGTGGAGCCGTCGTCAACGACGATGACGTGCGCGATCTGTGCGCGTGCGCGGGCGACGACAGCGGCGATGGTGGCCGACTCGTTATAGGCCGGTATGACGGCAACGGTTTTCAATACGGTCACGCGCTCCGTTATCCCGCTACCAAGCCCATGGCACCGTTGATAGAAATGACTTGGCCGGAGATGTAGCCGGCATCGGCGCTGGCGAGGAAGGCCACCAGGGCGGCGACTTCTTCCGGTGTGCCGGCGCGTTTCATGGGCACGATCTGGCGCAGGCGGTCTTTGTCGAACACCTGCTCGGTCATGGCCCCCTGGATGATGCCGGGGGCGACGGCGTTGACGGTGACCCCGCGGGAGGCCAGCTCGATAGCCAGGGAGCGGGTGGCGCCGATCACCCCGGCCTTGGCCGCGGCGTAGTTGGCCTGTCCGCGGTTGCCGGACAAGGCGGCGATGGACGACAGGTTGACGATGCGTCCCCAGCGGGTAGCCATCATCGGCAGCAGCAGCGGCTGGGTGAGGTTGAAGAAGCCATTGAGCGACACGTCGACGACGCGTTGCCACTGGGCGGCGGTCATGCCGGCCATGGGGGCATCGTCGTGGATGCCGGCGTTGTTCACCAGCACCTGGATCGGGCCGGCGGCCAGCAGCGCCTCTACGGCGGTGGAGACGGCGGTGGCATCGGTGAGGTCGAAGGCTACGGCCTCGGCGCTGCCGCCATCGGCGATGATGGCGTTAGCGATCGCTTGGGCCTGGGCGAGCCGGTGGTTGGCGTGGACGATGACATGCAACCCGTCCCGCGCGAGACGGCGGGCGATGGCCGAACCGATGTCCCCGCTGCCGCCGCTGATCAATGCCCGCTTCATCAAACCTCCAGGTGCATGACGGTGGTGCGGCCGCTGGCCAGCTGTCGCCCGTCGGCGTGGATCTCAAACGCATACATCGAGCCGCTGTCCATCGCCGCCAGCCGTATGGCGCGCACCTCCAGGGGCGCGGCCATGGTATCCAGCCGGTCGCAGTCGATGCGCACATCGCGAAGTGAGGCCAGAAACCCGAGCGGTTCCCGCCCCGGAGTGTCCTCGCGACCGAGCAGCCCCCCGTGCACGGCCATGGCTTGGGCGCCGTACTCCACGAGGTGGATCGGGTCCAGACGCCCATCGCGGCGCAGGGGATTATCCGCATCGCGATGGCTGTTGGCGATACAAACGATTTGTCCGGCGTCGAAGCGCTGCACGCCATCGAGCAGGCACATACGGCCCTGGTGGGGGATCAGCGCCAGAATATCGTCCCGGGTCAGCCGCATGGGTTCACCGTGATCGCCAGTGCGCGACCCAGCGGCGCGGGCAGGACAAGCCGGGCAGGCCGCCGGCGCACCATCGCCTCTAGCAGCGGCAGCAAGCGCGCGGCCGGGTTGCCCAGGCGCATGTGCTCCAGGGCCGGGTCGTCCATGACGGTGGGCGCATCGTCGCCGATCAAGGCCAATTGCAGCCGGCTCAGGGCTGTCGCCGAGGGCTGCGGCGACAGCACCAGGGCCGCGCCGAACGGGGCGAGTACCGGGCGTTTGGCCGCCAGCGGGGGCGGTGGGGGCAGGTCGTAGACCACCAGCAGGACCGGTTCGCCAGTGGCGGTGACTTGCACGGCGGCCTCGAGCAGACCGGCGGCGGCCGACTCGTCCAGCGCCGCCAGGCTGACCGCGGGTATCTCGCAGCCGGTGCCGATGGCCCAGTAACCGGCCGGCGCGTTGTGCACGGAGTTGTGGAACACCGTCGGGGACACCTGCGGCACGGGGGTGGCCAGCGCCTCGCACAGGCGGTGGACGATGCCGCCGTCGCCATCGCCGCAGGCGAAGACGGCGGCCAGGCGGTCGGCCGGCAAGCCCGCGTGCTGGACCGCTTCCCAAGCGACCTGTAACGCCAGGGTGATCGTGGGCGAAAGCCGTCGCCGTTCGTTGGGCGAGAGGATCGGCGGCGCCTTGGGTTTGAAGCCCGAATCGTCGTCCGCCAGTACGACCTGCCCACCGAGCACATGGGCGGCTTGCCGCCAGTCCGCCAGCCCCGGTGCCGAGACACCGGCGCCGATGATGTACAACGGGCTCATACCGGCCGTCCGATGAGCAAGGCGCAGTTGCTGCCGCCGAAGCCGAAGGAGTTGCTCATCACCACCTTGAGCGGCACCTCGTCGGTGTCCAATTGCAGGCGGCAGCGCAGGGCCGGGTCCGGTGTGCGGGTATTGAGCGAGCCCGGCACGATCGACCGCTCCACCGCCAGGGCGGCGATGACCGCCTCGGTGATGCCGGCCGCGCCCAGGGTGTGGCCGGTCCAGCCCTTGGTCGAGCTGCACCGCGGTCGCTGGCCGAAGAGCTCGCATACCGCGCGGTCCTCGGCCGCGTCGTTGGCCGGTGTCGCGGTGCCGTGCAGGTTGATGTAATCGACGGCCGATGGCGGCAGGCCGGCGCTCGTCAATGCCTGTGCCATCGCCGCCTGGGCGCCACGGCCGTCCGGGTGGGGCGCGGACATGTGCCAGGCATCGCTGCTCTCGCCGTAGCCCAGCAGGCAGATCGCGTCGTCGTCCGCCGCCGCCGGCTCCAACAACGCGAAACCGGCGGCTTCACCGATGGAGATCCCATCGCGGGCCGTGTCCCAGGGCCTGCAAGGCTCGCAGGAGAGCAGCTCCAGCGACCCGAAGCCGTACAAGGTGGTCAGGCACAGGCTGTCGACGCCGCCGACTACGGCCGCGTCGCACAGACCGGCGTCGATATAGCGCGCGGCCATGCCGAAGACTTTGGCGCTGGAGGAGCAGGCGGTGGACACGGTTTGTGCCGGGCCTTCCAGGCCCAGCGAGGCGGCGACGAATGCGGTCACGGCGTGCAACGACTGGCTGTGCGGGTAAGAGAATGCCGCCGGCAGGGCACCGTCCGCCGTGCGCTCGCGGTAGGCCGCCTCGGTACGCTCGATGCCCGAGGTGCTGGTGCCCAGGAACAAGCCGATACGCGACGCACCCAGCCGCCGGACGGCCGCGGCGACGGCCTGTGCGAAGCCGTCCTGCATCAAGGCGATCTGCGCCAACCGGTGGTTGCGGCAATCGAAGGCCGCCAGCCGCTCGGGCAGGCGCACCGTCTCCAGCCCGTCGACAGCGCCGATCCAGACCGGCAGCGGCGTACCGGTGAAGTCGTTCAGCCGCAGACCGGAGCGTTGTCGGCGCAAGGCCTCGCAAGTGGCCTCCACACCGTGGCCGAGCGCAGAGGTCGTGGTACAAGCTGAGAATCGCAGTACAGGCATATATGTCGTTGTCGTATCCGGTCAGGCCGGTTGCTGTCTGCGGCTGGACAGCCATGCGAACACCAGCGCCGCCAGTGTGCCGATGCTCACTGTCGTGCCGATCTCGCCCAGCACCGCAAGTTGTGAACTCGCCAGCAGGCCGAACACGCACAGCGTGGATATCACGCAGATCGCCAGCGCGCGGAAGGTCTGCTCGTGATCGGCGGCGTCAGCGGCCCGACGGTTGAAGAACAACGCGTAATCCAGCCCCAGTCCGACCACAAGCAGCAACGATACCAAATGAAACACCGACAGGTGCTGTCCGCTGACGACCAGCAGGGCCGCGGCCACCGCGGCGGCCAGCAGGGCGGGGGTAGCCACCCGCAGTGCGCCGCCCAGGGTACGCAGTCCGACGACCAATGTGAGTAGGATCAGCAGCGCGCCCAGGGCGAAGCGCTCCAGGGCCTTGTCGCGAAAATCGGCCAGGGCGGCTTCGATACGCCGTTTGCTGTCCACATAGACGACAGCGGTCGGCGCCTGGTCGGCGAACCACTCGGCCAGCGCCAGCGGATCGTCCACCCCCTGGAAGCGTACCAGGCCGAACCACTGGTTGTTGCGGGCGAACAAGCGGTCCTCCAGCAGCAGGCCGAGCCCGCGTTGGCGGATGTCCTCGGGCGTGAGCGGCGGCAAGCTGCGCGAGGCCTCCACATCGGCAATGAACGCATCGAACACGCCCTCGCGGAAGCCGACCTCGTCCGCCACCGCACGTACCCGCGCGGTAAGTTCCGCCGATGGGGGCAGGATAGCCTGCCGCGCCGACTGGGTGGCGACGCTGGGCAACAAGGCGGCGGGGTGATCGACGGCCGCCAGCACGCCGCGCTCGCGCAGCGGCTCGAGGGCATCGGCCAGCCCTTCGCTGCGCTCCAGCACTTGTTGGGCGCTGTCGCCGCGGATCAATGCCATATAGCGCAGGTCCGGCACACCGAGGTCGGCGCGCAGCCCTTCGTCCACGGTCGCTAAGGCGGGCGGGATGGGGCTCATGGCCTGCAAATCGCTCGCCCACAAGTTCTCGCGCTGTGTCCACAGGCCCAGCCCGGCGAGCACGGCGGCCGCCAGCAGCAGCGTTGCGCCCGCGGCCGGGGGCGTGGCCGACAGCAACGGCGGGCGCTTGCCGGTGCGCGGTGTGGGCATGTGCACGGGGATCAGCCCGGGCAGCAGATAACGGGTAATCAGGGCCGCGCCCAGCAGACCACCGATGGCGAAGGTCCCCAACTGTGCCAGCCCGGTGATCTCGGTGAACAACATGGCCAGATAACCGAGCAGCGTGGTCAGCACACCCAGGCGCAGGGTCGGCCAGATTCTGGCGACGCACACGGCGGACGACTCGCCCGCCCGGCGGTGGCTGAACACGTGCACCGGGTAATCCACGGCCACGCCGACCAGGGTCACGCCGAAGGCGAAGGCGATGCCGTGGATGCTGCCGAACACCAGCACCACGGCGGCGGTTCCGGTGACAACGGCACCGGCCAGCGGCAAGCCCATCAGCAGCAGGGCACGCGCAGAGCGGTAGGACCAGCCCAGGATCAACACCATGAGCACGGTGGCTGCAATGCTCAGACGCTGCACCTCGGCGCGGATCAAGTCACGCGAATACACGGCGAACACCGGCCCGCCGGACAGTGCCAGCTGCAGATCTGCATCGCCACGCACGTGCTCGAAGCGGTTGCGTATGGCCTCGATGACATCTGCTTTGGCGTCCATGTCCAAGCCGGTATCGGTCAGCTCGATCAGCATCGGGCTGCGTTCGCCATCGCCCGATACCCACACGCCGTCGACCCGCCGGGCACCGCCTTGGCCCGCGGCGCGGCGCAGCAGGCTGCGGAACACGCCGGTGGGGTCTGCGCGAAGGCCCTGGGCGTCCACATTGCCCAGTGGCGAGGC
>CBFGWV010000300.1:0-5817 GCA_965652545.1 uncultured Candidatus Competibacteraceae bacterium | reverse complement strand
TCCAGGCTGGTGGTCTCGGTGTCGAAGGCGATGAGCGGCGCCGTCCGCAGACGGTCGATCCACGCGGTCAAATTCTGCTCATCGCGGATGATGGTGTAGCGGCGCTCGCTGCCTGCGCTATCGCTGCCGTTGGTCGCATCGCCGCTCGCCGGTGGGGCGCCGTCGGCGAGTTCCGGCGCGTGTGCCGGGTCGGACTCCAGCTGCTTCAGCCAGGTGTGGAACTCGAAGCGCCGGTACAGCTCGCGCAGGGCCTCGACATCGGGCGTGGCCGCTATCAGGTCGGCGCACTCCGGCAGCCCATCCACGTCGCAATGGATGGTGGCCAGTTGCCGCGACAGCGGCAGTTCGGCCAGGCCGGCGCGCAGCTTCTCGCCGATCTTGCCTTTGATCTGCTCGGCATTTGCGACCAGGCCGTCCAGGCTGCCGTACTCGTTGATCCACTTGGCGGCCGTCTTCGGCCCGACCCCGGGGATGCCCGGAATGTTGTCCACCGTATCGCCCATCAGTGCGAGATAGTCGATGATGCGCTCGGGCGGGACGCCGAACTTCTCGGTGACCCCGGCCGCGTCATAGCGGATGTTCTTCATGGTATCGAGCAGGTGGATACGCTCGTCCACCAGTTGCGCCATGTCCTTGTCGCCGGTGACGATGGTGACGTCCATGCCGGCATCGCGGGCGCGCACCGCCAGCGTGCCGATGACATCGTCCGCCTCCACACCCTCGATCCGCAGCAACGGCAAGCCCAATGCCTTGACCAGCGTCAGCAGCGGCTCGACCTGGCGGCGCATATCATCGGGCATGGGTGGCCGGTTGGCCTTGTACTGGGCGAACAAGTCATCGCGAAAGGTGCGCCCGGGTGCATCGAACACCACTGCGATACAGGCGGGGTCGTGTTCGCCAAGCAAACGGCGCAGCATATTGGCCACGCCGTACAAGGCCCCGGTGGGGTGGCCGTCGCGGGTGGTCAGCGGCGGCAGTGCGTGGAAGGCCCGGTAAAGGTAACCCGAGGCGTCCACCAACATCAGGGAGGATCGTTCGCTCATGCGCTCATGGTCTTTGCAAGCTCGTTTTGCGTACCATTGTACGGGCACCGGTCCTGCCGCGGCAGGGCCGGTGTCTCGACGGATTTCTGCCATCGGCTACGGAGGCCGTGTGACCCAGTCTGGCAACGACAAACACATGCACCCGGGGCTCTCGCCGGTCAACGATGCCATGTTGATCAGAGAGTCGTGGAAAATCTTCCAGATCATGGCGGAGTTCGTGGAGGGCTTCGAGCGCCTGGCGCGCATCAAGCCCTCAGTGAGCATTTTCGGCTCGGCGCGCTTCAAGCCGGACAACCCTTATTACCAGTTGGCCGAATCCATCGCTCTGGCGTTGTCAGACGCCGGCTTCTCGGTGGTCAGCGGCGGTGGGCCGGGTGTGATGGAGGCGGCCAACAAAGGCGCCTACGCGGGCAAGAGCCCGTCCATCGGGCTGAACATCAGCCTGCCGCACGAGGCGCACGACAACGGCTACCAGAACATCTCCCTGCATTTTCGCCATTTTTTCAGCCGCAAGGTCATGTTCGTGAAGTACGCATCGGCCTATGTGGTGCTGCCCGGGGGGTTCGGCACACTGGACGAGCTGGCGGAAATCCTCACCCTCATCCAGACCGGCAAGTCCCGCCGCATTCCGGTGATCCTGGTCGGCTCATCGTTCTGGGCCGGTCTCATCGACTGGTTCAAGGCGCAGATGGTGAGCAACGGCACAATCAGTGCCGAGGACCTGAACCTGTTCGAGATGATCGACGAACCCAAAGCCGTCGTCGACGCGATTTTCAATTTCTACGAGGGGCGGAGCATGGATCCTTCCATGCATGAACAGCAGACGTTGCTCGACCTCTAATCCATTGAAGATTCGTTACCGGACACCACACATGCGTCGAATCGCTCTATTGTTCGCCCTGCTCGCCAGTCCCCTCGTTCTGGCGCAGGAACCCCCGCCGCCACCCGATCTCCAGCCGGTGCCGGACGGGTCTCCCTCGTCGGATGCAAACCCCGGCGAGAACGACCTGCAACCCGAGGTCACCATCCGCCGACGCCAGAGCGGTGTGGTGGAGGAGTACCGCGCCAACGGGCGCATCTACATGGTGCGCATCGTGCCGCGGCGGGGGCCGGCGTATTACCTCATCGACTACGATGGCGATGGCAGCCTGGAAACCCGCCGTAACCAGTTCGACGGCCATATCGTCGCCCCTGGCTGGGTAATCCACCGCTGGTAGTGGGCAGACGCCGGTGGCGGTTTTCACGACGGTCAGCCGGCGCGAGTTGGATACGGCGCTGGCCGACTACGGGCTGCCGCCGGCGTTGTCGGTCATCGGCCAGAGCGCCGGCATCGACAACACCACCTTGCGGGTGACGACCGGCGCGGCCACGGTGGCCGTGTCGTTGATCGAGTCGGCGGTCCTGGCCCGTGGCCTGGGGTTCAGCCTGCGCTGGATGCGGTTCTTGGCCGCAGTCGGCATCCGCTGTCCGCAACCCGGACGCATCGCCCACCTGCCGAGAATAGGCGGCAAGCCGGTGGTCGTCGTGCCCTGGGTCGAGGGCCGCAGCCCCGAGGCCGTCGATGCAGTCGCTTGCCGTCTCGCCGGCGCGCTGCTGGGCCGTTTGCATCGACGAAGCCGTGGCTTTGCGGCGGTTCGACGCAACCCCCGCGGGCTGGCTTGGTGCCGGCGTGCGGTTCCGTGGCTGCTACCCGCCGAGCCGGTGGCCGAGCGTGCATTGACCGATGCCGTGGTGCTGATCGACCCTGCGCTGCCGCGCGGGACCATCCATGGCGATCTGTTTCCCGATAACCTGCTGCTCGATGCGCAGGGCCCGGTGGTGCTCGACTTCTTTTATGCGAGTACCGATGCCTTGCTCTATGATCTGGCGGTGGCGATCAACGCATGGTGCGGCCTCACCGACACCGGCGGCTTGTGCGCCGCGCGCACTTCGGCACTCATCGACGGCTACGCCAGCGAGCGCAGGCTCACCCCCGCCGAGTGCGCCGCAATGCCCGCTGCGCTGCGGCTGACCGCATTGCGCTTCTGGCTTTCACGCTTGGCCATGCGCCGGCGCGTTCAAGGTGCAATGCTCACCGGAGTGAGGCGTCCGGAGTTTTTCGGCGACCGTTTGCACTGGCTCGACGGCCACCGGGCCGTGTTCCGCAATCGCGAATTCCACGGATATATCGCGGCGCCATCGTTGGTCATAATGCGAGCGTCCGCTCGATAAGGGCTTACCCGCCCACTTATTACAACGACCAAAAGTGAGGAGTTGTGATGCCGTATCCCCCGCATCCTCTGGCGCGCGTGGGCGCTGCCATCGACATCTTCAGCGAATGGACAGGGCGAATCATCGCCTGGCTGACACTGCTGATGGTGATCACCACCTTCGTCATCGTCGTCCTGCGCTATGGCTACAACACCGGTTACATCTGGATGCAGGAGTCGGTGCTCTACATGAACGCCGTCGTGTTCCTGGTCGGTGCCGGCTACACGCTCAAGCGCGATGGCCATGTGCGGGTCGATGTCTTCTACCGTGAGATGTCGCCCAAGGGCAAAGCGATCTGCAACCTCATCGGCACGTTGATCTTTCTGCTGCCGGTTTCGATTTTTATCCTGACCATCTCATGGGAATACGTCGCCACCTCCTGGGGGCAGAACGAGGTCTCCCGCGAACCGGGAGGCATCCCTTACGTGTACCTGTTGAAGTCCACTATCCTCGCCATGGGCGTCGTCGTCCTGCTTCAGGGCATCGCTGATCTGATCCGCAGCAGTCTGACGATTGCCGGCCACCGTTACGAGGCAGAGTAAACGTCATGGAATGGATGGCTTTTGGCATGTTCGGCGCCGTGTGCGTACTCCTTATGCTGGGGTACCCGGTGGCGCTCACCTTGGCGGGTACGGCGCTGATTTTCGCCTTTACCGGCGATCTGATGGGCTTGTTCGACGTCTCCTTCCTGGAGGCGCTGCCCAACCGCCTGTACGGCGTGATGACCAATGAAACACTTCTGGCGGTGCCCTTGTTCGTGTTCATGGGGGTAATGCTCGAGCGGGCCCGTATCGCCGAGGAGCTGCTGGATACCATGGCCATGCTCTTCGGCGGGCTGCGCGGCGGCTTGGCGATTTCGGTCACTGTGGTCGGCATGTTACTGGCAGCCAGCACCGGCATCGTCGGCGCCACGGTGGTGACGATGGGCCTGCTGTCGTTGCCGACCATGCTTCGGCGTGGTTACGACCCGGCGCTCTCCTGCGGCACGATCTGCGCATCCGGCACCCTGGGCCAGATCATCCCGCCGTCCATTGTGTTGGTGTTGCTGGGCGATGTGATGAGCTCGGCCTTCCAGCAAGCCCAGTTGAAGATGGGCATTTTCTCGCCGGAAACGGTGTCGGTCGGCGACTTGTTCGTTGGTGCGCTCATCCCCGGTCTGTTGTTGGTCGCCATGTATATCGTCTATTTGATACTCATGGCCTGGCTGCGCCCGGCCAGCTCGCCGGCGATTCCCGAGAGTGAGCGCAGGCTGATCAACCGCAAGCAGCTCTTGCTGCGCATGATCAAGGTCTTGATCCCGCCGATCCTGCTGATCGTCGCTGTGCTGGGGTCGATTCTCGGTGGCCTTGCGACCCCCACCGAGGCGGCGGCGGTCGGTGCAATCGGTGCGGTGATTCTTGCCGTGGCCAACCGGCAGTTTACGCTCAAGCGGCTGATCGAGGTGATGCGCAGCACCACCGAGGTAACCTGCATGGTGTACTTCATCCTGATCGGCGCGTCGGTGTTCTCACTGGTGTTCCGCGGTTTCGGCGGCGATGACGCGGTCCATGAGTTCCTCACCACCCTGCCCGGTGGTGTGTTCATGGCGGTGCTGCTGGTGATGCTGGTGATGTTCCTGCTGGGTTTCGTGCTGGACTTCATCGAGATCGTATTCGTGGTGGTGCCGATCGTCGGGCCGGTATTGCTGGCCCTGGGGCTGGATCCGGTCTGGCTGGCGATCATGATGGCCATCAATCTGCAGACCAGCTTCCTGACGCCGCCATTCGGATTCTCGCTGTTCTATCTGCGTGGCGTGGCGCCCGATTCCATCAAGACGATGCAGATCTACCGCGGGGTGGTGCCGTTCATCCTCATTCAGCTCATCATGCTGGGGTTGCTGGCCCTGATGCCGGGGCTGGCCACTTGGCTGCCGAAGGTGGTGTACGGCTGAGGCCGGTGCTGCAAATGAGAAGGGGGCCAATCGGCCCCCTTTTTGTTTGCGTGGCGATAGCGCCAGGCCTCGTCGGTTTGCCGTCGCAGCTCGGCGCGGTTCTTCTGGCGCAGCGCGCCGCGACTGTCGTCGTGGGCGCCGCCTTTCTTGAGCAGTGGCGATCGTGCCACCGGATTGCGTTTGCCTTTCATAACGTTCTCCTGACAAAACACTTTCAATGCGTTGCTACCCCTTCACACACAACACCTGTTTCAGGGTATGCACCACCTCGACCAGATCGGCTTGGTTGGCCATGACCTGATCGATGTCTTTGTACGCCGCGGGAATCTCATCGATGATTCCCTTGTCCTTGCGGCACTCTACGCCTTCGGTCTGCGCCTGGACGTCGATGGCCTTGAAGCGGCGTTTGGCCTCGGTGCGGCTCATGCGTCGCCCGGCACCGTGGGCGCAGGAGTCGAACGACGCCGCCGACCCCTTGCCGCGGACGATGTACGATCGCGCACCCATGCTGCCGGGGATGATGCCCAACTCGCCCTCGCCGGCGCGGATGGCCCCCTTGCGGGTGACCAACACGTCGGCGCCGTAGTGGTGCTC
>CBFGWV010000299.1:0-5874 GCA_965652545.1 uncultured Candidatus Competibacteraceae bacterium | reverse complement strand
CCGCAGCTCAAGCGCAGAAAGTTGCGGTACTGCCCGCTGGGCGAGAACACATCGCCGGGCGCGAAGCAGATGCCCTTGGCCAGGGCCGCATTCAGCAATGCGCGGGCGTCGATGCCCTCGGGCAGTTCGATCCACAGCACGAATCCGCCGGCCGGGCGGCTGGCGCGGGTACCGGCGGGAAAGCTGCGCTCGACCGTCTGTCGCAGTCGGTTCAACCCGTCCTGGAAGGTCCGCCGCAGGCGCCGCAAATGGTTGTCGTAGCCACCGGCGGCCAGAAAGTCCGCCACGGCGGCCTGCAACAACGCCGGCCCGCTCAAGGTCATTGCCAGCTTTTGCTCGATGATCGTCGGCATATGGCGGCCGGTGACGATGCAACCGATCCGGTAACCCGGTGCCAGCGTCTTGGAGAACGAACTGCAATAAATGACATCAGTCTCATCGGCGAAGGCCATGTACGGCCGCGGCCGCGTCTGGGCAAAGCTGAGGTCCCCGTAGACATCGTCCTCGATCAACGGCACCCCGTGTCGGGCCAGTAACGCGAGTATGGCGCGCTTGCCCTCGTCGCTGACGGTGCAGCCCAGCGGGTTGTTGAAGCTCGATGACAGCACGCAGGCGGTGATGTAGCCGCGGTCCAGTGCCCGCGCGAGCGCCTCGATGTCCACCCCGGTCTGGGCATGGGTAGGCAACTCCAGGGAACGCAGCCCCTGGGTCTCCAGCGCTTGCAGCACGCCGAAGTACGTCGGCGACTCGATCGCCACCGTATCCCCTGGCTTTGTCGTGGCTTTCAACGCAAGGGCGAGCGCCTCCGTGCAGCCGCAGGTGATGGCGATGTCCTGGGGCGACAGCGACTGCCCCCAACGCATGGCGCGGCGGGCGATCTCCTGCCGCAGGGCCGGGTCGCCCTTGGGGGCGGTGTAGAGGTTGTAATCCGCCCCCTTGCTGCGCGCGGCCCGTGCCAGGAAGCGGTCCAACCGGCCGGCGGCCAGTACCTCGGTGCTGGGGATGGCGCAACCCAAAGGCAGTAGGCGCGGGTCGGCCGCGCTGAGCAGCAGATCGTGCACCGAGCGCGATAGCGCCACCATTGTCGCGCAACGCGGCGGGTTGCTCGTCGCCGGCGGCTCCAGCGCGGTGGTGGCGGCGCCGGCGACGAAGAACCCCGACTGCGGGCGCGCCTCAAGTACGCCGCGGTCCTCCAGCAGACGATACGCCGCAATAGCCGTGGTCAGGCTGGCTCCATGCTGCCGGCTGATCGTGCGCAGCGACGGCGCACGCGTGCCCGGTGCCAGTGTTCCGTTCTCCACCATGGCGGTGATGAACGTGGCCAGCGCTTCGTACTTGGGGGCGGTCTTGGGGTCCATGGGGTTTGGTTGTGGCGAACTGTTATGGTTGCAGATGCTGTTTACTGTAGCTGTTTTCCTCTGCCGTACCGGTATAGCGTGTCGCACGATCCGGTGTTTTTCGTTTATGCAGAGGAGTCGACATGAGCTATCAGGCCATCAATATTCATCAGAAACTGGGGTTGATCCACGAACATTGGTCGCCACGGGTGGTTGCCGAGTTGAACGACTATCAGTTCAAGATCGTCAAGCTGCAGGGCGACTTCGTCTGGCACCATCACGCTGATACCGACGAAGCGTTCATCGTCATCGACGGCGAACTGCGTATCGATTTTCGCGATGGCGCGGTAACCATCAAAGCCGGCGAAATGTACGTCGTCCCCAAGGGCATCGAACACAAGCCGTTTGCCGAAAACGAGGCCAAGGTCATGCTGATCGAGCCGCGCGGCGTGCTCAACACCGGCGATGTCGGGGGCGAACGCACGGCGCAGAACGACCTCTGGGTGTAGGAGAAGGAGGGTGGTCATGGCGGTTTTCATCGCACTGTTGCGCGCGGTCAACGTCGGCGGGACGGGCAGGCTGCCGATGAAGGACTTCCGGGCGGCGTGCGAGCGCGCCGGGTTGCGCAAGGTCTCGACATACATCGCCAGCGGTAACCTGGTGTTCGAAAGCGACCTTGCGGCGGATGCGGTGAAAACGTTGATCGCCGGCGTACTGCGCGATGAGTTCGCGTTGGTGAAGAACCACACCTTGATCCGCACGCCCGGCGATCTGGCCGCGGCGATCGGCGGCAACCCGTTTGCCGATGCGGCCCGTGAACGGCCCAACCTGCTGATGGTGGCGTTTCTCGACGGTGAGCCACCCGCCGGGGCCGCGCAAGCATTGGCGGCATATGAGGGCCCGGAACGGCTTCACCTCGATGGCGATCGACTGTACATCGACCACACCGCACCGCGGCTGCGCACCCGTTTGGCCCCGTTTCTGGAGAAGGCGTTGAAAGTGCCGGCAACCAGCCGCAACTGGAACACCGTAAACAAGCTGCTTGCTATGGCCCGACATTAGCCACGTACAAAGTCGATGAACGCACGCAGGGCCGGGCGCATGAGTCGGCGGCTGGGGTAGTACAGATGAAAGCCGGAGAAGACCGGGCACCAGTCTTCCAGCACGGCGACCAGTCGGCCGGCGGCGATGTGTTCGGCGGCACGGGCCTCGAACAACATCGCCAGCCCGGCACCCGCCAGCGCCGCCTGGGTGACCAGTCGTTCGTCGTTGAAGATCAATGGCCCGTTGGTCGTGATGTCCATGGTCGCCTGCCCCTTGGCGAACTCCCATCGGTAAATATTGCCGCCAGTGAAACGTCGCTGGATGCACGCGTGCTCGTGAAGATCGCGCGGGGTGCGGGGTATGCCGCAGCGGGCGAAATAGGCGGGTGCGCCGACCACCAGGCAGCGCTGTGCCGGCCCCAGGGGCACAGCGATCATGTCTTGTTGCAGGCTCTCGCCCAGCCGCACGCCGGCATCGAAGCCTTCGGCGACGATGTCGGTAAAGGCGTCCTGCACTGAGACCTCGACGGTGACACCCGGTTGAGCCTGTATGAACCGGCATAACAGGGGCGCGAGTATCAGTTCGGCGGCCAGCGCCGGGACGGTCAGCCGAATCGTGCCGGTGATGTGATTCTGTGCTGCGCTGGCCGTTTCGACGGCCTCGTTGATGGCCGCGAGCGCCGGCTCCAGCCCTTCGAGCAGTTTGCGCCCGGCCTCGGTCGGGGCGACGCTGCGGGTGGTTCGTGCCAGCAGGCGCAGGTTGAGGCTGGCCTCCAAGCCATTGATGGCATGGCTGAGCGCCGAGACGGATATCCCCAGTTCGCGCGCCGCACCACGAAAGCTGCGGTGTGCCGCGACGCTGGCGAACAGTGTGAGTGCGGGCAGATCTGATCGCTTCATTGTTGAGCAAAATAGAACAACCTGTACGCCGTTGCACGGGTTCTCAGGCCAGCGCGTTGGGCGCAAGATCGGCCTCGTTGACCAATCAAGCCAGGGAGCCTGTCATGGACTATCGCAAACTCGGTAAGGATCTGGAGGTTTCCGCCGTCGGCCTCGGCTGCATGGGCATGAGTTTCGCCTACGGTGGGCAGCCGGAGGCCGAAGCGATCGCGGCGATGCATCGCGCTGCCGAACTCGGCGTCACCTTCTTTGATACGGCTGAAGTCTACGGACCGTTCGAAAACGAGATCCTCGTCGGCAAGGCACTCAAGCCGATCCGCGAGAATGTGTGCATTGCCACCAAGTTCGGCTTCAGGATCGCCGACCGGGGCGTCGGTCCCGAGCGCATCGTCGGTGTCGACAGCCGCCCGGAGCATGTGCGCACCGTCGCCGAGGCCTCGCTCAAGCGCCTGGGGGTGGAGGTCATCGACCTGTTCTACCAGCACCGGGTCGACCCCGCCGTGCCGATCGAAGACACTGTCGGTGCCATGGCCGAACTGGTGCGCGAGGGCAAGGTGCGGGCGCTGGGTTTGTCGGAGGCCAGCGCGGCCACCATCCGCCGTGCCCATGCCGTGCATCCGATCGCCGCGGTGCAAAGCGAATACTCGCTCTGGAGCCGCGATCCGGAGGCCGAGGTGCTGCCACTGTGCCGCGAGTTGGGCATCGGTTTTGTGCCCTACAGCCCGCTCGGCCGCGGCCTGCTCACCGGCACCATCGCCACCGCCGATAGCCTGGACGAGGACGATTGGCGCCGACGCCTACCGCGGTTCCAGGCGGAGAACTTCGCCGCCAACATCAAGCTAGTGGAAACGCTCGCGTCGGTTGCCCAGGACAAAGGCGTCACCACCGCTCAACTGGCGCTGGCGTGGGTACTGCACCAGGGGGATTTCATCGTCCCCATCCCCGGTGCGCGCAAGATCAACCACTTGCAGGACAACGTCGCCGCAGCCGATATCCGCTTGAGTGCCGCCGATCTCAATGCCATCGCCTGCGCCTGTCCGGCCGATGCGGTCAGCGGCGACCGCTACACGCCGGAGGCCTTGGCCATGGTCAACCGCTGACGAGAACGTTTCGAGAACAAAGCCGAACTGAACGCCCCCCGCTCGCAGGCCTGCACTGCTGAAAAACCGCGATACGCTTACGGACTTAGCGAGTCGATGCGCCCGGCGATCTCCAGGGCCTGCTCGCGAGCGGATGCCAGACTCACGCCGCCGAGGCCTTGCTCGTGGGGCCGAAGAACCCGCTGATGCTGTGAAACCGACCGTCCTCGGCCAGTGTCGCAACGCTGGCGCCGGTCATCAGCTCCACACCATCGGTACCCAGCAGCGACCAATGGGCCAATGACCGGTCGTGATGCCCGTACACTGCGCGGATCCGGAAATATCCCCCCGGCAGGTTATCGTCAGACCGTCGGCAGCATGGATGCTGCCGTCGAGCGTACAGGGAGGTATTCACAGCGCGTCTGACGACAACCTGCCCAACCCGTGGAGGCGGGGTATGGGCGCAAACCCCATGGCTGCCGGGGCGCAGCCTGTGCCTACGGACCAGAATCCAACAGCAGCGCCACGAGCCGATCGCAGTACAGATTCCACCCCTGATCGAGCAAATCCAGCGTCCGTGGCGGCACCCGCCCGTGGTGGGTGATGCGTAACCGGCACCCTGTATCCCGCGGTGTGATCACGAACTCCACGATGGTCGGTGCATCGTCGTCGGTACAGGCGAACGACCACACCATCCGCCGGGGTGGCTCGATCGCCAGCACCTCGCAGTCGGTCCACCCGCGCCAGCCGGGTACCGGCTCACCTCTGATGCAGAATCCATGACCGACCACCGGGGCGAACAGAATAGGAAAGAACCAGCGCGCGATATCATCGGCATCGGTGATCGCCTGCCAGACCCGCTCTACACCGTGACGCAGGTCGCGCTCGACGACCAGGCGGAAATCAACACTCGTCATCGGCCGCCTCATCGAGGTGCCTCTCCAGCCGATCCACCGCCGAATCCCAAAACTGCGCCAGCCCCTCTATCCACGCCCTGACCGGCTCGAAGCCGGCCGGATCGACCGTGTACAGCCTGCGCCGGCCCGCTTCACGGCGTTTGAGCAACCCCGCGTCGTGGAGAATGCGCAAATGCTGGGAGATCGCGGCGAACGAGACGGGAAACTGGTCCGCGAGGTCTTGCACACTGTGCTCGCCGGTCGCGTTCAAGGTTTCCAGCAAGCGCCGGCGTGTCGGGTCGGCCAACGCCTGAAAGGCGTCGCCGTGATCGGTGGGGAGTTTGCGGGGTCGTGCCATATTCAATTTTATACTTGAATGCATGGGAGCCTGCAACTACGCTGTCTCGGCACTAAGCCGCCACAAAGGAGAACGCATCATGGCGATCAGGAAGGTTGCGTTTGTCGGCGTCACGGTCAGCGATCAACAGCGTGCGCTGGAGTTCTGGCGCGATACCGTCGGATTGACGATGACCAAGGATGTGCCGATGTCACCCGAGGACTGCGGCGGCGAGCCCGGCGGGCCCTCGCCGATGCGCTGGATAGAGCTTGCGATCGACGG
>CBFGWV010000298.1:0-5877 GCA_965652545.1 uncultured Candidatus Competibacteraceae bacterium | reverse complement strand
CAGGAGCTGGAGGCCGACTTCCGCGGCGCCGGCTGGAACGTCATCAAGGTCATCTGGGGCTCGTACTGGGACCCGCTGCTGGACGCCGACAAGACCGGCCTGCTGCGCAAGCGCATGGACGAGGCGGTCGACGGTGAATACCAGGCCTTCAAGGCCAAGGGCGGCGCCTACACCCGCGAGTATTTCTTCGGCAAATACCCCGAGCTCAAGAAGCTGGTGTCGCACCTGTCCGATGAGGACATCTGGCGCCTGAACCGTGGCGGTCACGACCCGCACAAGATCTACGCCGCCTACGCTGCGGCCGTGAAGCACACCGGGCAGCCGACCGTGATCCTGGCCAAGACGGTCAAGGGCTACGGCATGGGTATCGCCGGCGAGGGGCAGAACATCACCCACTCGCAGAAGAAAATGGCCGGCGAAGCGCTGGTGGACTTCCGCGACCGTTTCCAGATCCCCATCTCCGACGACCAGCTCGACGAGGCGCCGTTCTACAAGCCCGCCGACGACAGCCCGGAGATGAAGTACCTGCGCGAGCGTCGCGCCGCTTTGGGCGGCCCGCTGCCGCAGCGGCGCACCGACGCCGCCCCGCTGGAGGTGCCGGAGCTCGATGCCTTCAAGGCACTGCTGGAGGACACCGGCGAGCGCGAGATGTCCACCACCATGGCCTTGGTGCGTTTGCTCAGCACCCTGACCCGCGACAAGAAGATGGGCAAGAACGTGGTGCCCATCGTGCCCGACGAGGCGCGTACCTTCGGTATGGAGGGCATGTTCCGCCAGTTGGGCATTTACTCGTCCAAGGGGCAGTTGTACCGGCCGGAAGACGCCGACCAGCTGATGTTCTACAAAGAGGACAAGCAGGGGCAGGTGCTTCAGGAGGGCATCAACGAAGCCGGCGCCATGTCCAGCTGGATCGCCGCCGGAACGGCCTACACCAACCACCACATCAACATGGTGCCGTTCTACATCTACTACTCGATGTTCGGCTTCCAGCGTATCGGTGACCTGGCCTGGGCCGCGGGCGACATGCAGGCCAAGGGCTTCCTGATCGGCGGCACCTCCGGCCGCACCACCCTGGCCGGCGAAGGTTTGCAGCACCAGGACGGGCACAGTCAGTTATTTGCCGCGTTCATCCCCAACTGCGTCTCCTACGACCCGACCTTCGCCTACGAACTGGCAGTGATCATCCAGGACGGTCTGCGGCGCATGTTTGCCGAGGGCGAGCCGGTGTTCTATTACATCACCGCGCTGAACGAGAACTACCCCCATCCGGCACTGCCCGAAGGCGCGCGCGAGGGCATTCTCAAGGGCATGTACCTGTTCAAGCCGGCCCAGGGCGAGGGGCCGCGGGTCCAGCTCATGGGCTGCGGGTCCATCCTGCGCGAGGTGATCGGCGGTGCCGAATTGCTGCGCGACGACTGGGGCGTGACCGCCGACATCTGGTCCACGCCGGGTATCAACGAGCTGCGCCGCGACGGTATCGACGCCCAGCGCTGGAACCTGCTCCACCCCGAGAGCGAGCCACGCAAGCCGTACATCGCCCAGTGCCTGGAAGGGCACGCCGGACCGGTGGTGGCCGCCACCGACTACATGCGCTTGTACGCCGACCAGCTGCGCCCGTTCATCGATCGGCGCTTCATCGTGCTGGGTACCGATGGCTTCGGTCGCTCCGACACCCGCGCCCAGTTGCGCAAGCACTTCGAGGTCAATCGTTACTACGTCGCGGTGGCCGCACTCAAGGCGCTGGCCGAGGAGGGGGCACTGCCTGCCGCCAAGGTCAGCGAGGCGATCGCCAAGTACGGCATCGATCCGGAAAAGCCCAACCCGGTGCTGGTGTAACCGGCCGCAAGCGCTAGGAGGTCATAACCGTGGCGACCATCGAAGTCAAAGTGCCGGATATCGGCGATTTTTCCGACGTTGAAATCATCGAGGTGATGGTCAGCGAGGGCGATACCATCAGCCCCGAAGACCCGCTCATCGCGCTCGAAAGCGACAAGGCGACCATGGAGGTTCCCAGCCCCGCGGCCGGGACCGTCAAGTCGTTGAAGGTCAAGACCGGCGACCGTGTGGGCGAGGGCTCCCTGATCCTCACCCTGGAGACCGCCGCCTCAGCGCCGGCGCAGGAGAAAGCCCCCGCCCAGGAAGCCCCGCCGGCGCCGGCAAGCGCCCAAGCACCGGCGACTGCCCCGGCCGAAGCGCCCAAGCCGTCCGCGCCGTCCACCGCTGGCGGTGTGCAGGAGGTGACAGTCCCCGACATCGGCGATTTCGCCGATGTGGAAGTCATCGAGGTCATGGTCAAACCGGGCGATACGGTCCAGGCCGAAGACCCGCTGATCATGCTCGAGAGCGACAAGGCGAGCATGGAGGTGCCCAGCCCCGCGGCCGGTACGGTCAAGGAGGTCAAGGTCAAAGCCGGCGATCGTGTCTCCGAGGGGACCTTGATCGTACTGCTGGAGGGTGCCGGTGGGGCCGACGCGGTCGCCACCAAGGCCGACAAACCGCCCGAGGCGGACACACCTGCCGAAAAGGCCCCGTCCGCGCCATCGGCACCCAAGGCACCGGCGCCGGAGCCCGCCGGTGGCCCACGCCCGGCCCCGGCGGCACCGCCGGTGGACGAGGCCGGCTTCGCCAAGGCCCACGCCAGCCCGGCCGTACGCGCCTTCGCCCGCGAACTGGGGGTGGATCTGGCGCGTATCGGCGAGGGCAGTGGCCGCAAGGGCCGCATCCTCAAAGAGGACGTGCAGGCGTTCGTCAAGAAGGTCATGCAAGGGCAGGCCGCACCGGCTGCCGCGGGCGCGCCGGCCGCTGACGGTGGGGCGGCGCTGGGCTTGATTCCCTGGCCGAAGGTGGACTTCAGCAAGTTCGGTCCGGTGGAGAGCAAACCGCTGTCGCGGATCAAGAAGATCTCCGGCGCCAACCTGCACCGCAACTGGGTGATGATCCCCCACGTCACCAACCACGACGATGCCGATATCACCGACCTGGAAGCCTTCCGTGTCCAGTTGAACAAGGAGCAGGAGAAGGCCAAGAGCGGGATCAAGGTCACCATGCTGGCCTTCCTGATCAAGGCCTGTGTGCAGGCGCTCAAGCAGTTCCCCGAGTTCAATGCCTCGCTCGATGGCGACAACCTGGTCCTGAAGCAGTATTTCCACGTCGGCTTCGCGGCCGATACGCCCAACGGCCTGGTGGTGCCGGTGATCCGCGATGCCGACAAGAAGGGCTTGTTCGTCATCGCCCAGGAGATGTCGGAGCTGGCCAAGAAGGCACGCGAAGGCAAGCTGGGGCCGGCGGACATGTCCGGCGGGTGTTTCTCGATCTCCTCGCTGGGCGGTATCGGCGGGCGCTATTTCACGCCGATCATCAACGCCCCCGAGGTGGCCATCCTGGGTGTCTGCCGCGCCAACCAGGAGCCGGTATGGGACGGCAAGCAGTTCGTGCCGCGCCTGATGCTGCCGCTGTCTCTGTCCTGGGATCACCGCGTGATCGACGGTGCGGCGGCGGCGCGCTTCAACGCCTACCTGGCGGCGCTGCTGGCCGACTTCCGTCGCGCGATGCTGTAGCCGGCCCATCATGAGCGAGCCGGCGGACGGCGAGCTGCACTTGTCGCAGGCGACGGCGGCGGATGCCGCCGCGCTCTCGGCCTTGGCGCTGGCCGCCAAGGCATGGTGGGCGTATCCGCAGGACTGGCTCGATCGATGGCGACCGCAGCTGGCGGTCGAGCCGGCGTATCTGGCCGGCCACTGGGTGCTGAAAGCCCAGTGGCACGGTGAGCTGGCCGGTTTCTGTGCCTTGTCCGCCGATCGTCCGTTGGAGCTCGACCATCTCTGGGTTGCGCCCGCGGCCATGGGCAAGGGCGTGGGCCGCGCCCTGGTGCTGGCCGCCCTGGCCGAGACCGACCGCCGTGGCGAGGGTGTGCTGCGCGTGGTGTCCGACCCGAACGCCGAATCCTTCTACCGTCATCTGGGTGCCCGTCGTGTGGGTGCCGAACCGGCGCCCATGCCCGGTGCGGCCGCGCGCACGCTGCCTGTTCTGGAATTCACTCCGCCTGCCGGAGTACACAGCCCTGGGGTTTACGCATGAGCAATGTGATTGAAGTGAAAGTGCCCGATATCGGCGATTTCGCCGATGTGGAGATCATCGAGGTCATGGTGGCCGTCGGCGACACCGTCGCCGCCGAAGACCCGTTGATCATGCTGGAGAGCGACAAGGCCAGCATGGAGGTGCCCAGCCCCGCGGCCGGCACGGTCAAGGCGCTGAAGGTCAAAAAGGGTGAGCGCGTCTCCGAAGGCAGTGTGATCCTCACGCTGGAGGCCGCGGCGGCCGCCGGCGATGACAAGCCCGCGGCGGCGGCCGCGCCCGCGGCACCGTCCAAACCCGCCGACGCGCCGGCGCCCAAGGCCGCCAGCCACACCGGCGGCGCCGATGTGGAGTGCGAGATGCTGGTCCTGGGTTCGGGTCCGGGCGGGTATTCGGCCGCCTTCCGCTCGGCGGATCTTGGCATGAAGACCGTGCTGGTGGAGCGCTACGCCAGCCTCGGGGGCGTCTGCCTGAACGTGGGTTGCATCCCGTCCAAGGCCTTGCTGCATGTCGCGGCGGTGATGGACGAAGCCAAGGGCATGGGCGAGCACGGCATCAGCTTCGGCCAGCCGGAGGTGGACCTCGATAAGCTTCGCGGCTGGAAGGACAAGGTGGTCGGCAAGCTCACCGGCGGGCTCGCCGGCATGGCCAAGGGGCGCAAGGTCCAGGTGGTGCGCGGTTACGGGCACTTTCTCGATGCGCACCATCTGGAGGTCGAGACCACCGATGGCGATGGGCAGGAGAAGACCGGCGGCAAGCAGGTCATCAAGTTCGAGAAGTGCATCATCGCCGCCGGTTCGCAGTCGATCCGCCTGCCGTTCGCACCGGATGACGAGCGTATCGTCGACTCCACCGGCGCGCTGGATCTGAAATCCGTGCCCAAGCGCATGCTGGTGATCGGCGGCGGCATCATCGGTCTGGAAATGGCCACGGTGTACGGTGCCCTGGGTACCGAACTGGATGTGGTGGAGATGCTCGATGGCCTGATGGCCGGCGCGGACCGTGATCTGGTCCGTGTGTGGCAGAAGCACAATGCCAAGCGCTTCGCCAATGTCATGCTCAAGACCAAGACCACGGCGATCGAGGCGACGCCGGAGGGGTTGAAGGTCAGCTTCGAGGGTGAGAAGGCGCCGGCCGAGCCGCAGATGTACGATTTGATTCTCATGGCGGTCGGGCGTGCGCCCAACGGCAAGAAGATCGGTGCCGAGAAGGCCGGTGTGAAGGTGACCGATCGCGGTTTCATCGAGGTCGATAAGCAGATGCGCACGAACGTCGAGCACATTTTTGCCATCGGCGATATCGTCGGCCAGCCGATGCTGGCGCACAAGGCCACGCACGAGGGCCATGTGGCGGCCGAGGTGGCCGCCGGTCATAAGCGCTATTTCGATGCACGGGTGATTCCGTCGGTAGCCTATACCGACCCGGAGGTCGCCTGGGTCGGGGTGACGGAGGACCAGGCGAAGGCCGACGGGCTGAAGATCGAGAAGGCAGTGTTCCCCTGGGCGGCCAGCGGGCGGGCCATCGCCAATGGGCGCGATGAGGGGTTCACCAAGCTGATTGTGGATGCCCAGACGCACAAGGTCGTCGGCGGGGCGATCGTGGGGACCAGCGCGGGCGATCTGATCGGCGAACTGGCCCTGGCCATCGAGATGGGCTGCGACCCCGAGGATATCGGCCTGACCATTCACCCCCACCCGACCCTGGGTGAGTCCATCGGCATGGTGGCGGAGTTGTACGAAGGGGTGTGTACCGATTTGCCGGCGCAGAAGAAGCGCTGACGCGGGGTGGCGTGAGACCCCGCCC
>CBFGWV010000297.1:0-5885 GCA_965652545.1 uncultured Candidatus Competibacteraceae bacterium | reverse complement strand
GCGTGGAATGACACGCCAAAGGTCCCACCATGACCGAGCATCCAAAAGTACTCGCCACCCGCCGCTTCCCCGCCGCCGTCGAGGCCCGCTTGCATACCGAATATGACGTGGTCGCCGGCCCGGAGGACGGTCCACTGGGGGCGGACGGCGTGGTCGCGCTCGCCCAGGGCTGCCGCGCTATATTCACCAGCCCGACGGAAAAATTCGATGCCGCGCTGATCGCCCGCCTGCCCGCCAGTGTGGAAATCATCGCCACATTCTCCGTCGGCTGCGACCATATCGACTTGGCGGCGGCTGAGGCACGCGGGCTGGTGATCACCAATACACCCGATGTGCTCACCGACGCCACTGCCGATACCACCCTTCTCTGCATCCTGGGCGCCGCGCGTATGGCCCAGCGGGCCGAGCGGGTACTGCGCGAGGGGCGTTGGGGACGCTGGTCACCGACCGACATGCTTGGCATCCACGTCTCCGGCAAACGACTGGGCATCGTCGGCATGGGCCGCATCGGACAGGCCACCGCGCAACGGGCCAGGGGCTTCGACATGGCCATTCACTACCACAACCGACGTCCGTTGCCACCGCATCTCGAACACGGCGCCCAGTATCACGCCGACCCGACGACGATGCTGCCCTCGTGCGACTTCCTCGCCCTCACCTGCCCACTGACCGCTCAGACGCACCATTGGCTCAATGCCGAGCGCATCGCGCAATTGCCCGATGGCGCCGTCGTCGTCAACACCGCCCGCGGACCCGTGGTCGATGACGATGCGCTGATCGCGGCGCTTCAGTCGGGAAAGGTGGCCGCGGCCGGGCTGGATGTGTTCAGCGGCGAACCCGACCTGGACCGCCGCTACCTCAGCCTGCCCACAGCCTTCCTGCTGCCACACATCGGCTCCGCCACGATTGAGACGCGCAACGACATGGGCTTTCGCTGCCTGGACAACCTGGCCGCCCATTTTGCCGGGCGGCCCTACCTCAGCCGCGTGGTGTGATAGTTGTGACCCGCGCTTCTCGCCTTGGACAGCCACCGCTGTAAGCCCGGGCCGAGCCGGTAGGTCGTGGACCGACCGTCGGCAGCATGGATGCTGGCGTCGAGCTCACACGGACGTGTTTACAGCGCGTCGGAACACGACCTATCGGCTCGGCCCGGGCGGATTCGCGCGCCTGACGCCCACCGACGGCACCATGCGAGGAACGCGGGTCGCACCCGTACCGACTACAAGGCGTCGGCAATCCCGGGTGAAGAGAACAATTCTTCCATTTTGCGCTGGAAAGCCGCCGGCACCACCTGCCCCGAGTAGGCCGGCGGATTCAGACCGCCACTGCCGAGGTTGTCACGGCCGGTAATGCGCTTGTCGGCCAGGGTTTCCCCGTGCGGGTCCAAGACCATCAGATGCACATCGTAGACAAGGGCAACCGACTGAAACGTGTCGCTTTTCCACTCCGCCAGCGACACCAGAACCGACTTCGTGCCGCTGGCGGCAAGCGCCTTGATCGCATCGTCTCGACTGGCTCCGGCGGGGATCGCCACCAAATTGACCGTGGTGCCCTTTGCCGCAAGTGAATCCTCAAGCGCACGACCCATATCGGTGGCCAGCGGTTGGCCCGACATGGTGTTGACATCGAACGGATTTCCGAACCCGCCACGCGACAAACCAACGAAGGTTTCAGGCTTGTCCTTGCTGATGACATACGGACGTCGGTCAACCACGCCAAGCGCCAGTTTTTCCTCCTTCACCTGAACATCGACCAACGTGGAATCGTACCGATGCGTTACGCCCACCGCACAACCGGTCAGCATCCCCATAACAACCAACATTACTACCGCGCGTAAAACGCCCACGGATACCCCCCCGTTATTAGTGCTTCGATTATTGAAATGGCGGTCTGGATTGTCCGGCACCGACCCCCGCCGATCCACCCTCCTCGCCCGCTGACAGCGCCTATGGGCGCAAGTCGCACCCGAACAGACTGACCGGGTCCGCATCGCCGGTCAGACAGAGGGTGCGCTCGAAGCGGAAGCCCAGCCGCTCCAGGAGCCTGATCGACCTGTCATTGTCCGGTGACGCGATGGCCACCAGACGCACCAGCCCGAGTGCATCGCGCGCATGGTCGCGCACTGCCGTGGCCGCCTCCAGTGCGTACCCCAGACCGCGGAACCCGGGCAGGAACGCAAAGCCGATGTCCACATCGTCCAGCGTGTCCCGCCGGATCAGCCCACACAGCCCCAAGGCACCGTTGCCTTGCCGGGGCGCCACCAACCACAGCCCGAAGCCTTCCTGGGCATACATGCGTTGCGGTCCCTGACGGATATACGCGCGCGCATCGTCCAGCGACCGCACATTCTTGTCACCGATGAAGCGCAGCCAGGCCGGGTCATTGAGCAGACGCAGGATGAAGTCGGCATCGGTCTCAGCCAGTTGCCGCAATATCAGGCGTTCGGTTTCGATCGCGATCGTGCGCATCAGCCCACCATAGGGTCGGGGTTCTCCACATCGTCAGGCGGCGGCACCGCGTCGGCGCTCGCGCCTGGTGTCAGCGTCTGCGCACTCCATTCCTTGAGCAAGGTGTAAAAGACCGCCAGGATCGTCGCGCCCACGAACAAACCCACCAGCCCCATTGTGATCAGCCCGCCAAGCACACCGAGCAACACGATGGGGAACGGTAGCCGCGCACCCCGGCTGATGATGATCGGGCGAATGACATTGTCGACATTTCCGACCACCAGGATCGTCCACGCCAAGAGGAAGAACCCGGCGCCGGGCGACCCGGTCGCCAGCAGCCAACCGGCCGCCGGCAACAACACCAGCATGTGCAGGCCGATGGGTATCAAGGCCAGCAGCGTCGCCACCATGCCGAGGAACAGCCAACCCGGTACACCCGCCAGCCCCAACCCGATCAGCGACAACACCCCCTGCGCCAAGGCTGCGCCGAGGACACCGTAGACGACCGCACGGGTCGCATCGCCGGCCACCGCCAGCAGGCGCCGGCCGCGATCCCCACCCAGGCGGCCCACCAACCGCTCCAACCGCTGGGCCACCGGCCGGCCGTCGCGATACAGAAAGAACAGGATGAACAAGCTCAGAACGATCTGGAGCAAGGCCCGTCCCAGTCCCGCACCGGCCGCCAGAATCCAGTCAGCGATGTCGCGCAAATATGGCGTGACCGCACGCACCACCGCAGCGAAATCGCTTGAGTAGCGCGTCCACAGATCGGCCAGCCAGGTACCCACAAAGGGCAGCCCGCGCAACCAGTCCGGCGCCGGCGGCATACCGTCCTCGCGCACATCGCGCAGGGCATCGAGCAGCCGCGGCACCTCATCCGCCAACTGCCCGCCCACCAAGCCCACCGGGATCATGAACACCAGCGCAAAAACGAGCGTCAACAACCCCGCCGCCAGCCCCGAGCGCCCGTTCAGCGCCCGCTCAAGGCGGTCGAACAACGGCCAGGTGGAGATTGCGAACACCATTGCCCACAGCAGTGCCGGCAGAAACGGTACCAACACCAGCACCGCCCCAAAGGTGAGCAAAGCCAGCATGGCGATGGTGACGACTTGTTCGATGCTGAAGCGCTGTTCCATGGTCGGCGAGTATACCTGTCGGCGGCCAGTGCACCGCCGGCAACACCAAACGCATCTACTACCAACGCATTAGCCCGCCACACGCAACAGCAAATGCTTATCTACCGTATGGGGGAGACCGCAACGGGCTGTCATCGCCGCCGTGTACACTCGGAAAAACGACTCACCGCCCACGACGACCCTTGGCACGAATGACACTCACAGACATTCCAGACTACGAGGTCATCCGACAACTCGGCAAGCACGGCGCCACCGAAGTGGTGCTGGCCCGGCATACGGCGCTCGATCGCGATGTCGCCATCAAGCTCATCGACCTGCCGGAGACCGTCGACACCGGTGCCCTCGATCGCTTCAAACAGCACCTGCGCACACTCGGCGCTCTGCAACACCCCAATATTGTCCCTATTCTCGACGCCGACCACTGGCCCGGATGCTGCTACATCGTCATGGCCTATCTCGACGGCGGCACCCTCGCCAGACGCATCACCAATGGGCTCCAAGCGAGCCAGGCCCTTCGTATCATCTTCCAACTCGTGCAAGGCCTCTCGGCGGCCCATCAACGCGGCCTTGCCCACGGAAGCCTCCGGCCCCACAACATCCTGTTCGACAGCGACGATATCGCCGTCATCACGGACTTCGGCACCGCCGACCTGATGATGGACCTGTTCGGCGAGCAGCGGACGGCCTCGCCCTATACCGCGCCCGAGCAAATCGACAGCGTCGAGCTGGCTGATGTTCGCGGCGATATCTATGCACTCGGTGTGCTCTTCCACGAGATGCTCACCGGCCGCAGGCCGTTTCCGGATAGCCCGCCCGACAGACGCCAGGCGCAGGACACCACCGGCGCGATTGCGCCCCTACCCGCGCACGCGGCGCGGTTCCAACCGATCATCGCGCGCATGCTGGCGCTCGATCCGGCCATGCGTTATCCATCCGCCCGCAGCGTCCTGACCGATCTTGCCCGCAGCGTCCAGAACCTGGACGCACCGCCAGCCGCTCCGGTGATCGACACACAGCCGCCGCCCGAGCCCGCCCCGGCACCCATCGCCCACCGACGAACCCCGTCGTCCATTCAATGGATGGTCATGGGCCTTGCACTGCTGGCCTTGCCGGCAACGGCATGGTGGATGGAGCACCCCCAAACCGACCCCACGACGGCAAGCGTGCAGGCGCCTGGCCCTGAGCCGACGCCCCAACCCGGGCCGACCCACATCGCCGCCGTGCCCGACGGCACCCCGCCGCAGCCTGAGCCGATCACCGAGCCCTTAGCGGCCGAAAATGCCCCGGCCCCGCTGCCCGCAGCCACCGAGGCCGACCCCACCGTGGCGCACGCCAGCACGGCATCACCACCTGCCGCCGGTGACGCCGAACCGCTGACCCTGACAATGGCCACGCCCAGCGATGCGCCACCCGAAGCCCCGCCAGCACTGGAGCCCTACAGCACCGTCGATGTCGAACTGCTCGACGGACGCATCGCCGCGACCCTCGTCTATCTTCCCGGAGGGACATACCTGATGGGCAGCCCCGCAGACGAGCAAGGCCGCTGGCGGGACGAGAAGCAGCACGAGGTCACGGTCGAGCCGTTTTTCATCGGCAGGCACGAAGTC
The DNA here is from genome assembly GCA_965652545.1 of uncultured Candidatus Competibacteraceae bacterium. Classification (GTDB taxonomy): domain Bacteria; phylum Pseudomonadota; class Gammaproteobacteria; order Competibacterales; family Competibacteraceae; genus CBFGWV01. The sequence goes on along the minus strand of CBFGWV010000297.1, from coordinate 695 downwards.
ACCGTCGCTGAATTCACACGCTTCGCGGCCATCACCGGCTACCAGACCGAAGGCGAGCGCAAGACCAACGGCTGCTGGAGCTGGGGCAACAGCGCCGAAGGCGGCACCTGGACCTGGCGCAGCAAACGCAACTGGCGCGAGCCCGGCTTTCAGCAAAGCGACGACCGACCCGTGGTCTGCGTCAGTTGGAACGACGCCATGGCCTACGTCGACTGGCTGAACCAACAGACCGGCGGCGGCTTTCGCCTGCCCACTGAAGCGGAGTGGGAATACGCCGCCCGCGGCGGCACCCTCACCAGCCGCTTCTGGGGCGATGACGCAGCAGAAGCCTGCAATCACGCCAACGTGGCCGACCGTACCATCGACGCCCCCGGCCCGCGCTGGGCCGCCAACCACCGCTGCGAAGACGGCCAGTGGTTCACCGCCCCCGTCGACGCCTACGGCGGCCACCCGTGGAACCTCGCCGACATGCTCGGCAATGTGTGGGAATGGACCTGCTCCAACTGGGACGAATCCTTCAAAGGCGACTACAGCACCTGCGCCGAGCCTGGCACCCGCGGCTGGCGCGCCCTGCGCGGCGGTGCCTGGGACTCCGACGCCCGCAGCGCCCGCGCCGCAGCACGCTTCCGCAACCGGCCCGACTACCGGCTGGACACCGTAGGCTTCCGCATCGCCCGCTCCCGCCCTAGCGACAC
>CBFGWV010000296.1:0-5904 GCA_965652545.1 uncultured Candidatus Competibacteraceae bacterium | reverse complement strand
TGCTGCATGGACGAGCAATCAGCGGCTACCATGCCCGGGCTCAATCTGCATGGAAAGCGCCTGCCGCATGCTAGCCACCGCCCGTCGTATCCCCCGCGCTGTCTGGGTGCTGGGGCTGGTCAGCCTGTTCATGGACATGTCCTCGGAGCTGGTGCACGCGGTGCTGCCGGTGTACCTGACCGCCGTTCTGGGGTTGTCGGTGTTCGCCGTCGGGGTCATCGAGGGTATTGCCCAGGCCACCGCATCGATGGTGAAGATCGTCTCGGGCTATCTGTCCGATCACTTTGCCCGGCGCAAGCCGCTGACCGTGCTGGGCTATGCGCTGGCCGCGCTGACCAAGCCGGTGTTCCCGCTGGCCGACGGGGCCACGGCCATCGTCACCGCCCGTTTCATCGACCGGGTGGGCAAGGGCATCCGCGGTGCCCCGCGCGATGCCCTGGTCGCCGATGTGACACCGCACGAGCTGCGCGATGCCGCCTACGGTCTGCGCCAGGCCATGGACACCCTGGGCGCGGTGATCGGGCCGCTGCTGGCGTTGGTCTTCCTGCTGTTGTGGGCCAACGACCTGCGCGCGGTGCTCTGGGTCGCCGCGGTGCCGGCGGTGATCGCCGTGGTCTTGCTCGCCGTTGGCCTGGACGAACCGCCAGCCGCGGTGCCGCGCACGGCGCGGCCACCGTTGAAGCTCAGCGCCCTGGGCGAGCTTCCCGTCGGCTTCTGGGCGGTGGTCGGGCTGATGGCCTTGTTCACCCTGGCACGCTTGTCCGAGGCCTTTCTCGTGCTCAAAGCCCAGGACGAGGGGCTGGGGCTGGCCTGGATCCCCCTGGTGATGGTCGTGATGAGCGTGGTGTACGCCGCCAGCGCCTACCCGGCCGGGGTGCTGAGTGCGCGCTTCGGCCGGCTGCGTCTATGGACGCTGGCGCTGGTGGCGCTGTGCGCTGCCGAGCTCAGCCTGGCCTGGCTGCCCGGCGGCTTCTGGCCCGGTGTGGCGCTGTGGGGCCTGCACATGGGTTTGTCCCAGGGGGTGCTGGCCGCTGCCGTCGCCCACCTGGCGCCGCCGGCCTTGCGTGCGACGGCGTTCGGTGTGTTCCACTTCGTCACCGGCCTGGGCCAGCTCGCCTGCGGCGCGCTGGCCGGCTGGCTGTGGCTGGCCTACGGTCCGGCGGCGACGTTTACGCTCGGCGCACTCAGCGCGCTAGGCACGCTGCTGCTGGTGTGCCTGCCGGCGATGCGTCGCGTGCTGAGCCCGCCGCCGGAACCGTCGCCCGCGTCGTGAGCGCGATGCCGCTGAACATCAATGCCACCGCTGGCGCCAGCCCCAGTGAAATTAGGCGCCCAGCAGGTCGGGCACGCCGGACAGATCGGGCAGCACCGCGTCGGGCTCGAACCCCGCCGGCGCCCGCTGGCCCGGTATGCGGTTGATCCACACACAGCGCAGGCCCAGCTCGCGGCAGGCGGTCAAATCGAGGATCGGGCTGGCGCACACGTGCACCGTGTCGGCCGGGTCGACGCCCAACTGCCGGTACGCATGCTCGAAGATCGCCCGGCTGGGCTTGTAGGCCTTGGCCTGTTCGGCGGTGATGACCGCGTCCAGCGGCACGCCGATACGCTCGACATTGCCGGCGATGAGGTCGTCGTCGATATTGGAAATGATGGCCAGACGCGCCAGCTTGCCCAGCCGCTCGAGCACGCCGGGGACTTCTGGAAACGGCCCGAAGGTCGGGATGGCCTCGACCACCGCGGCGATGTCCTCGGCCTGGCAGCGGATGTCAAAGCGTGCCAGCGCCTCGGGAAACGCCAATGCCGCGATCTCGCGAAAGCGCCGGTAAGGCGGCGTCTGCTCGATGCGATGCTCGATGTCGCCATAGGCGGCCATGAACTCACCGGCCGCGAGATCCGACCGGTCATGGCGACGAAGCAGCGACTCGATCGCCGCGACCAGGCCCTCGTCCCATTGGATAAGCGTGCCGTAGCAGTCGAAGGTGATCACCTTCGGTGCGGTTCCACGTAGTTTCATGCGTTCTCCTCATTGGGGTTGGCTTGCAGCAGCAGGGCCGCCGCATCGCGGGTGTGTTCGCGTGCCAGACGCTCGGCCAACGCCGCCTCGCCGGCGACGACGGCTGCGACCAGCACGCGGTGCTCGGCAGCAATGGCCTCGAGGTCGGCCAACTCCTCGTTGGAGGCGACGATGGCCAGGCGCGTCTGCTGGGCAATCAGGCGGTAGTGCTCGATCAGCCGGCGGTTGCCGGTGAGCTCGACGATGCACCGATGGACGTCGAGGTCAGCATCGGCCACGGCCGTTGTGTCACCGGCGGCGCAGGCAGCCTCCAGCCGCGCCTCAGCCTCGTGAAGGGGGCGGGTATCGGCGCCACCGGCAGCCGCTTGCGCGGCGTACAGCGCGGCGGTGCCCTCCAGCGCCTCGCGCAGGATGGTCAGTTCGACGAGGTCGTCGGTGCTCAGGCGCACGACCTCCCAACCCGCGTACGGCCGACGACTGACCAGCCCCTCGGCCACCAGGCGGCCGAGGGCCGAGCGGACAGTGCCGGGCGAGAGGTCGAAGCGCCGCGCAAGCCCCTGCTCGGTCAGGCGCTCGCCCTGGGGCATCTGCCCCCCGAGGATGTACCGGCGCAGCGCGTCGGCGGCTTTTTGATCCAGGGGGGCTTTGGAGAAGGCGAGGTCTGCGTTGTTCATCGGCGTGTCGCACCGCGCTTGCTGTCTTGATGTTTGCACGCTAGGCTTTCGTTTCTTGATTGTCAATTCTTAAGAATCAGGAAACACAATATGACTGAACAATCGAACACCGCTCCCCTGCCCTCGGAAGCCGATGCCCGGCGCGACTTGGCAGCCATCCTCAACTGGTCCGCTCACCTAGGGCTGCACGAGGGTATCTGCAACCACTACTCCGCATTGATCCGCCGCGAGGCGGGCGACGAGCAACCCGGCCAAGCGATGCTGATCAACCCCTGGGGCCTGCATTGGGCCGAAATTCGCCCCGAGGATCTCGTGGTCTGCCATACCAGCGACGAGCGGCCGCCCTGCCGTGAGGACGGCACACCGCTGGTCGAGGCCACCGCCTTTTTCATCCATGCCCGCATGCACGCCGCCGCGCCGCGGGCACGCGCCCTGCTCCACGTGCACACCCCACATGCGACGGCACTGTGCTGTATGGCCGATGGTGAGCTGACCATGAGCAGCCAGAACGCCCTGCGTTTTCGCGGGCGGATCAAGTTCGAACCCGAGTACGGCGGGCTGGCGCTGGACGACGGCGAGGGCAGCCGCCTGGCCACCTTGCTGGGCGATGCCGATGTGCTGATGCTGGCGCATCATGGCCCGGTGGTGGTCGGGCGCAGCATCGCCGAGGCGTTCGATGATTTGTACTACCTGGAGCGCGCCGCCCAGCTTCAGTTGCTGAGCATGCGCAACGGGCAGCCGCCGCTACCGGTGCCCGCGGCGGCGGCCGACAAGACGGCGGCGCAATGGCGTACCGAAATGCCGGTGATCGCCAAGGCCCATCTGGCGGCCATCCACCGACTGCTCGGCGGCAGCATGCGCGTGCCGTCGGTGCCGTTCTCGACCGGCTGAGCTACTTGACGACCACATCCAGCGGCGTGGTCGTCAACGGCTCACCACCCGCGGGGGTTACCCGTACCGTGTCGCTGATCGACACGCCCCAATCGGCCTTCCAGATGCCGAGCATGATGTGCACGGTCTGGTTGGTGATGAGCACCGTGGGCTCATCGCGGCGGATCGACACGGTGTGCTCGCCCCAGTCGGGCGGATAACCCAACCCGACCGCGTAGCCGATACGCGAGGGTTTGCTCAGGCCCAGCGGCTCGACGGTGGCCCGCCAAGCGGACTCGACCTTGCCGGCGGTGGCGCCGCTGCGCATGGCCTCGACCACGGCGGCCATCCCGTCCTTGGCGATGGCGACGGTGTCGAGCAGTGCCTGCGGCGGTGGCCCCAGGTGCACGGTGCGGGTCATCGGGCAGTTGTAGCGCCAGCGCGTGCCGGCAAGCTCGAACACCGTGCCCGAGTTGGCGCCGAACACATCGTCCCCGGCGGTCAGGTGCGGTGCCGAAGTGCCTTTGCCGGTGGGCATCAGGGCCACGATGGCCGGGTAGTCGCCGGCCAGTTGCGGCGTACCGCGGTATTGCGCGGCCGCGATCTCGCCGGCCAGGTCGCATTGGCGCACACCCGGGGCAATGCCCTCGATGGCCGCGGCCATGGCCGCATCCGCCAGCGTGGCGGCCTCGCGCATGACGGCGATTTCCGCATCCGTCTTGGTGCTGCGCACCCAATTGACCAAGCGCCCGGCGTCAATGATGCGGGTGCCGGGCAAGCCCTGTTTCAAAGCGGCCAGCCCACGCGGGGTGATGTGATAGGCATCGAAATCCATACCGATGCGACGCTTGCCCCAGCCGCGCGCGGCCAGCAGCTCACCCATGGCGCGCATGGGGTGGTCGTCGTCCACCTGCACCACGTCTTCCGGGTAGGACAGCAGGCGATCATCGGGCAGGTAGGCGGTCATCCGCGCCGTGTTCACGTCCATGGGCCGGCCGATCCACAGCGGCAGCTCGTCCTCCAGCGCCACCACCGCAAGCTGGGGCACATAGAACGACCAGCCGTCGTAACCGGTGAGATAACAGATATTAGCCGGGTCCGGACACAGCAGGACGTCCAGGCCGGCGCCTTCCATCACGCGTTTCACGCGCGCGATGCGGTCGGCGTATTCCTTGCGGGTGAAGCGCCCTCGGGGTACGGCGTCCATGAATGGCCTCCTCGTGGTGAGAGGCCGATCTTCAACCATCCGGCCACGCGGGAACAACCCTGGTCGCCTCACGGCAAACTGGTATCGATCCCGCGCAGGAACCCTCTCATCCGGCGCATCGGCTGAACCGGAATCAATTCGATACGGTTCTCGTAAGCCACGACCTGCACCTTCTGTCCAGGGCTGAGATGGAGTGCTTCGCGGATCTCCGGTGGGATGACCACTTGGAAATCCGGAGAGATGGTAACTGTACTCATGACGCACACCTGGTCGATTCGAATCGCATATGACAGACATGCTATCGACCTGATCACCCCCATCAAGCCCAGATGTCTCATCCTTGGGGGTGCCGGCACGATGGACCGGCTGTCGAACGGCCAATTGGCCCTTGGCCGCGCTTGGCAACCGTGGACAGACTGGCCGGTATTCCGCCGCCCAAGGATCCGCCCATGACTACACCCGCCGCACTGGCCGCTTTCGCCCTCATTGCCTTGGGGATGGTGCTCACCCCGGGGCCGAACATGGTCTACCTGATCAGCCGCTCCATCACCCAGGGCCGGGCCGCCGGGATGATCTCGCTCATGGGGGTGATCCTGGGCTTCGTGTTCTACATGCTGGCTGCCGCCCTTGGCTTGACGGCCTTGCTGCTGGCCGTGCCGTTCGCGTATGACGCCATCCGCTGGGCCGGGGCGGCGTACCTGCTGTACCTGGCCTGGAACACCGTGCGTCCGGGGTCGAAATCGGTGCTGGAAGCGCGCACGGACCTGACCGTCGATGGGCCACGCAAGCTCTTCTTGATGGGCTTTCTCACCAACCTGCTCAACCCCAAAATCGCCGTGTTGTACCTGTCGCTGCTGCCGCAGTTCGTCGACCCGACACGCGGGTACGTGCTGCTGCAAAGCCTGTCCCTGGGCACGGTGCAGATCCTCGTCAGCCTGGCGGTCAACACGCTGATCGTCCTCACGGCAGGGTTTATCGCCGGCTGGTTCGGCACGCGGCCCACTTGGCTGAAGGTGCAGCGCTGGGTCATGGCCACCGTCCTGGGCGGGCTGGCCGTGCGGCTGGCGCTGGAGCGGCGGCCTGCCTAGTACGCTATAGGGATGAGCCAATCGCGCGCCTGCGGTTCGGCACGACTCCCG
>CBFGWV010000295.1:0-5980 GCA_965652545.1 uncultured Candidatus Competibacteraceae bacterium | reverse complement strand
GGTGTGCTACAACCCTCCTCATTATCGGGAGGACGCACTATGCCGGAGCCTTTCAAACCCCTGGACGGGATCCGCGTCGTGGAGATGAGCCACATGATCATGGGGCCATCCTGCGGCATGTTTCTCGGCTATCTCGGCGCCGAGGTGATCAAGGTCGAACCGCCGCAAGGCGACAAGACGCGCCGCCTTACCGGGATGGGCCGGCCGATGTTTCCGCTGTTCAATCGCGGCAAGAAGTCGGTGACCATCGATGTGAAAACCGACGAGGGTCGCAAGACCCTCGAAGCCTTGCTGGCCACCGCGGACGTGTTCGTCGAAAACTTCCGCGACTCGGCTCTGATCCAGGCCGGGGTGGACAGCGACACCTTGCGGCGCAAGTTTCCCCGCCTGATCCTGGCCTGCTGCAAGGGGTTTCTCTCCGGCCCGTACCAAAACCGCACGGCGCTGGACGAGGTGGTCCAGATGATGACCGGTCTGGCCTATATGACCGGTCCGACAGGCCGTCCGCTGCGCGTGGGTTCCTCTGCCAACGACATCATGGGCGGGCTGTTTGCGGCCTTCTCGGCCGTCGCCGCCCTGATGGAGCGCAAGAGCACCGGCAAAGGCCGCGAGATCCGTGTCGGGCTGTTCGAGAACTGTCTGCTGCTGGTGGCCCAGCACATGGTGCAGTTCGAGCTGGAGGGCCGGAACCCGCCCCCGATGCCCGAACGCGAGTTCTCCTGGCCGGTGTACGACATCTTCACCGACGTGAACGGTCAGCAGATCTTCGTCGGTGCCGTCACCGAAGGGCAATGGGCGACGATCTGCAAGCTGCTCGGCCTGGATGCATTGCTCGACGACCCGCGGCTGCAGACGCGCATGGACCAGATCAACGCCCGCGAGTGGACCATCCCGCTGGTTGCCGCAAAGATCGCCGAGCGCACGGCCGAGACGCTCGCCCCGGCGTTCGAAGCCGCCGGCCTGCCCTTCGCCCCCATCGCCAAACCCAGCGACATGTACCAGGATCCGCACGTCATGCGACCCGGCGGCATGGCCGTTTCGGCCTATGAGCACACCACCTTCCGCGCACCGGCCCTGCCCTTCGAGGTCGACGGGGCGATGCTCACCGGCGGCGGCGACGTCCCCGAGGTCGGCCAGGACAATGCAGCCATCCTCTCGCCCCTCGGGCTGTCCAGCGCCGACATCGCCCGTGTCGCCGGGGCACAGGAGACCAACGAATGACGACCGTCGAGCGTATGTACCCACCTTCAAGGATCACCCTGCGCGAGGTCGGTCTTCGCGATGGGCTGCAACTGGTCAAGCAGTTCCCGTCCACCGCGGCGAAGATCGAATGGATGCGGCACGAGCATGCCGCCGGCGTGCGTCACTTCGAAGTCGGTTCGTTCCTGCCGGCGGCACGCTTCCCCCAGTTTGCAGACGTGGCCGAGATGATCGCCGCCGCGGGCACGCTGGACGGCGCGTTTTCCTCCGCCCTGACGCTGAACGAGCGCGGCGTGGCCGACGCGCTGCAAACCGGCGTCGACGAAATCATGTTCGTGGCCTCGGCCACCGAAGGCCACAGCCAGGCCAACACGCGGCGCTCGCGCGCCGAGGCGATGGCCATGGCTGCACGCGTCGACGCCCAACGGCGTGAGGGCCATGCCGGGCGTCCAGTGTTCACCGTCGCCATCTCCATGGCCTTTGGCTGCTCGATCGAGGGCGCCGTCGATCCGCGCGAGGTGCTGAGCCTGGTCGAGTCCGCCCTGAAGGCCGGCGCCGATGTCGTCGCCCTGGCCGACACGGTGGGCTTCGCCGGTCCGGCGCAGGTCACCCGCCTCGCCCGCGAGGCCCAGCGCATCGCCGGCACCGTGCCGATCGCCATGCATTTCCACGATACCCGGGGGCTCGCCATCGCCAACTGCGCCGCAGCCCTCGATGCCGGCGTGCGGATCCTGGACGGGTCGCTGGCCGGGCTGGGCGGCTGTCCGTTCGCCCCCGGCGCCACCGGCAACGCCGTGTTCGAAGACATGGCCTTTCTCTGCCAGACGATGGGCTACGACACCGGCATCGACGTGGAGGCCTTGAGCGCCGCCCGCGCCGTGCTGCGGCGATCAATGCCCGACGAACCGGTACACGGGGCGCTGGCCCGTGCCGGACTGCCCAAGGTGCTCAAAAGCGCCTGAGGCTGTTCGCGAAGACGGCCCCTACCGGATCATCGTGACGGGTGCAGTACTGAGGTGCCGTAGCGATCAGTGGCGGCACCGTCCCCGCGCGGCAATATTTTTCGCCAGCCGTGTCGGATCGATTGGAGGGCTCCTCGTCTTATCGACAGCACCTAGTGAAAAACGCATTCGATAACGAGGAGAGCCCCCATGATTCGCAGCACCTTGATTGCCGCTGCCCTGCTGTTCGCCATGCCCGCCCTTGCCGAGACCCAACCGGTGGGTGACCGGGTCGAGGTCAACGGCATGCAGATGTACTACGAAGTCTCCGGCCAGGGTGACCCGCTGGTCGTGCTGCACGGCGCGTACATGAACATCCCGTCGATGGGCGAGATCATCCCCCGGCTTGCCGAGTCGCACACCGTTTATGCGCTGGAGTTCCAGGGCCACGGACGCACCACCGACATCGACCGGCCCATTACCTACCCCAACCTGGCCGACGACGTCGCCGCCTTCATGGACGCGGTGGGCCTGGAGAAAGCCGATGTGTTCGGTTATTCCATGGGCGCCGCCGCCGGGCTGCAGGTCGCCATCCGCCATCCGGAGAAGGTGAACAAGCTCGTCGCCGCCTCGGTCGCCTACGACGCCGAAGGCTGGCAGCCGGCGTTCAAAGAGTTTATCCCGCAGATGACCGTGGAAATGTTCGTCGAGATGCCCTTCGCCGAAGAATACCGCGAGCTTGCGGCCGATCCCGACGGCTTCCCCGCACTCGTCGAGAAGCTGATCGCCCTGGAGCACGAGCCGATGGCCTGGGAGGGGGACGTCAAGGCACTCCAAACCCCGGTGCTGATCATCAGCGGCGACGCCGATGTGGCCACCCTGGAGCACACCGTGGCCATGTTCCGCCTGCTCGGCGGCGGCGTCATGGGCGATATGGGTGAGCCGCTGCCCGCCTCGCGCCTGGCCATCATGCCGGCGACCTCGCACACCGCCGTCATCACCCAGGTCGACCTGCTCATGGGCTTCATCGACCCGTTCCTCAAGGGCGAGACGCCCAAGGGCTTCTTCGAATAGATCGCCTCCGGGATCACCGGTTTGTAACCGGTAGCCGAGCGCAAGCTCGGCCATTTCGCAGGCGTCGGTGAGCGGCGAAGGCGACAGTTCCCTCGCCACCGTTTCGCTTTAGGCCAGCTGTGAGTACCGCTGAAGCATTCCCAGAGAACAACAAGCGCGGTGCCGCACGATCATTTGCCCAGTTCGATCGCCAGATCGTTGCGCTCCATCACCGCGATGTTCAACCCTTGATCGGCAGCCACGGAAAACGCCTTGTAGGCCGCTTCCAGGTTCTGTGGCCCGCCCAATCCGTCGCGGTACAAGACACCGAGGTTGAACGCTATCGAACCCGTGGGGTCGTCCACGATCGCCCAAATGTACTGCTCCAAAAACGCACGCGCCTCATCGTACGCCTCGGCCTCCATGTAGGCATCACCGAGCCCAACCACCGCCTGCATGGGGTTGATTGCGGGATCGGGCTCAGCAAGATACGCCTCGAACCACCGTACTGCCTCCTTGGGGCTTTTCAAGATTGGGCGCGGCGGCGACTCCATCATCAGCCCAAAGCCCTGGAGATACATCCAACCCAGCCTCAATCGCGCAGCCGGCAACACCTCTGCGGCATACAGCAGCAAAGCTTCGCTCTGATACATCGCCGGCTCGTTCCCAATAAGCCGCATCGCCTTGCTCAGGTCCAGCGCAGCTTGACGATCGCCCAGTCGCGCACGGGCGATGAGCTGCTTGTCCACCGTTGACTGCTGCACCGTCAGTTCGTCAAAGAACGCATCGTTGAGCTCCAAGGCCCACAACCAGGTCGGCCAGACGCACAGGATGACGACAAGCCCTACACATCGGAGCGTCTTACTCGACATAAATGGAACCCATTGCAAACACAACTTGCCTCCCCGGGAGGCCGTCATCGCCCCCTGATACTCTCAGTCGATCCCCAAGATATCCTCCCCGGATGATCGATTGCAGACTTGCACACGCCCTCCGCGTCACCAAGACTGCCGTAGGGGAATAGCTTTGTCGGGGGACAGTATGCTGAGTGCCGCGGCCATCCGATTGATCGATGTGTACCAACGGCATCTCTCACCGCGCAAGGGTTTCATCTGCGCGCACCATGTCCTGCACCACGGGCCGACCTGCTCCGGTTTCGCCAAATCAGCCATTACCCACCACGGCTTGTTCATGGGGCTGCGGCTCCTGGTAGGCAGGGCTGCAGAATGCGCTGCGGCGTCCCGCATACTGAATGCCGAACCATCCGATGTCGGCGGTGAGGAGAAACCGCAACGTTCAGATGGCCCAATCAAAGCCGAGCTATGCTGCCTTGATGGCGCGGCCAGCACGGCTTGTTGCCTCTTCCAGTTTTGAGACGGACGTCAGTCGGGCAACACGGCGATGGCCTCCACTTCGAACAGCATGCCATCGAGCGCCAGTCGCGGTACCGGGATCAGCGTGCAAGTGGGTTTGGCGCCACTGCCGAAGGCCACCCCGAGTTCCTCGCCGAACGCGTGCAGGCGCGATTCGCTGTGGTCGACGATGAGCACGGTGAGCTTGGCCACGTCGACGGTCGTGGCGCCGGCGGCGGTGAGCGCGGTCTTGAGATTGGCCAGGGCTTGGCGCACTTGCAGGCGGAAGTCCTCCGCCAGCTCGCCGCGTTCGTCCTCGCCGCCTTGTCCGGCAATGAAGACCAGCCGGGCGCCGGCGGCGACGTCGGCCACGTGCGAATAGCCGTTGGCCGATGGGTCATACAGCCCGGCGGGGTTGATCAGCGTAAGCATCGGGGTATTGATGCGAATGCCAGTGTTCATGGGGTGTTCTCCTCATGGCGATGGCGTGAATGCTGTGGATGGACGATCGCGCGTCAATGAATGACGTGGCCCAGCCCCGCCAGCTTCTCGGGGTTGCGGACGATGAAGATGTCGGTGACTTGGCCAGCCTCGTCGAAGGCGAAGCTCACGACACCGACGATGGCCGCGTCCTTTACCAGGACCAGGCCGCGGCCGCCGTTGATGTCGGTTTCGATGCGGCGGTAATCCGCCCAGTAGCCGCGCAGCGTCTCGGCGACGAAGCCCAGCACGGCCTCGCGGCCCAGTATCGGATCGAGTGCCGCGGGCACCTTGCCACCGCCGTCTGCGGCCAAGCGAATGTCCGTGGACAGTAGCGCCGCCAGCGGGGCGGTCACGCCGGTGGCGACCGCCGTTTCGAAGGCCGCCAGCAACTCGTCCTGGCGGCTCAGCGGTGTGACGTGGCGCACCTTGGCGCGATCGATATGTGCCTTGGCGCGCGAGACCAGCTTGCGGCAGGCGGGCTCCTGCAACTCGAGCGTCGCGGCGATCTCTGGGTACGGCATCTCGAAGATTTCATAGAGCAGATAGGCAGCCCGCTCCTTGGGCGTGAGCCGTTCGAGCATGAGCAGGAATGCCGTGGTCAATGTGGAGGCGACCGCGGCGGCGCGGTCGCTCTCGTCCTCGACCGGCGTGTGAATGGGCTCGGGAAGCCAAGCGCCGACGTAGTGCACACGGGTACGATGAGCAGCGCGAAGCAGGTCCAGGCAGCGCCGGGTGCACGCGGTGGTCAACCAGGCGCCCGGGTTCTCGATCAGGGCGTGGTCGGCCTCGCGCCATTTGAGGAAGGTATCCTGCACCGCGTCCTCGGCATCGGCGCGCGAGCCGAGAATCCGATATGCCAGCCCGATCAGCGCCGACCGCTTTGCTTCGAACGCTGCGATCTCGTCGAACCGTGCCATCTCACACCCCCGGTACGTTGACCGCCACCAGCGC
>CBFGWV010000294.1:0-6004 GCA_965652545.1 uncultured Candidatus Competibacteraceae bacterium | reverse complement strand
CCCCTCTCCCCCGGCCCCTCCCCCGCGAGGGGGGAGGGGAGCTCCATTACTCGGCCGACTTGGCCGACGCGGCCCCTTCCATCATGGTCTTGAGCTCACCGGATTCGTACAACTCCAGGGTGATATCGCAACCCCCGACCAGTTCGCCACCCACGTAGACCTGCGGGAAGGTCGGCCAGTCCGCGAAACGCGGCAGGTTCTCGAAGATTTCAGGGTCCTCAAGCACATTCACATAGGCGAACGGCACGCCCGTGGAGGCCATGGCGTTGGCCGCACGGCTGGAAAAGCCGCACATCGGAAACTGCGGCGTGCCTTTCATATAGATGACGACAGGGTTGGACTCCACCTGCTGGCGGATACGTTCAAGCACGTCCATGGGTTCGACCTCTCAATGTCCGAGTGTTCAACTGGGGAATAAGGCGCACGGTGCCTGCCCTACCCCGTCCCGGTCAAGCATTGACCGCGGGCGAGGCATCTACGTTCTCCTGCATCCACAGCTCCAGCAGCGCGGCGTGCCACAGCTTGCTGCCGTTGAGCCGCGTCATGTGGGCCTCCGGTTCGGCCAGTAGCTTATCGAGATACGCCGGCTGGAAAATTGCCCGCTCGCGGCAGGCACGCGAGGTCAACGTGTCGCGCATGAAATTCAGGAAATCACCTCGCACGAACTTCAAGGCCGGAACCGGGAAATACCCCTTGGGCCGGTCGATCACCTCGGCCGGCAACAACTTGCGAGCGATCGTCTTCAGCACGTGCTTGCCATCGCTGCCCAGCTTGAGCTGCGGCGGCAACTGCATGGCCAGTTCGACCAGCTCGTGATCCAGAAACGGCACCCGTGCCTCAAGCCCGAAGGCCATTGTCATATTGTCGACCCGCTTGACCGGGTCGTCGACGATCAATGTCGAGGCATCCATGCGCAAGACTTTGTCCAGATACTCCTCCGCACCCGGTTCATCCAACAGCGCGGCGATCAACTCGGCGGTATGGTCGGCGCCGTGATAGGCCGGATTCACCGCGTCCAGAAACTCCGCATGGTCGCGGTCGAAGTAATGCTTGCGGAAGCGATCCAGGTCGCTGCCGCTTTCCGCCGCCATCCGTGGATACCAGAAATACCCCCCGAAAACCTCATCGGCGCCCTGACCGCTCTGGACCACCTTGACCTCGCGCGAGACCCGCTCGGACAGCAGGAAGAACGCCACGGCATCCTGCCCGACCATGGGCTCGGACATGCAGCGCACCGCCTCAGGCAGCCGCTCGATGACCTGGTCATTGGGAATCAGGTATTTGTGATGGCGCGTCGGGTACCGCTCGACGACCAGGTCGGAGTATTCGAACTCGCTGCCTTTTTCCTCCGGCTGGTCCTCGAAACCCACCGAAAACGTCAGCAGGTTGTCGATACCGCCTTCCTCGGCCAGCAAGGCCACCAGAAGGCTGGAATCCAGGCCGCCGGAGAGCAACACCCCCACCGGCACATCCGCGATATCGCGGCGACGGCGCACTGCCAGGCGCAAGGCCTCGTGCACCCGCTCGGTCCAGTCGGCCTCGCTGAGCGTCTCGGCGGGCCGTTTGGCGGTGAGGTGCCAGTAGCGTCGCACACGCTCACCGCCTTTGGCATCGATGGTCAGCGTATGCCCGGGCGCCAGCTTGCGCACGCCCTTGAGGATGGTTCGCGGCGCCGGTATGACCGCGTGCAGCGTCAGCTGATTATGCAGCCCGACCGGGTCGATCTCGGTGTTCACATCGCCTTCGAGCAAAGCCTGCACGTTGGAGGCGAAGCGGATGCAGTCGCCCCCGCAGCGGGTGTAGTACAGCGGCTTGATCCCTAAGCGGTCACGCGCCAGAAACAGCACGCGACGACGGATATCCCACACCGCGAAGGCAAACATGCCGATGAGGCGCTCAACACAGCGCTCACCCCACTCCGCATAGGCCTTGAGGATGACCTCGGTGTCACCGTCCGAGAAGAAGCGATGACCGCGGCGGATCAGCTCCTTACGCAAGTCGCGGTAATTGTAGATGGCGCCGTTGAAGACCAGCGTGAGCCCCAGGTCGCGGTCCACCATGGGCTGGTTCGACCGGTCGGTGAGATCGATGATGGACAGGCGCCGGTGCCCGAACACGATGGGGCCATCTGAAAAGCACGCCTCGTGATCCGGCCCCCGCCGGGCCAGCTTTCCCAGCATCCGCGAGAGCAGGCCGAGATCCGGCTCTGCCCCATCCAGCCTCAGTTCACCGCAAATTCCACACACATCGACCTCGTCGTCGCGACGACCCGCACCCATCGAGGCGGGCCAGGATAGCAGATTGCACGGGCGCCAAAGGCGCGTCTAGACTACGTCCACCCTCAGACCGGGAGACCCGCATCGGCGTTCGCGGGAACCTGGCCGCCGCAGGCTGTCCCAATGGGCACGCATGCGGCGGAATCATCCACCCATTCACCACAACCCGACACAGAAAGAGAGGACATCATGGTCCATGAGTTGCCCCCCCTCCCCTATGCCATGGATGCACTGGCGCCCCATATCTCCAAGGAGACGCTGGAGTATCACTACGGCAAGCATCATCAGACCTATGTCACCAACCTGAACAACCTGATCCCGGGCACCGAGTTCGAGAACCTGTCCCTCGAGGACATCATCCGCAAGTCCTCCGGCGGTGTGTTCAACAACGCCGCACAGGTCTGGAACCACACGTTCTATTGGCATTGCCTCAGCCCCAACGGCGGTGGCGAGCCCAGCGGCGCGCTGGCCGAGGCCATCAACGCCAAGTTCGGCTCCTTCGCTGCATTCAAGGACGAGTTCTCCAAGTGCGCGGTCACCACGTTCGGATCCGGTTGGGCCTGGCTGGTGAAAAACGCCGACGGCTCGGTTGAACTGGCCAGCACCAGCAACGCCGCCACCCCGCTGACCGGCGACAAGACGCCGCTGATGACCTGCGACGTCTGGGAACACGCCTACTACATCGACTACCGCAACGCCCGTCCCAAGTACGTGGAAGCCTTCTGGAACCTCGTCAACTGGGACTTCATCGCCAAGCAATACGCCAAGTAATCGGCGCCTTTCGAATCCCCCCGGGCACCGTGCCGGGGGGTGGTTCGACACCCGAGCGAACGCGAACACCCAAGCCGTTCTTGCACTCCATCGGCAATGCGGTAGTATCGATCGCTTTTTCCGCACCCGGCGATGCGTCGCCATGCGGATTGGCCGATGAAGGTAACGCCATGGGTGTACGCCATTTTTTGTCGCTGCTGGATCTTTCCCCCGCGGAACTGAAGGCGCTGCTGGCTCGCGCAATCGAACTGAAACAGCTGCAGCGAGACGGCGTGCCACACGCTGTATTCCCCAATAAAGTGCTCGGCATGGTGTTCGAGAAAGCCTCGACACGCACCCGCGTATCCTTCGAAGCCGGCATGGCGCAATTCGGTGGCCATGCGATCTTCCTATCCCCCCGCGACACTCAATTGGGCCGCGGCGAGCCGATCGAAGACACCGCAAAAGTACTCTCCAGCATGGTCGACATCATCATGCTGCGAACCCATGCACATGAAATCGCCGAATGCTTCGCCGCGCACTCCAGTGTACCGGTCATCAATGGCCTGACCGAATTCAACCACCCCTGCCAGCTGCTGGCCGACATGCAGACCTATCTGGAGGCCCGCGGTGATATTGCCGGCCGGCGCGCGGCATGGATCGGCGATGGCAACAATATGTGCAACAGCTACATCAACGCCGCCGCCCAACTGGGCTTCGAACTGGTGGTGGCTGCGCCCGCCGGCTACGAACCCGACAGCACGCTGGTCGCCCGCTTCGCCCACTGCGTGAGCGTGGTCCACGACCCACTGGAGGCGGCACGCGGCGCCGATCTGATCACGACCGACGTCTGGACGAGCATGGGCCAAGAGGATGAACAACAGCGGCGCATGGACGCCTTCAAAGGGTTCATCGTCGATGAGCGCCTGATGAGCGTGGCGGCACCCGATGCGATTTTCCTGCACTGCCTGCCGGCCCATCGCGGCGAGGAAGTCGCCGCCGAGGTCATCGACGGGCCGCAATCGGTCGTCTGGCAACAGGCCGAGAATCGCCTACATGCCCAGAAGGCGTTGATCGAATTCCTGCTGTGCAACCGCACACCTGACTGAACGCGTCAGCCGCCGTCGCGCCACGCCTCGAAGCGCGCTTCCAACGCAGCGCCTTCGCGGTTCCAAAACGTGGCGTTCGACGGCAGTCCGTTGCGGATGTTCTGCGGGGCAGTGGGCAGATCCGCCCGCAACGCTTCGTCGATCAGCGGTAGCGCCTGGATGTTTGCCGGACCATAGGGGAAATACTCCATGAACCGGGCGAGCGTCTTGGGCTGCATGGCGAAGTTGATGAAATCGTAGGCCGCGTCCTTATGCGCCGCACCCTCGTGGATGACCCAGAAATCGACCGTGTAGATGACGGCGTTCCAGTTGATTTCGATGGGCGCCCCCTGCTGCCGGGCGGTGAGCGTGGTGCCGTTGTAGCCGTTCATCATGACCACCTCGTCCTTGGTGAGCAGCTCCACCGGCGTGGTGCCCTCCGTCCACCAGACGATATGGGGTTTGATCGCATCCAACTTCGCGAACGCCCGGTCCACGCCTTGCGGCGTCGACAGGACGTCATAAACCTCGGTCACCGGCACGCCGTCGGCCATCAGCGCGATCTCCAGGCTCCATTGCGCCTTGTTGCGAAACCCGCGCTTGCCCGGGAGTTCCTCGACGTTCCACATGTCCGCCCAGGAGACCGGTGCGCGGGGTAGCGCGTCGGGCCGGAAGACCATCACCATCGACCAGACAATGAAGCCCACCCCGCAGGGCTGACGGGCTGCCGGAATCAGATCGCCGGCCGAGGCGATGCGGTCCCAGTCGATCGGCACCCACAGCCCTTCGTCGCAGCCTTGCTGCAGCTCGGCGAACTCGACCTCCAGCACATCCCAGGGCTTGCCGGCGGCATACGCGGCACGAATCTCGTCCATGTAGCCCCGATAGCTGTCTTCACGGTACGACACGCCGCTCTGGCGCGAGAACGGCTCGAAGAACACGATACGCTGGGCGTCCTGATAGGTGCCGCCCCAGGAGACCAGCGTCAGCGCCGGTGCATCGCCATCGGCCGCCGTCGTGCCCGATGCCCCCTGCTCGCTCACCGGCAATGCCATCGCGGGCAGGGCGAACGCGGCCAGGAAGACGCCTCGCACCATAGCCGACGGGGAGGCAATTACCAGTGATGAATGCTTGATTTCGTTCATGATCATGGACCTTGCTGTTCGCTGTTCCTTTGCCGGTGGCATGATGGCGAAGTGACGGGCTGCGGCGCGTCGCGGCGTCCCGTTTCGGCACCCGGTCCTTATCTGACCCTAGCAGATGGCTTAAGAGATGCATGCATTTCTCGATGCCACCTGGCTCCGTGTTGATGGCCTCGTCAGGGCTGATGGGCTACCATGTACGGCAGTACCGTACATCAGTGAGGATGCTGCAATGGACACCATCAGCGTCAACCAGTTTCGAGACAACCTAAAACGCTTTGTGGAACAAGTCATTGACCAACATATTCCCATTAAGGTAACACGCCGAAATGGTAAAGATTTTGTGATTATTAGCGCGGAAGATTGGGAACGGGAGCAGGAAACGCTTTTTGTCCTCCAAAATTCCAGTTTGATGAAGCAGATTTCCGAATCAACCGGAACACATACGGAGCGCTCCGGGTACACACCAACGGACGAGGAAACCAATGAGATCCGTGGTGTTTGAAGGGAATACATGGGCAATCTATGAAGAACTCAGAACGCGCGACAAACGCCTGCACAAGGCGCTCTGCGCAATCCTGAAAGAGATGCTTCGTAATGATCCGGCCACTGGAATAGGAAAGCCTGAGGCCCTTCGCCAGAACCTGACCGGCTTTTGGTCACGGCGTCTTAGCCAGAAGGATCGAGTAGTCTATAAGTTTGACGAGCAATACATATATATCTTTGCAATTGGCGGTCATTATGACCA
>CBFGWV010000293.1:0-6012 GCA_965652545.1 uncultured Candidatus Competibacteraceae bacterium | reverse complement strand
GCCATGCCGGTCAATGCCGCCGTGCTGGTGCCCACCGACCCGGATCTGCCGGATGGTGCGCTCGCCGCCGCGGTCGCCGCGGCCAATGACGCCCTGCCCGACTATGCCCGCATCGGCCGATGGCAGCGCGCGCGCACACCGTTCTCCGCGGCTGACGCATTGACGACCGCCAACGGGCGGCTACGCCGCAACGCCTTGCTTGCGCACTACCGCGGCTGGATCGACAGCCTTTCCGACACCGCCCTTACCGAGGACTAGTTCATGGGTTTTTTTCAGACGCTACAGGCCGCCACCCAGGCCGATCGGCACTACCTGCTGACCGCACCGTTGATCGATGCCGCCATGCAGGGGCAGGTCAACAAAGACCAGTACGTGGCCTTTCTGACCCAGGCGTATCACCACGTGCGCCACACCGTGCCGCTGCTGATGGCCTGCGGTGCGCGCCTGCCGGCGCGGCTGGAATGGCTGCGCAAGGCCGTGGCGGATTACATCGCGGAAGAGTACGGCCACGAGCAATGGATTCTCGCCGACATCGCCGCGGCCGGCGGCGATGCGGCCGCGGCGGCCGCCAGCACCCCCAACCAGCCGACTGAACTCATGGTGGCCTATGTTCACGACACCATCGCCCGCGGCAATCCGGTCGGGTTTTTCGGCATGGTGAACGTGCTCGAGGGCACCAGCATCGCCCTGGCGACGCGGGCGGCAGAATCCTTGCGGAAATCGCTGAACTTGCCGCCGCAGGCCTTCACCTATCTGAGCTCGCACGGCAGCCTGGACATCAGCCACATGGCGCTGTTCCGCGGCCTGATGGACAAGCTGGACGACACGGCCGATCAGGCGGCCGTCGTGCATGTGGCCAAGGTGGTCTACCGCTTGTACGGCGATCTGTTCCGTAGCCTGCCCGCCGGCAGCGAGGCCCAGCATGCCATCGCCTGAGGGGGCCGTTCTGATCACCGGCGCCAGCGGCGGCATCGGCTCGGCCCTGGTGCGGGCGCTCGGCACCGGTGGGCGGCATATCGTGGCCGTGGGCCGCAACACAGCGGCGCTGGAGGCGCTGGCGGCCGCGGCCCCCGAGCAGGTCACCACCATCGTCGCCGACCTCACCGACAACGACGGCCGTCGCGCCGTGTGCAACGCCGCCAGAGTCGCGGGCGTCGACACCGTGGTCAACGCCGCCGGGCTGGGGCATTTCGGCTGGCTGGAGGACACCGATGCGGCCACCATCGCACGCCTGGTCGACATCAACCTCACCGCCCAGTTGCAACTGACCGCCGAACTGCTTCCCTTGCTGAGGTCGCGGACGGTCGCCCGTATCGTCATCATCGGCTCGACGCTCGGGGCCATCGGCCACCCCGGCTACAGCGTCTATGGGGCCACCAAAGCGGCCTTGCGCGGTTTTGCCCAGGCGCTGCGCCGCGAGCTGGCCGACACCGCGATCGAGGTGGTGTACATCGCACCCCGCGCCACCCGCACAGGCTTTAACGACGCGGCGGCCATGCGCATGAACGAACGCCTGGGCACCGCCACCGACAGCCCCGAAACGGTGGCCCGCCAACTGGTCACCGCCCTGGCCCTCCCCCCGCGGGACCGCCAGCTCGGCTGGCCCGAACGCCTTCTCGTACGCCTGAACACGCTGCTGCCCACCGTGGTCGACCGTGCGCTGCGCCGTCGACTGCCGACCATTGCCACCTGTGCCCGCGCGCCTGCGCGGGAGGAGACCGCCCGATGAAACGTCTGCTCGCCCTACTTGCCCTGACCGTATGTGCCGCCGCCGCCCTTGCGGCGCCACCCGCAGATATCGCCGCCGACATCCAGGCCATTCAAGCGCGCTGGGCGACCATTCGCTACACCCTGCCCGAAGACGCTCGCGCCGAGGCCCTGGAAGCCCTGGCCGAGGATGCCCATGCGCTGAGCGCGGCCCATCCGCAGTCTGCCGACGCGTTGATATGGGAGGGCATCGTGCTGAGCACATGGGCCGGTGCCGAAGGCGGGCTGGGCGCACTCAAGCGGGTCAAGCTCGCCCGCGCCAGCCTGGAGCAGGCGCTGGCCGTGGACCCCACCGCCCTGGACGGCTCAGCCTACGCCAGCCTTGGCGCACTGTACGCCCAGGTGCCGGGCTGGCCGGTGAGTTTCGGCGACGCCGAGGAGGCGGAACGCCTGCTCAAAGCGGCGCTGGCGATCAACCCCGACGGTATCGACAGTAATTACTTCTGGGCCGATTTCCTCTACCGCGAGGGGCGCTATGACGAAGCCAAAGCGGCCCTGGCCCGCGCCCGGTCCGCAGCCCCGAGACCCGGACGCGAACTCGCCGACCAGGGGCGGCGCGGTGAGATCGACGAGTTGCTGCGCAAAGTGGACGCAGCCGGCTGACACCATCTGACCGCCGAACCCGGCAACTGTAGGAGCCCTGCCCTCAGGGCGATTGCCCGATATGCCATTGAACCGTCGGGTTGGGCGGCAGACCGCTAATCAAGTACAAACCCCACCGGCAGCAACGGCTGCGGCGGCGTATCGCCCAAGGCTTCGGCGACGTCGATCTCGATCGTTCGGCACAAGGCGTTCAAGGCCAGGTCGTTGGCCGCGGTGCCGAACGGCTCTTCCAACTCCTCGCTCAGCGCATCCAGCCCAAAGAAGGTGTAGGCCACGATCGCCGCGAACAGCGGTGTCAGCCACCCCAGCGTGCTGACCAGCCCGAACGGCAGCAGAAAACAATACAAATACGCCGTGCGATGGACCAGCAGCGCATAGGCAAACGGCAGCGGCGTATTGGAGATACGCTCACAGGCCGCCTGAACCGCCGCGACGGCCGTCAGCCGCTCATCGAGCACCCGAGCCCCGGTGAGGTCCAGCGTGCCACGCCGGCGCAGTTCGTACAGCACCGCCCCCATGGCCCGCACCACCGCCGCGGCCGGATTGCGGTGACGCTGAAAATCCGCCAACGCTCGCGACTCCGCCCAGGGCACAGCCTCGGCGGTGACATCCTGCCCACGCAGGGCACCGCGCAACAAATGGGCGAACACCACCGCCAAGTGCAGCAATCGTCGCCGCTCCGGCGAATCCGGCCCGACGAATGTGGCCGAGGCCCGACCCAGGCTCCGCACTTCGTACACCAGCGTGCCCCACTGCTTGCGCGCCTCCCACCAGCGGTCATAGGCCGCGTTGTTGCGAAAGCCCAGGAAGATCGACAGCGAAATACCGAACACCGCAAACGGCGCGGACGTGTACTCCGGCATCAGCCCCGGGTAGGCATCGTGCAACCCGACCACCAGCGCCGCCAGCACGGCCGCAACGACGATCTGCGGCAAAATGCGTGGGACGATCGACCCGCGCATCGTGACCAGGAGCCGGAACACACCGGGACGGGGACGTACAATCATGGATCGCGCCGCTCATGCCTTCACTCAAGGCCGGCGAGCATACCCGCCGCGGCGACGTAGTGCCTTACCCGCCGTCGCGCCCGATGTGTCCGGTCGCGACCTCAGGCCCGCCCCCAGTCGACCGCCGGCGCCACGGCGACGATACCGTGGGGGTTTATGCCGCGGTCATTGAGGTAATAGCCCACCCGTATCGCCTCGACATCCACTGTCTGCGCCACGCCCGGCCTGGCGTACAGATCACGCGCATACGCCCACAATCGCGGGTAATCAACCAGCCGCCGGCGGCTGCATTTGAAATGCCCGTGATACACCGCGTCGAAGCGCACCAGCGTGGGGAACAGACGCCAATCGGTTTCGGTGATCTCATCGCCAAACAGATAACGCCGGTCGGCGAGCCGGGCCTCCAGCCAATCCAAGGTGTCGAACACCTCACCCACCGCCTCGTCATAGGCCTGTTGCGTCTCGGCAAAGCCCGCGCGGTAGACCGCATTGGACAAATGCCGCTGCAACCGGTCGTTGAGCGCATCGATCGCCGCCTGCAAGGGTGCCGGATACAACCCCGGGCCACTGCCGGCGGCATCGAACGCGCGGACGATGCGCGCCGACTCGTTGCTGACGATGCACAACCGCCGGCTGTCCCACAGCACCGGCACCGTCGACAGCCCCGTGTAGGACGCATCGGACAGCGTGTACAACTGATGCAGATGCCGGATACGCGTCTTACTGCCGGGCACCGTCCATAGCGCACCGCCGTTTACCGCATAACCCTCCACCCGCGGACCGCCGACGATGTGCACAGGCACCGCCGCCGCCAAGCCCTTGACCGCCCGCAGCACCAAAGTGCGGTGCGACCACGGGCAACTCAACGACGCCACCAGATGAAACCGCCCCGGTTCCGCGGCAATCGCCGCCACCACATCCTGCCCGATCACGCCGGCGTAGACGCTCTGCGGTCGCACGAAACGACCATTGACCATGACCGAATCCGTATCCGACCAGCGCCCGTCGATCACCATACCCATCCAAAACCCCACGATATCGAAGCACAGTCTGCATACTGGCTCGGGCTTGCGTTCCAATTGCGACGGGTTTTGGACTATTTTTCAGACCATGAACGACCTGCCCCTAAACGCCTTGCGCGCCTTCGCCATGGTCTACACCCACGGCGGCGTACGCGCGGCGGCGCGCGAACTGGGCATTGCGCACTCCGCCGTCAGCCACCACCTGAGCGAACTCCAGCGCTGGCTTGGCATCGCACTGATCCGCCCCGGCCCGCACCGGGCACTGGCCTTCACCGCCCAAGGCGAGGCCCTGGGCCAAGCCGTCACCACCGGCCTCAACGACATCGCACAAGTCATCACCAGCGTGCGCGAAGCCCGCTCCGACATCTCCGTCGTCCTGTCCACCACCCCCTCATTCGCCGCCCGCTGGCTACTGCCCCGCCTGCCCGAACTCGAACGCACCCTGCCCCACATCGAGCTGTCCATCGTCGTCGACCAGCGTCTGAACGACATCGAAACCGGCGACGCCGACCTCGCCATACGCATCGGCCGCGGCCCCTGGCCTGACGCCCGATGCGAACCGCTGATGAATGACGCCCTATACCCCGTCATGAGCCCGCAGCTATGGGAGCGCGCCGGACGCCCCGACCATCCCGCCGGCCTCATCGGCCTGCGTCTGCTGCACGACCGCGACCCGCAAAGCACCTGGGCCATCTGGAAACAAGCCCACGGCCCCGACCGCCTCGACACCCGCCCCGGCGCCCGCCTCGCCTCCTCCGACCTCGTCCTGCGCGCCGCGGCGCAGAGCCAGGGCGTGGCATTGGCCCGACACCGCCTCGTCGCCGACGACCTTGCCGAAAGACGCCTCTGCCGCCCGCTGGGCAGCCTGCAAGTCGATATCGGCACCGCGTATTGGATCGTCCTGCCGCGACGCAAACGTGTGCGGCCCATCGCCATGGACGTGGTCGAGTGGTTGCGGCGGGTTTGCGGCCGGGCCTGACCATCGCAGGGTGGCCGCCTGCGGGTGCCGACCGCGAGGGGTGGCGGATACAGGCGGTTCGGTGGGACACGGCGGCCATCGGGATTGGCGCCAACCGAGGGGTGATCGCGCACAGGGGTGCGCTCCTACGGGTGCCGGATTTGGAATGTGGTGCCGATACTGGGCTGCGTTGTCCCCGAACCCTGGCAACCGTAGGAGCCCTGCCCTCAGGGCGATTGCCGCAAATGGCACCGAAACCCGCAGGTCAGGCACCATCCCAGGCGGATCGCGCACAGGGGTGCGCTCCTACGGGTGCCAGTAGATGGTTCCACATCCAGAGTCAGCCCTCCCGGAATGCCCCCCGAGAACGTCCCGAGAGCGCAACCCGGGAACCTCGTCGCCCCCAAAAGAACGGCCACCAAGGCGAGCCCTTCGGGCCGGGTGGGCCCTGTTCAGACCGTCGGCAGCATGGATGCTGCCGTCGAGCGTACAGGGATGTATTCACAGCGCGTCTGAACAGGGCCCGCCCGGCCCGAAGGGCGGATACCGGCCACCACCCCAGCCCGCCTCACCGCCCCGTCCCCAGCTCCAACCCAACAGCACCAACCACCAACCACCAACCACCAACCACCAACCACCAACCACCAACCACCAA
>CBFGWV010000292.1:0-6014 GCA_965652545.1 uncultured Candidatus Competibacteraceae bacterium | reverse complement strand
AACGAGAACACAACATGGAAATCACCGTTCCCGAGTTGTCGCTGGTGGTGCTGATCGGCGCCTCCGGCAGTGGCAAGTCCACCTTTGCCGCACGCCATTTCAAGCCCACGGAAGTGTTGTCCTCTGACCGCTGTCGCGGGCTGGTTGCCGACGACGAGAACGACCAGTCGGCCACGGCGGCGGCCTTCGAGGTGCTCAACCTCATCGCCGCCCGCCGTCTGGCCGCCGGCCGGCTGACGGTCATCGACGCCACCAGCGTCCAGGCGGAGGCGCGCAAGTCGCTGGTGGCGCTGGCCAGGGCCCACCATGTCCTGCCCGTGGCTATTGTCTTCGATGTGGGCGAGGACCTGTGCCACGAGCGCAACCGTGCCCGGCCGGACCGCAGCTTCGGCCCGCAAGTGGTGCGCAACCAGTACAAGGATTTGCGCCGCTCGCTCAAGCGGCTCAAGACCGAGGGCTTTCGCCATATCCACGTGTTCGGGTCCGCGGCCGCGGCCGAGACGGCGGTCGTCCGCCGCCAGCCGCTGTGGAACAACCGCCGCGACGAGCACGGCCCGTTCGACATCATCGGCGACGTGCACGGCTGCCTGGACGAGTTGATCGAGCTCATACAAACCCTCGGTTACGGCCTCACGCGTCAGGACGACGCCTTCGCCGTCACCGCACCGCCCGGCCGCCGCCTGGTCTTCGTGGGCGACCTGGTCGACCGTGGCCCGGACAGCGCCGGTGTGCTGCGCCTGGCCATGGACGCCGTCCAGTCCGGTGCCGCTATCTGCGTGCCGGGCAACCACGAGTCCAAGTTGCTGCGTCACTTGCGCGGCAAAGCAGTCAAACTCAGCCACGGGCTGGAGCGCACCGTGGCGCAGCTGGAGGCCCAGCCCCAGGCCTTCCGCGACCGCGTGGCCGGTTTCATCGACAACCTGGTCAGCCACTACGTATTCGACGAGGGGCGGCTGGTGGTGGCCCACGCCGGTATGAAGGAGGCCTTCCAGGGCCGTGGATCGGGCGCGGTTCGCGCATTCGCCTTGTATGGCGAAACCACCGGCGAAACCGACGACTTCGGCCTGCCCGTGCGTTACAACTGGGCGGCCGACTACCGTGGCAAGGCCATGGTCGTGTACGGCCACACGCCGGTGCTGGAGCCGCAGTGGCTCAACAACACCTTGTGCATCGACACCGGCTGCGTGTTCGGCGGCAAGCTCACCGCCCTGCGTTACCCCGAGCGCGAGCTGGTGCAGGTGCCGGCGCGGCAGGTGTACTACGAACCGGTCCGCCCGCTGGCGCCGGTGGCGGACACCGGTCTGAGCGCCCAGCAGGCGCACGACGACGTGCTGCACCTGGAGGATGTCAGCGGCAAGCGGTTCATCGCCACCCGCCTGCGCCGCACGGTGCGTGTCTCCGAGGCGCATTCGACCACGGCGCTGGAGGTCATGAGCCGCTTTGCGGTGGACCCCAAGTGGATCAACTACCTGCCGCCGACCATGTCGCCGTCGCAGACCAGTCGCCGTGACGGCTTGCTGGAGCACCCGGCCGAGGCTTTCGCCTACTACCTGGACAAGGGCGTGAGCACCGTCATCTGCCAGGAGAAGCACATGGGCTCGCGCGCGGTAGTGCAACTGTGCCGCGATGCCGACGCCGCGCGTCGACGCTTCGGGGTCAGCGGTGATGAAACGGGTATGTGCTACACCCGCACCGGTCGCCGGTTCTTCAACGACCCGGTCATGGAGCGCGCGTTCCTCACGCGCCTGCGCACGGCGGTCGAGGGCGCCGGCCTGTGGGCGCGCCTGCGCACCGATTGGCTGACGCTGGATGCCGAACTCATGCCCTGGTCGCTCAAGGCCGCCGAGCTGGTGCGTCGGCAGTACGCGGCGGTGGGGGCGGCGGGGCAGGGGATGATGCCGGCGGTATGCGATGCCCTGGCCGCGGCGGCCGCGCGTGGTGTGCCGGTGGATGACCTGCGCCGGCAGGCCGATGCGCGCAAGAGCGATCTGGAACGCTTCACCGCCGCCTACCAGGGCTACCTGTGGCCGGTGAACGGCGTCGACGACCTGCGCCTGGCGCCGTTTCACCTGCTGGCCAGCGAGGGCGCCGTGCACACCGATAAGGACCACGCCTGGCACATGGCCACCTTGTCGGCGTTGGCCGAGCAGGGCGATCCGATCATCCGCGCCACCGCGCACCGGGTGGTGGATCTCTACGACGATACCGCCGTCCAGGCCGCCATCGACTGGTGGGACGCATTGACCACCGACGGCGGCGAGGGCTTGGTCATAAAGCCGATGCATTGGTTGGCAGAGCACAAAGGCAGTTGGGTGCAGCCGGCCGTCAAATGCCGGGGGCCGGAATACCTGCGCATCATCTACGGCCCCGAGTACCGCCAGCCGCAGCATTTGGAACGGCTGCGCCAGCGCGGGCTGGGCGCCAAGCGCGAGCGGGCTTTGAACGAGTTCGTCCTGGGGCTGGAGGGCTTGTACCGCTTTGTCGACGGCGAGCCGTTGCGGCGGGTGCATGAATGCGTGTTCGCGGTGCTGGCGCTGGAATCCGAGCCGGCGGACCCGCGCTTGTAGCGCAAAGGAGCTCAATAATGTTGCTGACGATATCGACCACGCACCAACCGCCCGGCGATCTGGGTTTCCTGCTGCACAAGCACCCGGACCGCTGCCAGTCGTTTCCCCTGAGCTTCGGCCAGGCGCACGTGTTCTACCCGCGCAATGACGCGGACGCGTGTACCGCGGCCCTCCTGGTGGAGGTGGACCCGGTAGATTTGGTGCGCAAGAACGGTGGGCCGGCGGGCAACCGTTTCGCCCTGGAGCAGTACGTCAATGACCGGCCGTATGCCGCCTCGTCGCTGATGAGCGTGGCCATGACCAAGGTCTTTGCCTCGGCCCTGGCCGGCAGTTGCGCCAACCGCCCGGAACTCGCCGCCCTGCCCATCCCGTTGACGGCGCATCTGGCCTGTCTGCCCTGTCGCGGTGGCGAGGTTGTGTTGCGCCGGTTGTTCGAGCCGCTGGGCTACACCGTCACCGCCGTGGCTCACCCCCTGGACCCGGCGCAGCCGGCATGGGGCGACAGCCCGTACTTTGCGGTCACTTTGGAGGCCACCGTGCGCGTGCAGGATCTGCTGCGCCATCTCTATGTGCTGATTCCGGTGCTGGATAAGGACAAGCACTACTGGATCGGCGAGGACGAGGTCGCCAAACTGCTGCGCCACGGCGAGGACTGGCTGGCGGCGCACCCGGAGCGCGAATTCATCGCCCAGCGCTACCTCAAGCACCAGCGCCGGCTGACGCGCCTGGCGTTGGCGGCGCTGGACGAGGGCGACGCGGCGCCTGACGAGGAGGGGCCGGAGTCCGAGGCTGAGCAACGCCTGGAGAAACCGCTCACCCTCAACCAGCGTCGCCTGGACGGTGTCGTCGCCGTGCTCAAGGACCTGGGCGCCGCCCGGGTGCTGGACCTCGGCTGCGGCGAGGGACGTTTGCTGCGGGCGCTGCTGGGCGAGCGCCAGTTCGAGACCATCGTCGGCATGGACGTCTCCAGCCGCACGCTGGAGATGGCCGAAGCCCGGCTCAAACTCGACCGGTTGTCCGAGGCCAAGCGGGCGCGGGTGCAGCTCATCCAGGGTTCGCTGATCTACCGCGATACGCGGCTGGCCGGCTTCGACGCGGCCACGCTGATCGAGGTCATCGAGCATCTTGAGCCCGACCGCCTGCCCGCGCTGGAGCGGGTGGTGTTCGAGTTCGCCCAGCCGGCGGCGTGTATCGTCACCACGCCCAACGCCGAGTACAACGCCACCTTCGAGGGCATGCGTCCGGGCCAGATGCGTCATCCGGACCATCGCTTCGAATGGACGCGGGCCGAGTTTCAGGGCTGGGCTGAGGCGGTCGCCGGGCGCAACGGTTATACGGTGGCGTTCGCGCCGATCGGCGACGAACACCCGCAGCTTGGTGCCCCGACCCAGATGGCGGTGTTCCGGCGGCCGGCGGTGGAGGCCGCCGCATGAGTGCACCGCTGCTGAACCTGCCGTTGGGCACCCAGGTCGTGCTGCGCATCGACGACGCCGACGACCCGCGGCATGCACACGACGGCCATGTGGCCTGCCTGATCGCCAGCGGCCCGGGTGAGGACGACTATCTGGCCCGTCTCAACGACGGCTCGGAGGTCACCGTCCACCGTCGCGAGTTGGTGGTGCGCAAACAGACCGTGCCGCAGGCGCTGGATCTGGCCGCCCTGGGCTATGACGCGCAGACGCTGGACCGCTACGTGCTGTTCCGCTGCATCACCGGCTCGCGCGCCTACGGCTTGGATGCCCAGGGTTCGGACGTGGACCGTCGCGGGTTCTACCTGCCGCCGGCCGAGCTGGACTGGTCCCTGGCCGCCGCTCCCGAGCAGTTGGAGGACCGCGTCAACGACGAGGTCTATTGGGAGGCGAAGAAGTTCATCGCCCTGGCGCTCAAGGCCAACCCGACGGTGCTGGAGTGCTTGTTCACGCCGGTGGTGGAGTATGTTCACCCGCTGGCCGAACCTCTGCTGGCCGCCCGCGGCATCTTCGTCACCCGTTTGCTCTACCAGACGTACAACGGCTACGTGATGTCCCAGTTCAAGAAGCTGGAGCAGGACATGCGCACCCACGGCCAGGTGCGCCCCAAACACGCCATGCACCTGATCCGCCTGCTGCTGGCCGGCATCGAGGCGCTGGAGAGCGGCAGTATCCCCGTGCGGGTGAGCCGTCATCGGGACGACCTGCTGGCGATCAAACACGGCCAGATGCCCTGGCCCGAGGTCAACCGCTGGCGACTGGCGCTGCACGGGCAGTTCGACCGCGCCTTCAGCCAGAGCAGCCTGCCCGAGCAGCCGGATTATCGGCGGGCCAATACCCTTCTCATCGACCTGCGAAAGGCACGCGTGTGATGTTCACCCCCACCGTCGAAACCGCCGTCCGAACCCTGCTCGACGAGCAGCCGGACCCCTTGTGCTTTGTCACCGTCAGCGGCGCGCATTTGTACGGCTTCGCCTCGCCGGACTCCGACGTGGACTTGCGCGGTGCGCATTGCCTGCCGCTTGTGCGCCTCGTCGGCCTGGACGAACCGGACGGCACCATCACGCACACGGAAATCCGCGACGGCGTCGAGCTGGATCTGGTCACCCACGACATCCGCAAGTTCCTGCACCTGCTGCTGAAGAACAACGGCTACGTGCTGGAGCAGTTGTACTCGCCCCTGGTGGTTCGCGGCTCAGAGGCCTTCGACGAGCTGCGCGCCCTGGGGCGGGGGTGCATCACCCGCCACCACGTCCACCATTATCTGGGCTTCGCCCAGAACCAATGGGCGTTGTTCCTGAAGTCCGAGCCGCGCCGGATCAAGCCGCTGCTGTATGTCTTCCGTGTGCTGTTCACCGGTATCCACCTGATGCGCAGCGGTGAGGTGGAGGCCAATCTGGTCCGCTTGAACGAGACGTTTCGCTGTGACTGGCTGGATGCGCTCATCCAGCAGAAACAGAACACCGCGGAGAAGGCGCAGATCACCGACGACTCGGCCATGGCCTGTTACCAGGAGGCCTTCCACCACTGGAGCGAGGTGCTCAAACGTGCCGGCGAGGACACCGCCCTGCCCGACAGACCCAGCGCCCGCGCGGTGCTGAATGACTGGCTGGTGCGTGTCCGTCAGGGGTGAGGTGTCAACACGCCTTGCGGCGCAGTGCGTCCGCGATGGTGTCGAGATCCGCTGCGCCGCCGGTATCGACCACCAGCGTCAGCGCCCGCTCTCGCGCATCCAGGGGGGCGGCGTGCACGCGTTGGTGCGCCAGTACCCGGATGTCGGCATCCGAGGCATCGGATCGCGATGCCGCGCGTACATCCAGGCGCGCTTCGAGGGTGTCGGCCGGTGCCCGGCAGTCGACGATCACACAGGGCACGTTCAGTTCATGGGCCAAGGCCAGGAACTGTGTTCGCCGCGTTCGCTCCAGAAACGCCGCATCCACGATGACCGATTCTCCGGCGGCGAGCATCGTCCGCGTCG
>CBFGWV010000291.1:0-6032 GCA_965652545.1 uncultured Candidatus Competibacteraceae bacterium | reverse complement strand
GGGCGGAAACGAAGGCACCCAACCCCGAGAATGCGCAGCCGACGCCCGCTCAGAACTGCTCGGCGAACAACGCAACCGATTGATCGAACGTCTTGACGAAATCCACTACCCGGTCGATCGTCACCCCGCCGACCATATCCAGCTCGGCCTCCAGGATCACGTCGTTGTCCTCGTCCAAATAGACCCGCGAATACATGTACTCGCGATTCCAGGCATTCATGTCTTCCAATGTCAGACCGTGGTCGGTGAGCGCCAGCTTGGCCAGGATCACCCCCTCATCCATGCTCCCGACCAGAAACAAGACCCGATACCCCTGCATATCGCCGACCAGCACATCATCGTCGGCGTCGATCTCGACATCCCGATAGCCCAGCACCCCCATCACACCGGCAAGCTCCGGTGCGGTAATAGTCGCCACCACCCGCTGCCCACGCCCCTCCTGGGCAAACCCGGGCCACGCCAATAGCAACAGCACACAACCGACAACAACACGAAGAACGCCGCGACGCATGAATGCCCCCAAAGCTCCGACCCAGCGATGAAAGGAGTGTATCAGCGCCTGCCCGAGGCGATAGTCCGACTGAGCACGATCACCGGGAGCAACCCCGCGACCACGATCATCAACCCGGACAACGACGCCGCGCCCAACTGCTCATCCGACGCGTACTGATAGACATGCGTAGCCAGCGTATCGAAATTGAACGGCCTCAGCAGCAGCGTGGCCGGCAACTCCTTCATGCAGTCCACGAACACCACCAGCGCACCGCTGAACAACCCGCTGCTGATCAGCGGCAAATGCACTTGCCGCAACGTCGCCCACGGGCCCTTACCCAGCGAACGCGCGGCCATGTCCATGCTCGGCGTGACCTTTCCAAGACTCGACTCCACCGCCCCGAGACTCACGGCCAGAAACCGCACCAGATAAGCGAACACCACCGCAAACACCGTGCCGGAGAGCAGTAGCCCGGTCGACACACCGAACTGTGCACGCATGAACGCATCCACAGAGTTGTCGAACGCGGCGAACGGCACGATGACCCCCACCGCCATGACCGTTCCTGGAACCGCGTAGCCCAGACCCGCCAGCCGTGCCGCCAGCGCGACCGCTGGCTTATCGCCGTGCAGGCGCCGGCTGTAGGCCAGGAACGTGCCCAAGGCCATGGCCAGGACTGCCGCTGTCGTCGAAAGCATAAGGCTGTTGAAGGCAAAGCGACGGAAGCCCGGACTCCATGCCACATCGAAATACTGAATGCCATAAACCAACAGGACGGCTCCCGGCACCAGAAAACCCAACGCCAGCGGCAACAGACAGGCCATCACCGCCCCACAGGCACGCGCGCCTGTCAGGCGATAGCGTGCCGGCGCCTCGAACCGCCGTGTCCCCTGTAGGAAATAGCGCTGACGCCGGCGACTGGCGCGCTCCACGCTCACCAAGGCAACGACGAACCCCAGCATGACGCAGGCGATCTGGGCGGCACCGGCAAGATTACCCATGTTCAGCCACACGTCGTACAACCCCGCCGTCAAGGTGTAGACCGCGAAGTAATGGACGGTACCGAAGTCGTTGAGGGTTTCCATCAGCACCAATGCCACGCCCACGGCAATCGCCGGGCGGGCAATGGGGAGGGAGACCTTGAAGAACGCCGCCCACGACCCTTTGCCAAGACTGCGACAGATGTCGGTCAAATGCGGTGACTGCTCGAGAAACGCCGCCCGCGACAGCATGTAGACATACGGGTAGAGAACCAGCGTGAGCATGGCGATCGCCCCGCCGAGGGAGCGAATCGGTGGAAACCAGTAATCGCGTGCGCTACTCCAGCCGAAGATATCGCGCAGCAACCGCTGCGCAGGACCGGCATAGTCCAGCAAATCGGTATACGTATAGGCGATGAGGTAGCCAGGCATTGCGAAGGGCAGCAACAAAGCCCATTGGAACAGCCGCCGCCCCGGAAACTCGCAGACCGACACCAGCCAAGCCGTCGACACGCCGATCACCAGCGTGCCGATACCCACCCCCAGCATCAGCCACAACGTGGTGCTCACATACACTGGCAACACGGTCGACGAGAGGTGCGACCAGATATCGTCGGACGGGTGCAAGGCAAGCCAGGCGACCGCCAACACCGGAAGCAACACCAGGGCCGCCACCGCCACCGCGCCGCCGGACCAGGGGCTGACCCAAGCGCCAAGACCCCGACGACGCGCGAGCGCCATCGGGGTCCGGAAAATAACGGCGGCGGCCGGCTGGCTCACCGCCTCATCCTGGGATCTGTCAGATCAGTTGTCGTATCCGACACGATCCACCATTTTGATGGCCTCTTCGCGCGACTGTGCCACCTTGTCCAGCGACAGCTCGTCCATTTTGAACTCGCCCCAGGAGGTCAGCAGTTCCGACCGCGGCACGTCCGGGTTGACCGGGTATTCGTCGTTCAATTCCGCATACATCTGCTGGGCCGCATCGCCGCTGAGAAACTCCATGAGCTTGAGAGCGTCGTCACGGTTGGGCGCACCCTTGGCCATGGCCACGCCGCTGATGTTCACATGGGTACCCCGATCGTCCTGGTTGGGGAAAACGATGTCCACGGCCTTGGCCCACGCAGACTGTTGCTCATCGCGCAGCATCGCGCCCATGTAGTAGTTGTTGAGGACGGCCACATCGCACACCCCCTCGCTGATCGCCTTGACCTGATCACGGTCGCCACCTTGCGGCTTCTGCGCCAGGTTGTTCTTGACGCCGGTCAGCCATTGCTCGGTTTCCTCGGCACCGTGGTGCTCGATCATCGAGGCGATCAGCGCGACGTTATAAACGTGCTTGCCGCTGCGTGTACAGATCCGCCCTTCCCATTGAGGATCCGCCAGGTCCTCGTAGCTGGTCAGGGCACCGGCCTCGACACGATCCTTGGCCGTGGCAAAAATGCGCGCACGCAGCGTCAGCCCGTGCCAGAGACCGTCGGGATGACGGAACTGGGCGGGAATGTTCGCCTCCAGGACGTCGCTCTCCACCGGCTGTACCAGATCCGCATCGAGCAGATCCTGCAGGCGACCGATATCCACGGTGAGGATCAGGTCCGCCGGGCTGTTCACCCCTTCCTGCTCCAAACGCTCCACCAACCCGTCCTTGGCGAACACGACGTTCACGGGAATGCCGGTTTCCTCGGTAAACGCATCGAGCATGGGCTGAATCAGAAACGGTTGGCGCAATGAATAAACATTCACCTCCGCATGGGCGGGTGCGGCGATCCCCAGCGCCGTTCCAAGAATCAAACCGAGCGACGTCAGACGAAAACCAGATGCGGACATGTCCTACCTCATGCGAGTCGGGATACAAATGAAAAGGATTATCAATCGCGACAGATGATAGTGATCGAAACCCATCCCGCGCAAGTACCCCCTTTTTCAAGACGATTGCCGCCGACACCGCCACAGCCCGCTTGGCGCCGCGCGACCATCGGCATAGACTTGCGCCAAACCGTCCGGGCCAATGACCCAATGAGCGATTCCGACGACGATATGCGCATACGTCTCAATCTGCTGCGCCAGGAGCATCAGGACCTGGACCTCGTCATCGCCAAGCTCGGCGATGACCCCGCCGTCGACGAACTACTGCTCACACGCATGAAGAAGCGCAAGCTTCAGCTCAAAGACCAGATCTCACGACTGGAAAGCCGGATGATTCCCGACCTCAACGCCTGATTGGCTATCAGTCGTCGCCGGATTCGCGCTCGGGCATCAACCAAGCGGTCGACCCGGCGCCGTGCGAGCCCAGGGCGGCAAAATCGAACAGGCGCGGATCGGCCAGATGCGAGGGGGTGACGTTCTGGCAGGCGCGAAAGATGGTCTCGATACGGCCGGGATTCTGCCGCTCCCACTGCGCCAGCAAGCCCTTGATGGCCTTGCGCTGGAGGTTTTCCTGCGAGCCGCACAGATTGCACGGGATGATCGGAAAACCGCGCGCCAAGGCGAATTCGGACAGATCGTCCTCCTTGCAATAGGCCAGCGGCCGTATCACCACATGACGACCGTCGTCGGACAGCAGCTTCGGCGGCATGGCTTTGAGGGTGCCGCCGTACAGCATGTTGAGAAACAGCGTCTCGACGATATCGTCACGATGGTGGCCCAGCGCGATCTTATTGAAGCCCTCCGCCTCGGCAAAGCCGTACAAGGTGCCGCGGCGCAGTCGTGAGCACAGCCCGCAAGTCGTCTTTCCTTCCGGCACCACGCGCTTGACCACGCTGTAGGTGTCCTTCTCCAGGATGTGGTAGGCCACACCGCGCGCGGCAAGGTACTCCGGCAATACGTGCTCGGGGAAACCCGGCTGCTTCTGATCGAGGTTGACCGCGGCGATCTCGAAACGCACCGGCGCGCTGGCCTGCAAGGCGAGCAGGATATCCAGCATGGCATACGAATCCTTGCCGCCTGAGACGCACACCATGACCCGGTCCCCGTCCTCGATCATGTTGTAGTCCTGAATCGCCTTGCCCACGTTGCGGCGCAGCCGCTTGTTGAGCTTGTTCAGGTTCACCTGCGCTTTGCGTTGGAGATCTGGCATGGCTTTCAGGGGGTTACGGTCGCCGGGGGGCTGATTGTCCCCGCTGGGACGGCGGCGAACAAGCCCGGCAAGGCATGAGGCGGCGAACTTGACGCACTGCCACATCGAATGTCGTTGCAGAGTCGTACGCAATTCCGTACGCTTCGCGGCAAATAGATTGTCACGAGACAACCGCCCATGCCCACCTATTCGGCCAGCGACGCCCGAGCCAACCTGTACCGGCTGATCGACGATGTGGCCGAATCGCACCGGCCGGCACGCATTACCGGTCGACGCTCCAATGCCATCCTCATCGCCGAGGACGATTGGAACGCGATTCAGGAGACCCTTTACCTGCTTACCATCCCCGGGTTGCGCCAAGCGGCGCTGGATGACCTCACCCGCCCGGCCGAGCAATGCAGTGAGGCACCGGGCTGGTGAGTTGGGCCCTGGTCTTCACGCCTCGGGCGCAGGACGACGCCCGGCGCCTGGCCGAGCATCCGCTGCGCCAGCGCATCGAGCAGTTGCTCGCCTTGATTGCGGAAGACCCGTTCGCATCGACACCGCCTTTCGAGACCTTGTGCGGTGATCTGCACGGTCTGATCGCACGCCGAATCAATTTTCAGCACCGGTTGCTCTATCAGCCGCTGCCCCGACGGCACGTCGTCAAAGTGTGCCGCCTATGGACCCCGACGGTGGGCGAAGGCCGGCAGTCGGTATATGCCCCCATTCATGCCACGGTGAACATCATGCAGTTCTTCAAACCCGGGTTTGCTGACCATCCGCGTTTCCCTTCCATCAACGCCTGGTATCTGGGCGACGAAACCGAGGTGGTGTCCGCCCTGCTCAAGGAGGCGACCCTTCCGGCAGCCACCCGCGACCGTGTGGCCGAACGCGCCCGTGCACTGGTTGCCGAGGTGCGTCGCCAGCGGGTCAAGGGCTCGGGCATCGATGCGTTTATGCATGAGTACGAGCTCTCCAGCCAGGAGGGCGTGGTGTTGATGTGTCTGGCCGAGGCCTTGCTGCGTATCCCCGACGATGAGACCCGCGATGCGCTGATCGAAGACAAGATCGGCTCGGGCGATTGGGAGAAACACCTCGGTCGCAGTGAGTCCCTGTTCGTCAACGCCTCCACCTGGGGCCTGATGCTCACCGGGCGGATGCTCAAACTGCGTGACAGCAAACATGTCCTAAGCCGCCTGGTACAGCGCAGCGGCGAGCCGGTGGTACGTCAGGCGGTGGCGCAAGCCATGCGCATCATGGGTCGTCAATTCGTCATGGGGCGCACCATTCGCGAAGCCACCGACCGCGCCAAGACGCTGGAGAAGCAGGGCTATCGCTATTCGTACGACATGCTCGGCGAGGCGGCACGCACCGCTGAAGATGCCGAGCGCTACTTCAAGGCCTACCTGGAAGCCATCGAGGCAATCGGTAAGGTGGCCAAGGGCCGCGGCCCGCTGGACTCCCCGGGTATTTCGGTGAAGCTCTCAGCACTGCATCCCCG
>CBFGWV010000290.1:0-6133 GCA_965652545.1 uncultured Candidatus Competibacteraceae bacterium | reverse complement strand
GGGTCGGTGGAGCAGGCATGGATCGCCCAGATGACCGACCTCGGTTTGGACGGCCGCACCCTGGCCGAACAGGCCCGGGCGCTGGGGCTGAGAAACGCGCGTTAGGGCCAAGATTACCTGACCTGAACGGCAGAGAACCACGCGGAAAACCAACTGCCCCCCATGGCCGAGCTCCGCTCGGCTACCGGCTGCAAGCCGGTGATCCCAGGGGGAGCCACCAACGCTAGCCTTTTTGCGATCGGGCAGGTTGCTATCCGACCGTTCGGCCGCAGGGATGCGGCCGTCGAGCGCACACGGATGTGTTTACAGCGCGTCGGATAGCAACCTGCCCGATCGCAAAAAGGCGGGAAACGGGCGCAGACCCCGAAAGCCCGCCCCACCGCCGGAATACCCGCCTGGAATATTCGTTTTGTCATATATCTGTGTCAGCATATGTGTTGCCGACTCCCCGACGGACCCAGACCATGGCCGACACGCCCTTCAACGTACTCTTTCTGTGCACGGGCAACTCCGCCCGCAGCATCTTCGGTGAATGCCTGATCAACCGCTGGGGGCAGGGTCGCTTCCGTGGCTACAGCGCCGGCAGCCACCCTCGCGGCACCGTACATCCGTTGGCCTTGGAGATCCTCCGCCGCCACAACCACCTCACCGACGGCCTCGCAAGCAAAGACTGGAGCGTGTTCGCGCAACCCGATGCCCCGCGCATGGACTTCGTCTTCACCGTCTGCGACAAAGCCGCCGCCGAAACCTGCCCCGTATGGCCCGGCCAACCCATGACCGCCCACTGGGGCGTCGAGGACCCGGTCGCTGTCGAGGGCGACGAAGTCACGCGGATGATGGCCTTCCGCCAAGCCTTCCGCGAACTGGAAAACCGCATCAAGATCTTCGTCAGCCTGCCCATGCGATCCCTCGACAAACTTACCCTGCAAGCCCACCTGGACGATATCGGCCGCACCCGCCTGGGTGAGGAAGAAACCTCGTCATGAGCCTGCGCATCGGCATTAACGGTTTCGGCCGTATGGGGCGTCTGGCGCTGCGCGCCGGCTGGGGCGACCCGGTGCTGGTCTTCACGCAAGTGAACGACATCGCCTGCGATGCCGCCGCATCCGCCCACCTCACCACATTCGACTCCGTGCACGGTATCTGGCCGACCCCGGTAGCGGGCGAAGGCGACACCCTCATGGTCGATGGGCAAGCCCTTGCATACACCCGGCACGCGGCGATCGCCGACACCGACTGGTCGGGCTGCGACCTGGTGCTCGAATGCACCGGCGCCTTCCGCAAACCGGAGCAGTTGCAGGCCTACCTCGATCAGGGCGTGCAAACCGTGCTGGTCGCCGCCCCCGTCAACGGCGCCCTTAACCTCGTGTATGGCGTCAATCACCACCGCTACGACCCGGCCGAGCACCGCCTGATCACCGCCGCCTCGTGCACCACCAACTGCCTGGCGCCGCTGGTGAAGGTCATGCACGAGCACATTGGCATCGTGCGCGGGTCCATTACCACCATCCACGATGCGACCAACACCCAGAGCATCGTCGACAAGGGCCACAAGGACCTGCGCCGAGCACGGGCCGGCGCGCTGTCGCTGATTCCCACCTCCACCGGCTCGGCCAAGGCGATCACCCAGATCTTTCCCGAACTCACCGGCAAGCTCGACGGCCTGGCCGTGCGCGTGCCGTTGCTCAATGCCTCGCTCACCGACTTCGTCTTCGAATCGGCGCGCGCGGTGACCGTGGACGAGGTGAATACATTGTTGCGCGAGGCGGCTGAGGGCGAGCTGTGCGGCATCCTCGGCTACGAAGAGCGGCCGTTGGTGTCCATCGACTACCTCAACGACCCGCGCTCGGCCATCGTCGATGCCCTGTGCACCCGCGTGGTCGACGGCCGCCACGTCAAGCTGCTGGCCTGGTACGACAATGAATGGGGCTATGTGCAGCGGATGATCGACCTGGCCAGGTTGGTGGCGGCGGGGTAGCCAGTGTGGACAGCGGCCTGCGCAACTACCTGATCGTCACCGGCGGCTACTGGGCGTTCACCCTGACCGATGGTGCCATCCGCATGCTGGTGGTGCTGTACTTCCACGGGCTGGGGTTTTCGCCCTTCGATGTGGCGATGCTGTTCCTGTTCTACGAGGTCTTCGGCATCGTCACCAACCTGGTCGGCGGGTGGCTTGGGGCACGCATCGGGCTCAACCGCACCATGCACATCGGCATGGGCATGCAGGTGGTCGCACTGGCGGCGCTGACCGTACCCGACGCTTGGCTGTCGGTCGCCTATGTCATGGCCGCGCAGGCGCTTTCGGGCATCGCCAAGGACCTGAACAAGATGTCGGCCAAGGCGAGCGTGAAGTCGTTGATCACCCACGGCGGCGATACCCGGCTGTTCCGCTGGGTCGCGGTGCTGACGGGCTCGAAGAACGCCCTCAAGGGCGCAGGCTTCTTTCTCGGCGCCGCGTTGCTGGCCGGGCTGGGCTTCCGCGGTGCGCTTGCGGTGCTCGCCGGTGGGCTACTGATCGTGATGCTCGCCACAATGCTCACGCTGCCCGATGGCGTCGGCCGGCTGAAGGCCAAGACGCCGTTCACCCAGGTCTTTGCCAATACTCCGGCGATCAACTGGCTGTCCGCGGCCCGGTTTTTTCTCTTCGGTGCGCGCGATGTCTGGTTCGTCGTGGGGCTTCCGGTCTTTCTGACCAGCGTGCTGGGCTGGTCGATTATGGGAACGGGTACGTTCCTGGCTGCCTGGGTGATCGGCTACGGCATGGTCCAGGCGCTGGCGCCGAACCTGCTGCGCCGACTGCATCGCGACCGTGTGGCAGCCGGTTCGACCGCACGCATCTGGGCGTTTGGCCTGTCGCTGCTGCCGGCGGCGATGGCGGCGGCACTGACCGCCGGCTGGGCGGCCGATGCGGTGCTCATCATCGGGCTGGCCGTCTTCGGGGTGGTGTTCGCCGTCAATTCCGCGTTGCATTCATTCTTGATCCTCGCCTATGCGCAAGGCGACAAGGTGTCGCTCAACGTGGGCTTTTATTACATGGCCAATGCCGGCGGTCGCCTGGCCGGGACGGTGCTCTCCGGCTGGCTGTACCAGACCCAGGGCCTCGCTGGCTGTCTGTGGGCTTCGGCCCTGATGGTGCTGGCGGCGGCCGCGTTATCCTTTGCGCTGCCACCGCGCGCCAATCCGACTCCGGTACCTGCATGAGCACGCCACAACCGACGATAGACGACGCTGTTCTGACGCCCCAGGCCGTATTCCAGGCGCTGGCGGATTCGACCCGCTTGCGGACGCTGATGCTGCTGGTGCGCGAGCGGGAGCTGTGCGTGTGCGAGCTTACTTTTGCGCTGCGGGTGAGTCAGCCGAAGATGTCACGGCATTTGGCGGTGCTGCGCGAGACGGCGCTGGTGGCGGACCGGCGCGATGGGGTGTGGATTCACTACCGGCTGGCGGATGAGCTGCCGGCGTGGGCGCTGACGACGATCAAGACGGTAAGCGAGGGATGCGCGCAGGATGAGCCGTTCGTGACTGACTACCGCCGGCTGGTGGCCATGCCGGACCGGCCGGGGCAACGCTGCTGTTCTTGAGGTCCTCGCTGGTGCACCGCCTTCACGGGTCGGGGGGTTATCGGGTCAGACTCGCTGTGGACACATCCGTGTGCGCTCGACGGCCGCTTCCCTGCGGCCGACGGTCTGACCCGATAACCCCCCGACCCGCAAAGGCTCACCTTGATGGCCGGTCGACACCTTTTACGCAGCGACTGCGAGGAATAACCCGTGAGTGCCCAATGTGACATCACCGCACGCCGCAGCGCCGGCGACCCGCTGGGCGTCTTCGAACGCTATCTGAGCCTGTGGGTGGCCGCGGCGCTCGTCGCGGGCATCGTTCTGGGCAATCTCGCACCGGGCGCCTTTGGTTGGTTGAGCTCATTGGAGGTGGCCAACGTCAACCTGGTGGTGGCCGTGCTCATCTGGGCGATGGTCTACCCGATGATGATCAACGTCGACTTCGCCTCGCTCAGCCATGTCGGCGACAAGCCCAAGGGGCTGACCATCACGCTGGTCGTGAACTGGGTGATCAAGCCCTTCACCATGGCCGGGCTGGCCCTGTTGTGCTTCGACTGGCTGTTTGCGGGCCTCGTGCCGGCAGACGATGCACAAAGCTATATCGCCGGCATGATCCTCCTGGGCGCGGCGCCGTGTACCGCCATGGTCTTCGTCTGGAGCCAACTCACCCGCGGCGACGCCACCTACACGCTGGTCCAGGTCGCCGTGAACGATCTGGTCATGATCTTTGCGTTCGCGCCCATCGTCGCCTTCCTGCTCGGGGTGGCCGATGTCATCGTGCCTTGGGAAACCTTGCTGCTGTCGGTCGTGCTTTATGTGGTGATTCCGTTGATCGCCGGCGTGATCACCCGCCGCGTGCTCATCAAACAAGGCGGTGAGGCGGCGGTGGCCACCTTCACCGGGCGCATCAAACCGGTGACCGTCGTCGGTCTCATCGTCACTGTGCTCATCCTCTTTGCATTCCAGGGCGAACGTGTTCTCGCCCACCCCCTGGCCATCGGGCTGATCGCCATCCCGCTGATTCTTCAGAGCATCGGCATCTTCGCCATCGCCTACCTCTGGGCGCGGGCCTGGTCAGTACCCGTGTCCATCGGCGCGCCCGCAGCCCTGATCGGAACTTCCAATTTCTTCGAACTCGCCGTGGCGGTAGCAATCAGCCTGTTCGGTCTGCACTCCGGCGCCGCCCTGGCGACCGTAGTGGGTGTATTGGTCGAGGTGCCGGTCATGCTCGCCCTGGTCCGTTTCGTGAACCGAAGTCGGCAATGGTACGGCGAACCCCCAGTGCGATAGGGCCAAGCCACCGAGGTGAGCCGTTGGAGCCGGGTGGGTCATGTTCAGACCGTCGGCAGCATGGATGCTGCCGTCGAGCTCACACGGACGTGTTCACAGCGCGTCTGAACATGACCCACCCGGCTCCAACGGCGGAGGTTGGGCGCAGGCCTCCCGTCACCGCCCGCTTGCCGGCGACCCCAGGGACTGATCGGCTAACTCACCACGCGCCTGCCCGATCACCTGCACCCCCGCCCAAATCGCCAAACCCGCCATCAGGCCGGCGACGATGAGATCCGGCCACGCCGTTCCAGTGC
Source organism: uncultured Candidatus Competibacteraceae bacterium (assembly GCA_965652545.1). Lineage (GTDB taxonomy): Bacteria > Pseudomonadota > Gammaproteobacteria > Competibacterales > Competibacteraceae > CBFGWV01. Next base: position 987 of record CBFGWV010000290.1, on the reverse strand, counting down.
CGAAAACGCCCAAGGCCGCAAGCAGCACCGCGACATTGCCCAGCGCATCGTTGCGCGTGCACAGCCACACACTGCGCATGTTGCTGTCGCCGTCGCGAAAGGCGAACAACAGACCCGCCACGGCCAGGTTCACCACAAGCGCCACGCCACCCACGACACCCATGGTCGGCGCATCGGGCAGCCCACCGGCGATGGCCGACCACAGGGCATGCCCCAGCACCCAGCAACCGAACACCACCATACTGGTCGCCTTGAACAACGAGGCCCGTGCCCGGGCGGCCAATCCCATCCCCAGAACAAACAGACTGATACCGTAATTGGCCGCATCACCGAAAAAATCCACCGCATCGGCCAGCAGCGCCACCGACCCGGCCATCACACCGGCAACGACCTCAACCAAGAACATGGCTCCGTTGGCCAGCAAGGCCACCCAGAGAATGGCGCGGTAGCGCGCCAATTGGCGCCCTTCGAGCCCGTTGCTCGGACGCGGACCACAACACTGTGCGCTCATACGGTTCTCCCACCGGTGTATCGGGGGTATCCTGAACCCTGTAGTCGCTACAGGGTCAAGCCATGTCGTTCACCATCGGCCGACTCGCCGAGCTCACCGGCGTAAACATCGAAACCATCCGCTATTACGAGCGCAGCGGGCTGCTGCCCGAACCGCAGCGAGCGGCCAACGGATACCGGCGCTACGGCGAGGCGGCCGGCTCCAGGCTGCGCTTCATCCGCCGTGCACGGGAACTGGGTTTCGGGGTGGACGAGATCCGCACCCTGCTGCGCCTGGCCGATCATCCCGAACAGCCTTGCGAGACCGCAGACAGCCTGGCCCGCGAGCACCTGGAGGCGGTCGAGGATAAAATCCGCGACCTCATGGCCATCCGCGACGAACTGGCGCGCCTCGCCGACTGTCCGGCGAACGAGGCCGCGCACTGCCGGCTGCTCGAGACACTGGAATCCCGCGACTGCTGCTTTCCGCAAGATAAG
>CBFGWV010000289.1:0-6177 GCA_965652545.1 uncultured Candidatus Competibacteraceae bacterium | reverse complement strand
TCCTGCGAGAACCCGTTCATCCGCTCCCCGTCGATCAGGATGATCGGCACGCCGCTGGCGCCCAGCGCGGCGTAGTCACGTTTGCCCTTGGCGTTGGTTTCCACATCGTACTCAGTAAACGGTATGTTCTCGGCGCGCAGGTACTGCCGGGCCTTCTCGCAGTACGGGCACCAGACTGTGGTGTACATGACGATATCCCGCTTCACACCGCCATCCGGCGGCTCGACCGTGACTCGCTGTACGGCATTGATGGGTTTGACCTCCACACGCTCGGACTGACCGTCGGCGCGGGGTCGCTGGGCAAAGTGCGTCACGCCCTTGTCGTCGACCCAGGTGTAGACCTCGCCGACGGCCTGGGTGGTGAAGGCCAGCGCAACCGCCAGCAGCAGGGTTCTCATGGCGCGTTCCTGTGTTGTCGTTGTCTCCCTCCGCGGGATTCTAGACGGCTGGCGGTTGATTCCTACCCCGCCAGCCCGAAGAACGGCGCGACCATCACATAGGCCAGGCCGGCGGCCAGCGCCAGGCAGACCAGCACCAGCACCGGGTGGCGGCGGAAGCGGGTCCACGACGTGTCGGCCCGGCCTTCGCGCAGGTCATCGATCCATTGGGCGCGAACCCGCATCTGGCGGTCGCTGGCGTACTCGTCCAGCAATGCCCGCGCGGTCGGCCACTGTGTATCGTGGCGTAACCAGATGCCGCCCATGCTGATGCCCCACGGCCCGGGCTTGGTTTCATAGAACACGATGCCCCGGTTCTTGAGCAACGTGCGTACCTCGTCCGCTTCGTCCTCGGGTACATCGCGCAGGTTGAGCAGGAGCTTGGGCATGGGGTAGTCGCTGACCGGGAAGGGCTTGGCATGCTACCACTCCGGCCCCAAGGGGCTCGACTTCTGTATTCAAAAACAAGCAGTTAGGTAGCGAGCGGATGAGTCGCCAAACATTAGATAAAAATTATTTACTCAAAAAATATTGCAAGTAAGAAATACTGACTTATGATGAGACCCCATGACCCGATGGTCGGGTCCGGTGCCTGCCAGCACCGAACTGCGTACGGAGAAGCAGGGACATGGGCGCATCACCTCACGAATACACGGTCGTCCTGGGTGTCATCGGGTCGGATTGCCATGCGGTGGGTAACAAGATCATCGCCAGCGTGCTCGGCCAGGCGGGTATCGAGGTGGTCAACCTCGGCGTGATGGTCAGCCAGGACGAGTTCATCGACGCCGCCATCGAAACTGGTGCGGACGCCATTCTGGTGTCGTCCATCTACGGCCACGGCGAGATCGATTGCGCCGGGTTCCGTGGCCTCTGCATCGAGCGCGGGTTGGCCGACATCCTCTTGTACGTCGGCGGTAACCTGGTGATCGGCAAGCGTGCGTTCACCGAGATCGAGGCCTTGTTCAAGTCCATGGGTTTCGACCGCGTCTGCTCGCCGCGTGTGGATCTGAAAGTCGTCGCCCAGATGCTCAAGGCCGATATCGCCGAGCAGCGCAACGCTCGAATGCCGCTGCGGGCCATCGCGTGATCGTAACCTCCATCGACATCGGGTCGACCTGGACGAAGGGCGCCAGCTTCACCGTCGATGAAACGGGCGTGCTGCGCGTGCTCAAGCGCGAAGCGACGCCGACGACGGTCGATGACCTGGCCGAAGGCTTCTTCCACGTGCTGGATGCGCTGGGTGGGCCGGCCGATCGTCGCTCGCTGTTCTACTCCTCGTCGGCCAAAGGCGGCCTGGCTGTCGCCGCCCTGGGGCTGGTGCCCGAGGTCACCGCCGAGATGGCCAAGGTCGCCGCCTACTCCGCCGGTGCCCGCTTGTCGCAGGTGTACGCCTACCGCCTGACCCGGGCGGACATTGCCGCGCTGGAGGCCAACCCGCCGGACATTCTGCTGTTCGCCGGCGGCACCGATGGCGGCAACACCGAGTATGTGCGCGCCAATGCGCAAGCCTTGGCGGCCTCGCGCCTGTTCTGCCCCATCGTCTACGCCGGCAACCGCTCGGTGCGTGACGAGGTGGCGGATCTGCTGGGCGATCGCGACATCACTCTGGTGGATAACCTGCTACCGGAGTTGAACCGGCCGAACCCCGAGCCGGCACGCGCGGCGATGCGCGAGATCTTCCTCTCGACCATCGTCGCCGGCAAGGGCTTGGACGGCATCATCCGCGCCACCGGTGCGGAGCCTGTACCCACGCCGTATGCGGTGTACGAGTTCAGCCGGCTGATCCAGGCCCACGTGCCCGGCTGGGAGACGTTCATGCTCGTCGACATGGGTGGGGCGACGACGGATGTGTACTCCGGCCAGATCGACACGCCGGTCGTCGGTACCGTGCATCGCGGCCTGCCCGAGCCGCCACTCAAGCGCACGGTGGAGGGCGACCTGGGTCTGCGCGTGTCGGCCGAGGCCGCCGCCGTGGCCGGGCGGGCTATCGTCGAGGAGACGCTCGGACATGATGCCGACCGGCTGGCCGTGTTTGCCGAGCACGCGCGGGCGGTTGCGGCCGCACCGGCGAGTCTGCCGGCCAACGCGCAGGGCAAGCGCTTGGATGCCCTCCTCGCCGGCACCTGTCTGGCCACTGCCTGTGCCCGTCATGCCGGCCGCATGTACCCGGTCAGTACGGTGGACGGCGTGGTCAATGTCCGCATGGGCCGCGACCTCACCGGTGTGCGGCAGGTGATCGGCTCGGGTGGCTATCTGGCCGCCACCGACGACTTCGACCCCAATCCCTGGCTGTCCCGTGTCGCTATCGACGAGGCGGGCCGGCAGATTCTCCTGCCGCGTGGGGTGCGTTACTTCCGCGATGCGCAGTACCTGATTCCGTTGCTGGCCAACGCGGCGCGCCGCTGGCCGGTGGCGGCGGCAAAGGCGGCCATCCGCCACGTGCTTCCCGTGACCGACATCGCGGCCTGAAAAGAGCGACCCTCCCATGCCTTTGGACGCCTCCCCCTCATCCCTGGACAACAATCGACTCACCGACGCGGTGTTCGAGGCCGAGCGCGAGCAGGTACTGCGCTCCTGGCCCACCGGCGCCGATGTGGACTTCGACGACGGTGTGCGCTTCCAGCGCGAGTTGCCCGAGGCCAAGCAGTTCGCCGTGGCCATGCGCCGTGCCGACGAGGCCGGCGTGACGCTGCTGCAGCCGCGTGCCGGTGTCGCCTTGTTGCGCGAGCAGATCGCGCTGCTGACCGACTTGCAGGACGACTGCGACGTCCTGCCGACCACCATCGACGCCTACACCCGGCATAACCGCTACGCCGAGGCCGACAACGGCATCGCCAAGTCGCGCGCCGCCGGCCGCTCGCTGATGAACGGCTTCCCGGCGGTCAACCACGGCCTGGCCTCATGCCGCAAGCTGGTCGAGACGGTAGCCAAGCCGGTGCAGGTGCGCCATGGCACACCGGATGCCCGCCTGCTGGCGGAGATCACCCTGGCCGCCGGCTTCACCAGCTTCGAAGGCGGCGGCATTTGCTACAACATCCCCTACGCCAAGAACGTCTCGCTGGAGAGCAGCATCCGTCATTGGCAGTACTGCGACCGCCTCGTCGGCCGCTACGAGGCCGAGGGCGTGCGCATCAACCGCGAGCCCTTCGGGCCGCTCACCGGCACGCTCGTGCCGCCGTTCGTCTCCCACTGCGTGATGATCCTCGAGGGCCTGCTGGCCCTGGAGCAAGGCGTCAAATGCATCACCCTGGGCTACGGCCAGGGCGGTAACCTGGTGCAGGACATCGCCGCGATCCGTTCGCTGCGCGAGCTGGGGCATGAGTTCTTCCGCGCCGCGGGCTTCGAGGACTATCAGCTCAGCACGGTGTTCCACCAATGGATGGGCGGCTTCCCCGAGGATGAGTCGGCGGCCTACGGGGTGATCTGCCTGGGTGCGGCTGCCGCCTCGCTGGCCGGGGCGACCAAGGTCATCGTCAAGACCCCGCACGAGGCCGGCGGCGTACCCACCATGGAAGCCAACCGCTGTGGCCTGCGGGCGACGCGGCAGATGATCAACATGTTGCGCGACCAGCCCAAGCCCAACGGCGAGGACATCGGGCTGGAAACCGAGATGATCAAGCGCGAGGTGCGCGCAGTGCTTGCGCGGGTGTTTGCGCTGGGCGAGGGCGATGTCGCCCGGGGCGCGGTACGTGCGTTCGAGGCCGGGGTGATGGACATTCCCTTCGCCCCGGCCAAGGCCAACGCGGGTGTTCTGACGCCGGTACGTGATGACAATGGCGCACTGCGCGTGCTGGAGAAGGGCAATGCGCCGCTGCCGGACGATGTGCTGGCCTTTCACCGCGATTGCATCGCCGAGCGCGCACGCAGCGAGGGACGCGAGGCCGGGTTCCAGATGGTGATCGACGATGTGAACGCCATTTCCCAGAGCCGCCTGGTGGGCCGCCCGGGCTAAGACCCGCCCTGTTTTCCGACGAGACGATACCCATGAAGATTTCACGCGCGACATTCGTCGGCGGTTTGTCCGCCTTTTATTTCGACGACCAGCAGGCGATCAAGCACGGTGCGGGCCACGATGGCTTCACCTACCAGGGCGCAGCGCTCACCCCCGGTTTCGAGGCGATTCGCCAGGCGGGGGAGTGCGTATCCGTGCTGCTGACGCTGGAGGACGGCAGTGTGGCCGTGGGTGATTGCGCCGCGGTGCAGTACTCCGGCGCCGGTGGGCGCGACCCGCTGTTTCGCGCGGCGGCCTTTGTGCCGTTCATGGAGACGCATCTGCGGCCTTTGCTGGAAGGCCGCTCGGTGGATGCCTTTCTGGATAATGCCCGTTTCTTCGACACGCTGGAGATCGACGGCCGGCGGCTGCATACGGCCATTCGCTACGGGTTGTCGCAGGCGTTGCTGGATGCCACGGCGCTGGCCACCGGGCGCCTGAAGGCCGAGGTGGTTTGCCGTGAGTACGGTCTGCCGGTGATTCTCGAGCCGGTGCCGTTGTTCGGTCAGAGCGGGGATGATCGCTACGGCGCGGTCGACAAGATGGTGCTCAAGCAGGTGGATGCGTTGCCGCACGGTTTGATCAACAACGTGGCGGACAAGCTGGGCCGGCAGGGGGAGAAGCTGGTCGATTATGTCGGCTGGTTGGCCGGGCGCATCCGGCATTTGCGGCAGGATGCGGGTTATCGGCCCGATCTGCATATCGATGTGTACGGTACGGTGGGGTTGATTTTCAATCACGATACGACGCGCATTGCGGATTATCTGGCCGGGCTGGGTGAGGTGGCCGGTGAGTTTTCGCTGGCGATCGAGGGGCCGGTGGATGCCGGTGGCAAGGCGCAGCAGATCGAGGCCCTGGCGGCGATTACCGCCCGCCTGACGGCCATGGGGTCGCCGGTGCGCATCGTGGCGGATGAGTGGTGCAATACGTTTGAGGACGTGGTCGATTTCACCGATGCGCGCTGCTGCCATATGGTGCAGATCAAGACGCCGGATCTGGGCTGCGTCCATAACATTGTGGATGCGGTGCTGTATTGCAATCGCAATGGTGTGCAGGCGTATCAGGGTGGGACGTGCAATGAGACCGATATCTCGGCACGCACCTGTGTGCACCTGGCGCTGGCCGCGCGGCCGATGCGGATGTTGGTCAAGCCCGGGATGGGGTTCGACGAGGGCATGACCATCGTGTCCAACGAGATGCAGCGCAGTCTGGCGGTTCTACGGGCACGCTGAGCGTACTGATCAACGCAGGGCTCGGAGGGGCGTCCCTTCCGGTCACGCTGGGGCACCGGGCCGGGTTGGGGAGGGCGTCTTTTTCCCGCCCTCTGGGCTGGGCGGGCCAGGGTCAGACGCGCTGTGAACACGTCCGTGTGAGCTCGACGGCAGCATCCATGCTGCCGACGGTCTTCCCCTGGCCCACCCAGCCCAGAGGGCTTGGTATGGTGGCATCTTCTTGGGGCGCTTCGATCTGCCGCAGCCACCCCCTGGGATCGCCGAGTTGTACTCGGCAGCCGAGCGAAGCTCGGCCAATGCCCGCTGCCGACGGTCTTCCCCTGGCCCGCCCAGATCAGAGGGCTTGGTACGGTGGCATTTTCATGGGGCGCTTTGATCTGCCGAAGCCACCCCCTGGGATCACCGAGTTGTACTCGGTAGCCGAGCAACGCTCGGCCAATGCTCGGGCTGGCGCCGACTCATCGACCTCAGCCAAAAAACTCCGTCATGAACTCCGGCCCTTGCTCCTCCACGAATT
>CBFGWV010000288.1:0-6218 GCA_965652545.1 uncultured Candidatus Competibacteraceae bacterium | reverse complement strand
GTCAGCCTCGTGGCCATACCCGAGGCGGCGGTGTCGACGCTGATGGGCATTTACGATGTGTTGAATTCGTTCAAGCTGATGGCCGAGGCGGGCCTGGAGACCATCCCCCCACCCTTCACGGCGCAGATCGTCGGTGAGGCCGTCGGGCCGCTGGGGCTGGCCAGCGGGGTGCCGATTACCGTTGAGCAAGCGGTCGGCGACATCGACGCCACGGATATCGTCATCGTCCCCTCGATCTTCCTGCCGCCGGGCGGTTGGCAACAAGGCACACACCCGGTGCTGGTCGACTGGCTCAGCCGCATGCACCAGGGCGGTGCCCTACTCTGCTCGGCATGTTCAGGCGTATTCCTGCTCGCTGAGACCGGCCTTTTCGACGGCAAGGACGTGACGGTCCACTATGGCTACTTCAAGCAGTTCGCCGCGACCTATCCGGCCGTACCGGTGCATCCCGAGCGCGTGCTGGTAGTGTCCGGCCAGCAGGAGGAGTTGATCAGCTCCGGTGCCTCCATGACCTGGCACGACCTGGTGCTGTACCTGATCGCCCGCTATGCAGGCGTTACCGCCGCACATACGACGGCCCGCCTGTTCGCCCTGCAATGGCACCAGGACAGCCTGACGCCGTACATCGTCTTCGAGGGCCGCATCGATCACGGCGACGCTGAGATCCTGACGGCGCAGCAGTGGTTGAGTACGCATTTCTCGCTGGCCAACCCGGTGGAGGAAATGATCAGCCGCTCGAATCTCGCCGAGCGCACGTTCAAGCGCCGCTTTACCCAGGCCACCGGCGTATCGCCCATCGCCTATATCCAGCGGCTGCGAATCGAGGACGCCAAACGCCGACTCGAGCGCACCGACACACCGATCGACGAGATCAGCTGGCAGGTCGGCTACGAGGACCCGGCGTTCTTCCGGCGTCTGTTCCGGCGCACGGCGGGGCTTGCGCCGGGGGCGTACCGGCGGCGCTTTCGGATTCCCGACTTCGCAAGGCCCTCGTTGGGCGCCTGACGCCGCCGCCCAAGTCCATCGCGCACTTCGGGTGCACTCCCACGGGTGCCAGACGCGAGGGCTGGTGCCGCGCCGTACAAACGCCACACGATGCGTCATACCTGAACCCAGGCACCTGTAGGAGCCCTGCCCTCAGGGCGATTGCGGCGGGTGGCACCGAACCCCGCAGCTTTGCCGCCATCCCGGGCTGATCGCGCACTTCGGGTGCGCTCCTACGGGTGCGGGTAGATGGCCCACCAAGAGCAACCCAGGAACATCGCCACCCCCAGAGAACGGCCACGAACGCGAGCCCTTCGGGTCGGGTGGGCCCTGTTCAGACCGTCGGCAGCATGGATGCTGCCGTCGAGCTTACAGGGAGGTATTCACAGCGCGTCTGAACAGGGCCCGCCCGACCCGAAGGGCGGATACTGGGCACCGCCCCAGCCCGCACCGCCACCACTACGGGCGCCCAATGCACGTTTGAAAGATACCCCCCCGACCCGGGCGCGCCTATACTGCCTACCCCCCGCAGACACCCCGCACAAGGCGCGCCCCTTTGAACTTTGGATTTCCAGCGACGCCCGATGTCACCGGCCTCACCACCACGGCGCCGGAACCCCACAAGTGGGCGTTCCGGGCGCGGCTGCGCCGCCACGCCTTCGGGCCGCCCGCCAAACCGGCCATCGCCGCCCTGCGTACAGCGATGGCAGAGATTCGCAAGATCGCCCGCACAGATCCACCGGCCGCGGCCGAGGGCGCCGTCCTCCTGCTGGAGCGGCTGTCGCCTGCGCTGGAGAACGTCGAGCGTGACTGCGGAGCGCTGACCACGGCGCTGGCCGCTGTCATCGACGAACTCGTACCATTGCTGGCCAAGGCGCCGGTGAGTGCCAAGGCTCGCGAGGCCTGGCTGGCGCGCTTGAGCGATGCGGCCGAAGCGGACGATTGGGTATCTCTGGCCCCCCTGGGCGACCACTGGGGCGCGTTGTGCGTGACGCCGGCGGCTGCCTCGCAATGGGCGGACCGGCTGGCCGGCCGCGCGGTGCCGCCTGGCCGTATCGCAGCCAGCCTGAGCGCCTTGCTCGCGGCCGAGCGTTACACGGACATCGTCGATCGCCTCGACGCGGCGTCCGGCCAGCGCCTGCCATGGGCACAGCGGCGCTACGGCGTGCAAGCCCTGGCCGCACTCGGCCGCACGGACGAAGCGGTGCGCTATGCCGAGGACGGCCGCGGCGGGGATGGCGATGCAGTCACCATCGCCCGTGCCTGCGAGGCGGTCCTGTTGGCTGCCGGGCGCACCGAGGAGGCTTACCAGCACTACGGCCTCACCGCCAACCAGGACAGGACCTACCTGAGCTGGTTTCGTGCCGTCGCCAAGACCTACCCCGACAAACCGGCGGAGCGGATCCTGGCCGATCTGGTGGCATTGACACCCGGCAGCGAAGGCAAGTGGTACGCCGCGGCCAACGAGGTCAAGCGGCTCGCCCCGCCACCGGAGCGCATCCACGGCGCCACCCGGCTGGTCGCGCGGCGGCCGATCAAGCCCGGCGACTGATCACACTGGCGTCGGCCTCGGCCGCTGAGCCCACGACCAGCCGCAGGCTGTGTTCCCCCCCATCCAGGGCGACCCTGACACCGTCAGGTCCGAACTGAATGGGCAACCTGTCCAGGGTCGCCAATGACACGCCGGCGTCGTCGGGCTCGGCATTGTCCACGCGGATGGCATAGCGGGTGGATTCCAGGTTGACGGTGGCGGTGTACCCTCGCCAGGCCGCCGGAATGCGTGGGTCGATGACCAGGAACGCCCCCTCGCGGCGTATCCCCAGAATGCCCTCGACACCGGCGCGGTACATCCACCCGGCGGCACCGGTATACCAGCTCCAGCCGCCGCGCCCGACATGCGGCGCCACCGCGTACACATCGGCGGCCACGACATAGGGCTCGACCTTATAGCGCTCGACCTGCGCCGGCGTGCGCGCGTGGTTGATCGGATTGAGCAGCGCGAACAACTCGGCGGCTTTGTCGCCCTCGCCCAGGCTGGCGAAGGCCAGGATGGACCACATGGCCGCGTGGCTGTACTGCCCGCCGTTCTCGCGCAAGCCCGGCGGATAGCCCTGAATATAACCGGGGTCGGGTCCGCCCCGGTCGAACGGCGGCGTAAACAGCAGCGCCAGACCGTCGTCGCGGCGGATGAGCTGCTCATCCAGGGCGGCCATCGCCTTTGCCGCGCGGGCTGGATCGCCAGCCCCCGAGAGCACCGCCCAGGACTGGGCGATAGCGTCGATCCGGCAGGCCGTGCCCGCCGCGGTGCCCAACCAACTGCCGTCGTCGAAGGTGGCCCGCCGATACCAGCCGCCGTCCCAGCCGTGACGCTCCAGCGCCTGGCGCACGCTATGCGCATGGGCCTGCCAACGACCGACGCGCTCAGGGTCGCGGGTCACGCCCAGGGGCGCGAACAGCTCGATGGTGCGCAGCAGCAGCCAGCCCAGCCAGACGCTCTCACCCTGCCCCTGGAGCCCCACCCGGTTCATGCCATCGTTCCAGTCGCCGCCACCGATCAACGGCAGGCCATGCTTGCCGGTGAGCTCGAGGCACTGATCCAGCCCACGGGCACAGTGTTCGAACAACGACGCCGAGATCTCGCCGACCAGCGGTTGGAAGAACGCATCGTGCTCGCCAGCGGCCAGTAAGGGGCCGTCGAGAAAGGGGACCGACTCGTCCAGTACCGCCACATCGCCCGAGCTGGCCACGTAGCTGGCTGCCGCATAGGCCAACCACACCCGGTCGTCGGAGATGCGCGTGCGCACGCCTTGACCGGAGTGCGGCAGCCACCAGTGCTGCACATCGCCTTCGGGGAACTGCCGGCCGGCGGCCCGCAGCAGGTGCGCCCGCGTCAACTCGGGCGCGGCGAAGCTCAGGGCCATGCCGTCCTGCAACTGGTCGCGAAAGCCGTAGGCGCCACTGGCCTGGTAGAACGCCGAGCGCGCCTGGATACGGCAGGCCAGGGTCTGATACAGCAGCCAGCCGTTGAGCAGAATGTCCATGGCTCGGTCGGGCGTCGTGACCTGGACCGCGCCGAGCACCTGCTGCCAATGATGGGTGACCTCGTCCAGCACCGCATCGAGGTCACGCTCCCGGTACTGCGCGATCAGCGCGCGGGCCTCCTCGGCGGACCCGCACTGCCCGATGAACGCGACGACCTCGACGGACGCCCCCGGTGCGAGCTCCACGCTGCACTGCAGAGCCGCACAAGGGTCCAGCCCAGCACCGGTTGCACCGCCAAGCGGCACAGCCCCGGTCAGCGCCGCCGGTGCGGACAGCTCGCCATGGCGGCCGAGAAACTCGGTACGGTCGCCCGTCCATGCGCTCTGCCGGCCGCCCAGGTCGGCAAAGGCCACACGCTCTGGGAAGGCCAGGCTCCAGGGGTTGCGGGCGAACAGCGCGCCGGTGTCGGCATCGCGCGTGGTGACGATGAACGGCGCCGACGCCCCGCGCTGCGTGCCCAGCACCCAGGCCGCGTAGCTGGTGACCGACAGCCGCCGCGTGCGCCCGGACAGGTTGCGCAGGCTCAGCCGCGAGATCTTGATCGGGTCGGCCAACGGCACGTACTGCAGCAGATCGAGCGCTATACCGCGGGCCTGGTGCTGAAAGCGGCTGTAACCGAACCCGTGGCGGGCGATGTAGCGGCCCGCGTCGCGGATCGGCTGCGCGGTGGCGCTGAAACAGGCTAACGACTCTTCGTCGCGCACGTAGAGGACCTCGCCAGGCGGGTCGGTCACCGGGTCGTTCGACCATGCGGTGAGCTGATTCTCGCGGCTGTTCCCGGCCCAGGTGTAGCCGCTGCCCTCGGCCGAAACCTGGAAGCCGAAACCGGGGTTTGCGATGACGTTGATCCACGGCGCCGGGGTGGTGTTACCGTCGCGCAGCACGGTCACGTACTCGCGCCCCAGGGCATCGAACCCGCCCAAGCCGTTGAAGAACTCCAACGACGGCAAGGGGCCGGCCGCCGGCACGATAGTCGCCGCCCCCACCGGTCGGGCCACCGGGCGGGGCTGCGCTGGTGCGCACAGCACCCGCGCCAACTGGTCGGCGACCGCCCCGCCGCGGGCGCTGAGCACCACCCGAGCAACCGAGCGTAGCAAAGCACGGGTTTCCACCCGCATCAGGTCGGCACGCAGTGTATGGACCTCGCCCTTGTGAGCGTCTTGACGGACGCGTGCCTGGCTGCTGCGCACGGCCGTTTCAATGGCGACTTGAAGGTCTTGCAGGTACGACGAGGCATGCTCGTTGACGATGACCAGGTCCACACCCAGGCGCTTCATCCGCCAGTACTCGTGCGCGCGCAGCAGTTGGTGGACGCGGGCGATGTCCTCGATATCGTCGATATGCAGAAGAACGATAGGCAAGTCGCCCGAAACCGCCTGCGGCCATAACCCCGACTGGGCACCGGCGCCGCCGATGATCGTCTCCGACGGCGGGCGAAAGCGGCGGTCGGTATACAGTATGGGGGCGGCCAGGCGCTGGAAATCCGCCGCCTCGGCAACGCCGATATCCAGATGACGCAATTGCACATGGGCCTGGGTCCAGGCCAGGGTCTTGGCGCGCTCGAAGGCGCTGCGGTCATGGTGAGTGTCGATCAGGTCCAGCAATTGTGACCGGGTCGGGGCCACCACGGTCCAAAAGGCCACGCGCGCGGCCTTGCCCGGCGCGACCAAGACGTGGCAGCGCAGAGCGAAGACCGCATCGAGCACGGTCCCCACCGTACCGGACAAGGGCCGGCCATCGACGAACCCTGCCGCGGTCGCCAGCGTGCGGCCGCGACCGATGAACTTCGCACGGTCGGACTCGTACTGCACCGCGGCGGTGACCTCGCCCTCCACGACGGCAAAATGCGCCGCCCAGACCTGCGGCTCATCGGGTGCGCGGGTGCGGCGGGTGGCCACCAGCGCGCCGAACTCCGGGAGGTATTCGGTGACGACGAAGAGCTTGGCGAATGCCGGGTGCGCGTTGTCGGCAGCCGGGGTGGTCAACACCACCTCGGCGTAGGAGGTCACCTCGACCTGACAGGCGCGCCGACCACTGTTGGTCAGTGACACCCGACGCACTTCCCCATCGTCCTCGCCGGAGACGATGACCTCCGTGACGGTCGTGAGCGCGCCGTCACGGTGGATGAACTGGGCATGATCCTCGCAGAACACGACCTCGTCCTGTGCCGCGTCGCGACACAGCGGCTGGGC
>CBFGWV010000287.1:0-6222 GCA_965652545.1 uncultured Candidatus Competibacteraceae bacterium | reverse complement strand
CGAGGAACGCGGGTCACACCCCACCAGAACCATAGACTACAGTTACCCTTGCCAGATGGACCAACCGCATAGTCGCCGCGTCCGAGCGGAATGCCCAAGATGCCCTCGCGAAGCGGTGCCAACCAGTCCGAGCCGACTGTAATGACTGCCGAGTCCACATCCTGAGGGAGCGACCAATGCGCAGGAGTGGTGGAGAACGATACCCGAAGCTTACGGGGAGCCCGCCAAGCGGCCAAGCCGGATCTATTGTTTGGAACACCCAACTGGGCCTTGGAGGGTGGCGTGATATCAACGGTTCGCAACGCCGCGATGCCGTCCGCAGCCAAGGCATCAATCAAGGCAAGGAGCGAAGCGCAGCCGGCCGCATCAGCGGTGAGATGCCAGCCAGGATAATTGCGCTGATTTTCCACGTAATACCAGAGAGAGATGCGTCCAGATTGCTTCCAAGAATGGGCGTGATGCATCAAATTTGCCTACCGACGTAGCGGCCTGATCCAGAATATACCGACCCCATACAGCTCCTCCCACAGGTTGCACGCGCCCAACTCGACCGGCCACCGCGGTCAGCCCTTGAGGTTGGGCAGGGCCGGGGCCGACCGTCGGCCGCAGGGAAGCGGCCGTCGAGCTTACAGGGACGTATTTACAGCGCGTCGGCCCCGGCCCTGCCCAACCTCAAGGGCGGGAAATGGGCGCCAACCTCCCCCGCCAAGCTCGGCGCCACAATCTAAGCTAGGTCAGAACAATAGCCCCTCAAAGGTGAATCGTGGACACATGGCCAGTACAGGATGCGAAGACGCGGTTCAGCGAGCTCTTGGACAAGTGCCTGACCGAAGGTCCCCAGATGATTACCAGACATGGGACGGCGGCGGCGGTGCTCGTGCCAATCGAGCATTGGCGGCGACTCCAGGCGTCCGCGCGCCCCTCACTCAAAGTGCTCTTGCTATCGAACGAAGCAAGAGCGGACTGTCTCGTCCCTCCGCGCGGGAGGGCTCGCCGCCGCCCGCCGACCGCCTCCGAATGAGGTTGCTCGAAGGCTCAGGCGTCGTGGACCGCGAGGGGCATGACATGCATCCGCCGCCACCGGCCGGTGCTGTTTTCGATCAACTCCACCACCGCGCACGCCGCCGTAAGCGGACCGTACTCATCGAGTCTCAGCCGCAACTCGCGCTCCGCGGACTCTGCGTCAGCGGCGCTGCCGTGAGCCACCGTGAGATGCGGAACGATTCGATCATGCCGACCCTCGTAGGGGCGGTATTCCGGAAACGCGGCGACGACCGTCTCGGTGAGCCTGACGAATGAATGCTCACACGTAGGGGCGAGATAGGTCACTTCGGGCCACCGGCGAACGTCTGCCAGTTGATACGAGAACGCACGAACCGAACTCACCGCCGCTTGGAGTTTGGCAAGGACGTCGACGTCGATCAGCTCCGGCTGCATGAACGGCACCAGAATTGTGATATGTGCCGGCACGCCCAGCTTGACTGTCTCGTCATGCCGCATACGAAGCGAGCCCACGACGGGCTCCGCTTCGGGCACCGGGACGATGAGGGCGCTGATGGCCATTGGCGACACCTGCAGGTTGAGCAAGCCAGGCCGGCCTGATCTGGACTATACCGATTGCACGCGCCCAGCTCGACCGGCCACCGCGATCAGCCCTTGAGGTTGGGCGCCGAACCTCTCCCCCGCCAGGCGCCGACCACAAAACCTCTGCTGCCACCAACCGAACCCCAGCGCCGACTTTAGGCCAAAATGATGCTCTTGCCTTCAGCGATACCGACGTCGACCCATGCCCCGTGACCTGCCCCAACCCCCCGATGCCATCCGCGTACGCGGTGCGCGCCAGAACAACCTGAAAAATCTGGACATCGATATCCCCGCCGGCCAACTCACCGTCGTCACCGGCGTGTCCGGTTCGGGCAAATCCTCCCTGGTGTTCGACACCGTGTATGCCGAAGGCCAGCGTCGCTACGTCGAGACCTTCAGCCCCTACGCGCGCCAGTTCCTCGACCGCATGGACAAACCCCAAGTCGACCGTATCGAAGGCATACCCCCGGCCATCGCCATCGACCAGACCAACCCGGTGCGCACCTCCCGCTCCACGGTCGGGACGATGACCGAGCTCAACGACCACCTCAAGCTGCTCTTCGCCCGCATGACCCACCTGCACTGCCGGCGTTGCGGCCAGGCGGTGCAGCGTGACACGCCACCGAGCATTCTGGCGTCACTGAAAGCCCGTGTGGCCGACGTCGACGACCCGCGGTTGGCCATCACCTTCCCCGTGAACGTGCCGGAGAACTTCACCGAGGGCGAGATCGAGGGCTTCCTCGCCGCCCAGGGCTACACCCGCGTACAGGCCCGCGACGGCGACACCTTGCACGTGGTGCAAGATCGTCTGCGCGTAGGCACGGCCGACGATGCGCGCGCCAGCGAGGCACTTGAGGCGGCGCTGACACGCGGCAACGGCCGCCTGGCCGTGCATGTGCTGGATGGCGAACAACCGCCGGTGTGGCACTACTCCACCGACTTGCACTGCGCCGACTGCGACATCCACTATGCCGATCCCACGCCCAGCACGTTCTCGTTCAACTCCCCGCTGGGCGCCTGCGAAACCTGCCGCGGCTTCGGCCGGGTGATCGGCGTCGACCTGGGTCTGGTGATTCCCGACGAGTCCAAGACCCTGGCGCAGGGGGCGATCAAGCCCTGGCAGACCGAGAGTTTCAAGGAGTGCCAGGACGACTTGACGCGCTACGCGGCCGCGGCCGAGGTGGCCATGGACATCCCCTGGCGCGACCTGCCCGAGGCCCACCGCCGCTGGGTGATCGACGGCGACCCCAAGTTCAAGAGCTGGTCGGCCCACGGCGGCAGCCGCTGGTACGGCGTGCTGCGTTTCTTCGACTGGCTGGAGAGCAAGGCCTACAAGATGCATGTGCGCGTGCTGTTGTCGCGCTACCGGGCGTACACGCCCTGCGAGGCCTGTGGCGGTGCGCGGTTGCAACCCGATGCGCTGGACTTCCGTCTGGGCCAGCGGCCGGAAGCCGACGCCGTACTGGCGCCGGAGAAGCGCTTCCGCCCGACCCATGTGGCCTACGGGCGCAAGACGCTGGAAACCCTGCCAGGGCTGACGATCCACGACCTGATGCTCCTGCCCATCGACCGCCTGGGCACGTTCTTCGAGCGGCTGGACCTGCCCAAACCGCTGGACGAGGCCAGCGAACTGGTGCTGGGGGAGATCAACAGCCGTCTGCGTTACCTCCAGGCCGTAGGCCTGGGGTATCTCACCCTGGACCGACAGTCGCGCACCCTCTCTGGTGGCGAGGTACAGCGTATCAACCTCACTACGGCACTGGGCACCTCGCTGGTGAATACTTTGTTCGTGCTCGACGAGCCGTCCATCGGCCTGCACCCACGCGACATGGACCGCGTGGTCGGTGTGATGCAACGCCTGCGCGCCCAGGGAAACACCTTGTTGGTGGTGGAGCACGATCCGCAGATCATGGTCGCCGCCGACCGCTTGGTGGACATGGGGCCGGGGCCGGGCGAGCGCGGCGGGCAGATCATCTATGAAGGAGCGCCCCAGAATATCGGCGAGGCCAGGCACTCGCTCACCGCCGACTACTTGCTGGGTCGCCGCCATGTCGCCACGGCACGCCAACCGCAGCCGCCGGATGCGGACACCGCGCATCTGAGCCTGCGCGGGGTGCGCGCCAACAACCTCAAGGACATCAGCCTCGAGCTGCCGTTGAACCGGCTGCTGTGCATCACCGGGGTGTCCGGATCGGGCAAGTCGACCCTGGTGCAGGATGTACTTTACCCCGGCCTGTGCAAGGCCCTGGGTAAACCCACGGAGACGCCGGGCGAGCACGATGCGCTGGGCGGCAGCGAGGCGATCCGCGATGTGGTCATGGTGGACCAGTCCGCCATCGGCCGCAGCTCGCGCTCCAACCCGGCCAGCTATGTCGGGGCCTTCGACGCCGTGCGCACCTTGTTCGGCCGGCTGGAAGCGGCGAAGGAACGCGGCTTTACCGCCGGCACCTTCAGCTTCAACGCCGGCAAGGGGCGCTGCCCGAGTTGTGGCGGCTCGGGTTTCGAGCATGTGGAGATGCAGTTTCTTTCCGACGTTTACCTGCGTTGTCCGGACTGCGACGGCCGCCGCTATCGCGACGCGGTATTGGAGGTGCGTCTGAACGAGCGCTCCATCGCCGATGTGCTGGAGATGACCGTGGCCGAGGCCGTGACCTTCTTCACCCCGCTGACCGGCGGCAAGGCGGTGGTGGACGCACTGCAACCGCTGATCGACGTTGGCCTGGATTACCTGGCCCTGGGCCAGCCCGTCCCGACCCTGTCCGGCGGCGAGGCGCAGCGGCTGAAACTCGCCGGCCACTTGGTGGAGGCCGCCGCACGCCGCCGCAAACGCGTTGCCCGCAATGACGGGGGCAGCACGCTGTTCCTGTTCGACGAACCGACCACCGGCTTGCATTTCCAGGACATCAATCGCCTGCTCGGCGCCTTTGCCAAGCTGCTGGAGGGCGGCGACTCGCTGCTGGTGATCGAGCACAACCTGGATGTCATCGCCGCCAGCGACTGGGTGATCGACCTGGGCCCCGAGGGCGGCGACGGCGGTGGCCGCATCGTCGCCACCGGCACGCCGGAGACGATCATGGCCTGCGCCCAGAGCCACACCGGACGGGCGTTGTGCGCGTATCGCGACAGCCTGGCCAGCCTGGAGCTGCCCAAGGCGGCGGAGCCCGCGGTCGCCTTCGATGCACGCCCGACCGCTATCGAGATCCGCCACGCGCGCGAGCACAACCTCAAGAACATCAACGTCGCGATCCCGCACGGCGGTTTTACGGTGGTCACCGGGCCATCGGGCAGCGGCAAGTCGACGCTGGCCTTCGATATCGTGTTCAACGAGGGGCAGCGCCGCTACCTGGAGTCGCTCAACGCCTACGCCCGCCAGTTCGTGCAGCCGGCGGCGCGGCCGGATGTGGACGCCATCTGGGGCATCCCGCCGACGGTGGCGATCGAACAGCGCATCTCGCGCGGCGGACGCAAATCCACCGTAGCGACGCTCACCGAGATCTACCCGTTCCTGCGGTTGTTGTGGATGAAGCTCGGTGTCCAGTACTGCCCCGGCTGTCAGGTGCCCATCCAGCCGCAGACGGCCGACAGTATCGCCGAGCGCATCGCGCGCGACTTCAAGAACCAGGCGGTCACCGTGCTGGCGCCGATGGTGGTCAACCGCAAAGGCCTGTACACGGAGCTGGCCAAGTGGGCGCGCGGCAAAGGCTATGAGCAACTGCGGGTGGACGGCGAGTTCCGCCCGGTCAAGCCGTTCAAGCGCCTGGATCGGTTCAAGGAGCACAACATCGAGCTGCCGGTCGCCCGTTTCACCGTCACCTCGCGCAACGGCACAGAGCTGGGCGACGCACTGACCACGGCACTGACGCTCGGTAAGGGCGTGGTGCAGGTGCTGGCCGAGGGCGCCGGCCAGGCGACGGTGTTCTCCACCAAACGCGCATGCCCCAGTTGCGGGGCGAGTTTTCCCGAGCCGGACCCGCGCCTGTTCTCGTTCAACTCCAAGCACGGCTGGTGCGAGAGCTGTCAGGGCACCGGGGTGGCGGTCAGCGGTTATCAGCAGGATGAGCGTGTGTCCGAAGAGGTGGCGGACAAGGCCATGGACGCCTGGCTGGATGCGCGCGGCGATGACGCGCCCTGCCCGGCCTGCCACGGTGCGCGGCTCAACCCCGTGGCACGCAATGTCCTGTTCCGCGACCTGTCCCTGCCGGCGCTTACCGCGCAACCGGTGCATGCGGTGCGCAGGTTCATGGCCGGGTTGACGCTTCAGGCGCGCGAGGTGGACATTGCCCGCGACATCGTCAGCGAGATCGACGGGCGACTGAGTTTCCTCGACCAGGTCGGGCTGGCGTACCTCTCCCTGGACCGTGGCGCGCCGACCTTGTCCGGCGGCGAGGCCCAGCGCATCCGCCTCGCCGCACAGCTGGGCTCCAACCTGCAAGGGGTGGTCTACGTCCTGGACGAGCCGACGATCGGGCTGCACCCGCGCGACAACCGCATTCTGCTGGATGCGCTGGAACTGCTGGAGGCCAAGGGCAACACGCTGTTGGTGGTCGAGCATGACGAGGACACGATCCGCCGTGCCCATCATGTGATCGACCTGGGCCCCGGCGCCGGCCGCCTCGGCGGGCAGATCGTCGCCCAGGG
>CBFGWV010000286.1:0-6326 GCA_965652545.1 uncultured Candidatus Competibacteraceae bacterium | reverse complement strand
AAGGCCTGGACCTGACCCGGCGCAGCGCCGCCGTCACGCCAATACTGAACCTCCCCGTAGCGGTGCTGTATGCCGCCATTCCCATCGCCGGCGCCCTGATGTGTGTCTACACCCTGGTAGACCTGTGGCGTGCCGTGCGCAGTTTTGCAACCAACCCAGAAAGGACGACCCGATGATCTTCGATCACCGCACGTACACCTGCAGGCCCGGCACTATCAAGAAGCATCTGGCGCTTTATCAGGAACATGGCTGGCCAACCCAGTCCCGCCATCTGGGCGAGCCGGTGTTGTACGCCGCCACGGAAACCGGCGATGTGAACAGCTACGTCCACGTGTGGGTCTTCAAAGACGCCGCCGACCGCGCCGCCAAGCGGGCCGCCATGCAGGCCGACCCGGCCTGGGGCGAGTACCTCAAACGCAGCGGCGAGGCTGGGTATCTGATCAGCCAGAAGAATCAGCTGCTGGCGCCGGTGTCGTTCTTTCCAGGTTGGCGGGGGATGGAGGCCACAGACTTGGCTTAAGGGCGCCGTTCGCGTCTATATCCCGGGTAAATCCCGGGCGGTCCGAAGTACTGGAATCAATGTCATTTAACATAATATACATTATGCGAACTACAATCTGGCAGCACTGGAGGGCTATATCCACGTGCATCCAACCTCGAACGGGATGGCCTCCGAGCTCACGAACGGCCTCTGTTGACTCACCCAGCGCTATGGATGTCGGAACACGATGTCGTCCTTCGTCCTTTGAACACCGTAATCGTGCAAAGGACGACCCAAGCATGCCTGACAAGACGCCGCAGGACATTGATGTGACCTTCATAGCCGAGGTCATCCCCGACGCGAATAGCCGCTGGCCGTGCGTGAACATGCCTGGCTCTGCCGAGTTCTTCGGTACCGGCAAGGCCGTGAAAGTCAGCGGCACGGTGGACGGCCACGACTACGAGGCCAGCATGCTGCCGATCGGCGGCGGTGTGCATATGCTGCCGCTACGCAAGCCGTTCAGGACGATCATCCAAAAGGAGATCGGTGACCAGGTGACGGTGCACCTGACCAAGCGCATCTCCTGAACGGCTATCGTTTTATTTCATGTTGTACTATTACGTAACAACACGACATGAAACGAGTTGATACGCCGATGGCTAGACCGGGAATCACCTTCGACGATGTCCGCCACGCCGCCTTGCAATTGGTTCGGGATAACGAAACCCCGTCTATTCAGCGACTTAGAGAAGTTCTCGGTCGCGGAAGCAACACGACGATTGCCAGCCACCTGCGCCGCTGGCAATCGGAGTTGGCTCGCCATCAGGTCGCGGAACTGCCACTGGCGGTTCCGCCGCAGTTGCTGTCAGCGGTCGAGCAGTTCTGGTTGGCGGCCCTCGACCAGGCGAACGCGGTTTTCCAGGATCGACGCCAGTCGCTGGAAGATGCCGCGGCCCAAGCCGTGCAAGCGCGTGACGTGGCGTTGGCCGGCCGCCTCGAGGCCGAGCGGCGACTGGACGACCAGGAACAAGCTCTGGAGCGCTTGCGCGCCGAGTGCCGGCAGTTGAGTCATCAGCATCAGAAAGCCCAGACCGAGCATGACAGCCTCACCCGCCTGCTGCACAGCCGCGAGGCGGACTGGGCGCGCCTGAGTCGCGAGACCCAGGCCCGTATCGATGCACTTGAGGCCGCGCTGGCACAGACTCGACGTGAGGCTCGCGAGGATGTGGATCGCGAACGGGAGCTGACGAAGGCTCTTGATGATGCCCGCGAGCGAATTCAGGCCAGTGAGCAGCAGGCCGCCACGCTCCGAGGACGGTTGGATGAGCAAACCCCGCAGTTGGCCATACTCTCGCAGCAAGTGGCTGACCTGAGCGCCCGAATCGACATGGAAACCGCATCCCGGCATCAGGCCGAACAACGTGCCTCGGTCGCCGAGGAACGTGCGGCGGCACTTCGCCATGAGCTGAACTGGACGCGCATTCAATTGGAAAGCCTGGAGTCGGACAATCGATAGCACACAAAGCCCGCGCATCCCGCACACGTTCAATTTTCCAAAATTTTCAAAGCCTTGCTACGACGAAGAAGGAACCCTACCCTTCTTGGGAACTCTCTAAGCACATCGCCCGTTCCAGAACACTAACACCCGCCGGGCTTCACCGGCACAACAATACTGGAGATGTCATGGCACCGATGCCGCATGAGTGGGTTCCCGAACACACGCTGGGCTTGTCACGCGATGGCTACGAGTTCATCGCCAAACACTGCGACCGTCTTGGCACAGACGTCTTTCAAACACGCCTGCTGCTGGAGAGTGTCATTTGCATGCGTGGTGAGGACGCCGCGCAGTTGTTCTACGACGAGAACTATTTTGTTCGTGGTGGCGCGGCGCCCGCCCGCGCGCTCGATACGCTGTTCGGTCGGGGTGGCGTGCAAGGCCTGGATGGCGCAGCACACCGGGCGCGAAAGCGGATGTTCATGTCATTGATGACTCCCGAGAGGATTCGCGAACTCATCGCCTATACCAATGAGTATTGGCTGATGGCGCTCGATCGCTGGCGTGAGGCCGATCGCATCGTGCTGTACGAGGAGGTCGGGGCCGTACTGTGCCAAGCAGTGTGCGCCTGGGCGGGGGTCCCCCTGCCCGAGGCCGAGGTCAGGCAGCGTACCGCGGAATTCAAGGCCATGATCGAAAGCGCCGGCACGGTTGGCCAGCCCTACCGCGACGGTAAGTCGAGCCGCAACAGCAGCGAAGCGTGGATTACCGATGTCATCATGCTGGCCCGCGCCGGGCGCCTGCCGCTTCGGCCAGACGGCGCCGTCAGTATCATCGCCACGCATATGGACGCTGGGGGAAAACCGCTGGACGACCGCGTTGCAGCTGTTGAGCTCATCAACGTACTGCGACCGACGGTGGCCGTGGCCCGCTATATCGTATTCGCCGCCCTCGCCCTCCATGAGAACCCCGAGTGCCGGCAGAACCTGCTGTCCGGCGTAGCTGATTACCCCGAGCTTTTCGTGCAGGAAGTCCGTCGCTATTACCCGTTCTTTCCCTTTGTCGTGGCTCGGGTTCGCGAGGACTTCAAATGGCGGGGGATCGACTTCAAGAAGGGCACCCGCACTCTGCTTGACTTGTACGGGACCAATCATGACCGACGGCTATGGCGGCAACCCGAGGTCTTTCAGCCCGAGCGGTTTGTCGGCTGGGTTCCCGCCGCTTATGCGCTGATTCCCCAAGGCGGTGGGGACCACTTCGAAGGCCATCGTTGTGCCGGCGAATGGATCACCATCGAACTGGTGAAGAAGGCCGTCGATCTGCTGCTGCACCACATGCATTACGAGGTGCCAGAGCAGGATCTGAGCATTCGGCTTTCACGCATGCCGACGTTGCCGGAAAGCGGCTTTGTGGTTGCGGGCGTTCGCGGCACGGCCTGAACCCGGTGCGCGGGCATCGGTCCCATACCTGCAAGGTGGCCTGGATGGCCACGACGGAACATGGAGGACCGAGGTATGCCATTGAAACCCATCGGCGAGCAAGTCATCGTCATCACCGGCGCAAGCTCCGGCATCGGCTTGGCCACCGCGCGCATGGCGGCGCGCGCCGGCGCGAAACTGGTGCTCACGGCCCGCTCCGAAGAAACGCTGATCAAGATGGTCGAGGTGCTCGAATCCCAGGGTCATGCGGCCATTGCCGTCCCCGCCGACGTCACCAGCGAGCGCGAACTTCGCCGGGTGGCGGAGGCCGCGAAGACCCAGTTCGGCGGCTTTGACACCTGGGTGAACGTCGCCGGCCTCACGATCTACGGCCCCCTGGATCAAACCGATATCGAGGACCAGCGCCGTCTTTTCGACATTAACTATTGGGGCGTGGTCCATGGCTCGATGGTAGCCGCCGAGCATTTGCGCGACAAAGGCGGCGCCATCATCAATATGGGCAGCATCCTGTCCGATATTCCCGCGCCGTACCAAGGGACCTACAGCGCCACCAAGCACGCCGTAAAAGCCTTCACCTCCACACTGCGCATGGAGCTTGAAAGCGAAGGCGCGCCGATCAGCGTGACATTGATCAAGCCCGGCACCATCGATACCCCCTTTGTGGAACACGGGAAGAATCTCCTGCCCGGAAACGTGCGCAACCCGCCACCGGCCTATGCGCCCGAGGTCGTCGCCAGAGCCATCCTGAACTGTGCCGAACACCCCCGGCGCGAGGTCGTCGTCGGCGGCAGCGGACGCCTGGGTACCCTCTTCCACCGTCTGGCACCCGGCCTGTCCGAGCGCATGCTCGGGCGCACGAAGAATCGGATCTACGCCACAAGCGGACCTGCACACCCGCGTGAGGATTACAGCGATGGCTTGTACCAGCCTGTAGGCGAGGGACAGGAGCGCTCAGCCAACGGCTCGGCCATGCGGCACAGCCTCTATACCCATGCGCGGCTGCATCCCAGTGCAGTAACAACGGCGGCCGTCCTGGTGTTGGGTGCCACCGCCGTGGCTTTCGCTCTTCGAAAACACCATCTGCCGGCCTTGGAGTTCGCGCTGCCGACGAAACGGCATGCACGGCATGCCATGAACTACTGGCCGTTCTGAAGCCGCAGCATCTGACCCTGCCGAGGCCGGGTCAGATGCGTTTGAGCGCCACACCCACAGAGGTGTAGGGATAGCCATGAAAGCGGCGCATGCGGGCACGGACGCGGTCCCAATCCACCCGCAGGTCGATGTCGCCTATCCGTTCAAGACCCGGCGCGTCCAGTACATAGCGCCGCAAATGCGCCTCATCGAAAAACGACCAATCGACCGGGAAGCGCATCCCCTCACCTTCGTACCAGAGCTCGGCGCCGGCGTCCTCGTAGTAGTCGGTGGTGATGAGCAACTTGCCCCCCGGCACGACCACACGGCGAAGCTCCTCCAACGCGGCGCGGGCACCCTCATGCCCCAGGTGCTCGATCACCGAGATGCAGAACACCGCATCGAAGCTGGCATCCGCGAACGGCAGCTCGGTAAGGTTGGCGCTCACGTAATCGACCGTCAGCCCGTGGCTTTGGTCGAGTCCGTGCGGTGGCCGCAGGTCCACAGCGGTGACCCGGTGTCCCAGTTCACGCAGATAGATTGGAAAGATCGACGCGCCACATCCGGCATCCAGTACGCGGCTGCCGTGCGCAAGATGGGCCTGCTCAAGTGCCCAGGGGTATTCCCAGCGCTTGCTGGGGTGCAGGTAGGAAATGGTCTCCCGGTCCGTCAATTCATCCATCCGCGATACACACCGACGAAACGCGGGCGCATCGAGCTCGGCCAGGTCCAGAAGGCGATTCGGCGCACGCTCGGGTGTCGTCATGATCAAAAGCCCTTCAATCCTCTTCGATACGGGTAAGCAACGCCTGGGACAACACGCGGTAGAGCGACTCAGCCACGGTGTCCACAGGGACCACGGCAATGCAACTGTCCTCGGCAATCAGGCAGCGGTCCTCGATAACACACGATCCGGGGCCGAAATGGTTGGCCGGACGATGCGCGCACGGCACCGCGCTGTCGACGGCGGTACTGCCCGGTGGCAGCGCCACCCGCGGCGAGGACGGGCCGAACACCGCCACCGTTCCAATGCCCACCGCCGCGGCGATATGCATCAACCCGGTATCGTTGCTCACCAGCGCACGACAACGCTCGAGCAATGCCGCAGTGTGCTGCAAATGCAGCAGCGGCAAGATGTGCATATCCTCCGGCGCGCAGGCGGCGCGAAGTTGTGCCGCGGTGGCGTCGTCGTCCTCGGGCACGCCGAAGACCAGGATCCGGCTGCCTCGATGTGTGTTGAGGCGATGGATAAGCTCTACGACCCGCGCCAGCGGCCAGCGCTTGAGCCGCGATGAGGCCACAGGCGCGATCGCGATCACCTCCTCGTCCCTGTCCCAACGCTGCAGAAAAAACCGCCGCGCCCTCGCCCGCGCCTGTGGCGGGATATGCAGCACAACCGGTGGACACGGGCCCCGGGCCGCTAGCCCCCAGGCATGTATGGCCGCGTTCCAGATGGCGAACACACCCCGCCCGTCGACCATTGCATCGGGGGCATCGACTCTGCTGCCGGAGTCTCTCTGAGGTATATCGGTCTCCTCCAGTACCTCGCGAATACCCGCTACGGCGTGACAGCCATCGAGTATGCAGTCGAAAGACTTATCGCCCAGCCAACGCATAATGCCTTGCCGCGCCGATTCGCTGCCTTCGTCGCCCCAGTGCTCGAAACCCAGATCCTGCACCGTGACCACCTCGTCGACCACCGGGTCCTCATCGAGCAGCTGCACGGCGGGCCGGGCGCCCAGGGCCGTCAGGTGGGCGTGCGGCCGCTCACGGCGCAATT
>CBFGWV010000285.1:0-6364 GCA_965652545.1 uncultured Candidatus Competibacteraceae bacterium | reverse complement strand
CGGCGGTATTCTCGATGCGCTGATTTGTCAGCCTCGGTTCAATACCGGAATTCGCTTCCCACTACAGATGTAAGGAGACACACGTGGTCCAGGTCAGTCATGAGACACCCGAGCAAACCGATGCCCGGCTACGGCGGGTGATCGCGCAGGCGCGGTTCGAGGTTCAGGGTGGCCGCTATGTGTTCGAGGAGTTTCCGCTGGATGCCTTTCCAGTCCGCGCGCGCGGTGATGCGTTGGCACTGGTGCGGGATGAGGAGGTCTGGAGCCAGTTGGTGAAGTCCGATGATCCGCGGGCGGAAGGTTTTTTTGTGTTTTCGTTTCATTTCGAAGGTTGCGCGGACAACAGCGGTTTTGTCGGCTGGCTGGCGAATCACCTCAAGCGCGCACTGGGCACCGGTGTGTTCGTGACCTGCGGCCAGAACAGCAGGCGGGGTGGGATCTTCGATTACTGGGGGTGCCCGCTGGCGTTGGGTGACCAGGCGGTCGAGGAGGTCCGTCGGTTGATGGAGACCGCTTACGCCTAGGAGGCTGTCGGACTTGAGACTGTCCTACTGCGGAAAGCCGGATATCGGCCATATTCCCCTATCGTTTTTGTCAGAAGCTTAAGGCTATCTTCCGCAAACGATAGAAGAATCTGTCTCGACACCGACGTCCCTCGCTACGGGCGCTCAAGTCCGACAGCCTCCTAATCGCTGGTCTTGGCCTTGGCGCAGGCCGGCCAGTCGCGGCGGATGGTGTCGTTCAGCCAGTCCATGACCACCTTGACCCGCGCGGTGCGGCGCAGGTCGCGGTGGGTGAGCAGCCACAGGCCGGTGGCCAGTGCCGGGTCGGGTGGGGCGAGGGCGGTCAGATCGCAGCCTTCGCCGACCATGAAGCAGGGCACCCAGCCGACGCCGAGGCCGGCGAGGACGGCTTCTAGGACGAGGTCGACATCACTCAGGCGCAAGGTGGCGTCGGGGCGGTGGCGACGCAGCCAGCCGCTGACCGGGACGCGGGTGAGGCTGTCGTCCAGGCCGATGATGGGCAACTCGCTCCAGGGCGACTGGAGTGGGTTGCCGTCGAGCAAATCTCGGTGCACGTACGGCGCCCAGTGGACGGTACCCATGCGCCGGCCGATGAGGTAGTCGGGCGGGTTGTCGTCGCCGCGCACCGCGATATCGGCTTCCAGCCGGGCCAGGTCGAGCAGGGAGTTGTCGGTGATCAAGTCGATGGTGATCTGCGAATAACGCTGGCGGAAGCTGCTCAGGCGTGGAAACAGAAAATGCCGCGCCAAGGTGTTGGTGGTGGTGACGCGCACCCGCCCGCCGGGTATCTGGTCGCGACCGGTGAAGCGGCGCTCGACCGCCAGCAGGCGCTCTTCGACATCGGCAGCCTCCGGCAGCAGAGCGTCCCCGGCGGCCGTCAGCACATAGGCGCGCGGGTGGCGGTCGAACAAACGGGTGTCGAGGCTGGCTTCCAGCGCCTCCAGCCGGCGGAACACGGTGGAGTGATTTACCTTCAACGCCCGCGCGGCCGGTGCCAGGCCACCCAGGCGGGCGATGGCGAGGAACGTTCGCAAGGCCTCCCAGTCCAGACTCATGGGCCTTTTCTCCGTATTTGCATCTATGCAAATTAAATTTGCGGATTCTTTGAATTCTCATGCGCGTGTGCAAGAGGCTAGGCTACGCCCATCGTCAACCCAAGTGGAGTACCCCGAACATGAATCGCCTCGATCAATCGGCCCTGGCGGCCACTTTGCTACGTGTGAGTCTGGGCGTGATGTTCCTCGCCCACAGCGTGGTGCTCAAGCTCATGGTGTTCACCTTGCCGGGCACGGCAGGGTTCTTCCAAAGCCTGGGGTTGCCTGGCTTTTCGGCCTATCTGGTCTTCGCGGTCGAGGCCATCGCCGGTGTGTTGTTGATCCTCGGCGTGCAGACCCGTTGGGTGGCGTTGGCGACCTTGCCGGTGTTGCTGGGTGCATTCTGGGTGCACGCGGGCAACGGTTGGGTGTTCAGCGCCGAGGGTGGCGGCTGGGAGTACCCGTTGTTCCTGATTGTGCTGGTGATCGTCCAGGCACTGCTGGGTGACGGCGCCTACAGCCTGCGTCAGTTGCTTGGCGCCAAACCTGCGGAGGTGCGTCATGCCGGCGCCTGAGCTCACCCTGGTCAGTCATCACCTGTGCCCTTATGTCCAGCGCGCTGCGATCGCGCTGGCCGAGAAGGCGGTCCCCTTCCAACGCGAGATCATCGACCTGAACGACCCACCGGCCTGGTTCGAGACGGTCTCGCCGCTGGGGCGGGTGCCGGTCCTGCTGACCGGTGGCGAGCCTTTGTTCGAGTCTGCCGCCATCGTGGAGTACCTGGAGGAGGTGACGGCGCGGCCGCTGCACCCGCGCGACCCGGTGGAGCGGGCGCGGCACCGGGCCTGGATCGGCCTGGGGTCGGAGATTCTCCAGACCATCTGGACCCTGGAGACCGATCCGTTGCAGGAGGGTTATGAGAAAGCCCGCCGGCGCTTGAGCCGGCAGTTCGCCCCGCTGGAGGCGGCGATCAGCACCGGCGGTCCGTGGTTCGGTGGCGAGGCCTTCAGCCTGGTGGATGCGGTATTTGCACCGGTGTTCCGCTACTTCGAGGTGTTCGAGGCGCACGGTCAGGGCAGCTACACCGCGGACTTCCCCAAGCTGCACGCCTGGCGGGAGCGCCTGGCGAGCCGGCCGTCGGTCCGCGCGGCGGTGGGGTCGGACTACGAAATGCGGCTGATCGCGTTCGTCAAAGGCCACAACAGCTGGCTCAGTACCTTGCTGCGTTGAACCTGCCGGTACGGACCGGTGGCGACGCCCACCACCGGTCCGCGCATCGACGGCTTTGGATATCAGAAGCTCCATGCCACGCTTGGACGGGCGGGAATCGTAACTCAGCGGCCGGGTCGACGGCGCCGTAGGATGGGTTGAGCGCAGCGATACCCATCAGCCCCACCCAATCGAAGCCACCTTCCCGCGACCTGCGTCTTCGTTCACCGATGGGTATCGCTGCGCTCAACCCATCCTACATATCTTTGTGCGCCGTGGATTTCGGACCACGACCTCAATCGAACATCGGCGCCATCGTGTCGATGCGCTCGATGGATAGTTACGCCTCCTGCCCTTTCATCGGCCAGGTATCCGCCACGCGATAGCCGCCCGGCCACGGGTCGCTTGGGTCCAGCAAGTGCTGGTGCGTACCGGTGACCCACGCCCGCCCGCTGATCTGCGGGCGGATGGCGGGCACATCGCCGACCAGGGTAGTGCCCAGGATCTGGCCATGGAATTGCGACCCGATGATCGAAACCCCGGTAAAACGATCCCCGACAGCCATGTCACCCCGGGCATGCAACAGCGCCATACGGGCCGACACGGCCGTCCCGGTCGGCGACCGGTCGAGCTTGCCGGGCTGGATGGACACGACGGATTTCGCGCTCAGGCCGTTGTCGTCACGGTTGAGCGCGCCGGCAAAGAGGCAGAACGAATGATGGCGCCAGTCGGGGCGCTCGGGGTGAAAGAACGCCAGTTGCCTATTGGCTGCATTGGTGATCCGCACACCGAGCTCGGCAAGATCGCGCGCCTCGCTGCGCTCCAGCGCAAGCCCCAGGACGGGCGCATCGACGACGACGAAGCTGTCGCCACCGTAGGCGGTGTCTACGGTGATCGTACCAAGCCCCTCGACCTCTAGCGGGACGCCGATCTTGCTGGCGAACGAGGGCAGGTTCTCGACCGTGATGCGCTGCGCCTTACCGTCGGCGCAGTCGGCACGCACACGCACCAAGCCGCCGGGTGCCTCCAACACCATCTCGGTCACCGGCTCCTGCATCGGGATGATGCCGGTATCGAGCAGTACGGTCGACACGCAGATCGAGTTCGAGCCGGACATCGGCGGCGTATCCTCCGGCTCCATGATGATCCACGCGGCCTGCGCCTCGGGATGCTTCGGCGGCACCAATAGATTCACATGACGGAACACCCCGCCACGCGGTTCGTTGAGCACGAAGTTTCTGAGCGTTTGGTCTTCTGCGATCCATTTGCGTTGCGCCCAGAGGGTATCGCCCGGCGGAGGCGCGACGCCGCCGACGATCACATCGCCGACCTCGCCCTCTGCATGGCAGGAGACGACATGGATGACTTTCGTGCTGCGCATCGTCAGTTTCTCTCAGCGAACGTTGATCAGGGGACCTTAGGGGGAATACACCGAAGTGTGCGCATCACAGCGACATCGCCAGTTTGCGCCCTTCGTAAATTGCCATGACCGCCAGCCGCGGGGCGACGCAGTCGCCCACGCTGCGGACCTCGACACCAGTGCCGGCAAGGCCCTCGGCCAGCCAGGTCTGGGCCTCGGGTACGGCAGCGACGACCAGCGTGTCGGCCTCGATGCGGGTGATCTCGCCATCGCGCAGGTCGACGACCTCGGCGGCATCACCGTGCCAGTGGCGGATGGCGGCATCGCCGATCTCGCGCACGCCCAGGGTCTTGAGCCGTTTACGCAGCGGCCAGTCGGCAGCGGTGCGTTGCAGTTCCCAGGCCATCATCGGGAAGCGGGTCACCACGGTGACGTCGTGACCGTGCTCGGCCAGGTGCCAGGCTGTACCCGCGCCATGCCAGTGGCCGATATCGTCGAGCACGATGACGCGTTTGCCCGGGCGCGCGGCACGGCCCATGACGTCCTCCACACTGGCGACATTGCCATTGGCCAAGCCCGGCAGGGCATCGAACTGGGGCAGGGCGCGTTGGAAGGCCGTTTCCGCAGACAAGGCGCCGGTGGCCGAGACGACGACATCGGCACCAAAGGCCGCGACGTCGTCGGGCTCGACGAGTGTGTTCAGCCGCACCTCCACACCCAGGCGTTCCAGTTCCTGTGTCCACCATTGGATCAGGTCCAGAATCTGCGCCCGCCGCGGTTGCAGCCCGGCCAGGCGGAAGCGGCCGCCGAGTTCGGCGCTGGCTTCGGCCAGAATCACCCGATGCCCGCGCTCGGTCGCCACGCGGGCGGTTTCCAGACCCGCCGGCCCACCGCCAACCACCAGAACCGTCCGCGGCGTCTCAGCCGGTGTGAAACGGTCGCCGCCCCATTCGAACTCCCGCCCCGACGACGGGTTGACCAAGCAGGAGATCCAATAATCCCGGTAGCGCCGGCCCCAGCACATCTGGTTGCACGACAGACAGGGGCGGATGGTCTCCGGCCGGCCGTCGCGGGCCTTGTTGCCCAGGTGCGGATCGGCGATCTGCCCGCGCACGATGCTCACCATGTCGGCCTGCCCGCTGGAGATCACCCCGTTTGCGGCCTCGGGGGTGCGGATGGCGCTCTCGGCCTGGACCTTGGCATGCTTGACCACGGCCTTGAGCGCCTCGGCGTAGCCGGCGCCGAGCTTGTCGCCGTAGAGCACCGTGGGCATCAGCGGGTAAAAGTCGAAGTAACTGCCGGTGCCGCAGGTGACATAGTCCATCAAGGCGCGCTCGTCGTGCCAGGCGATGATCTCCTGCATGGCCTCCACCGACAGCGAGACCTCGACCTCCGGGTGCAGGTTGATGGCCAGCCCGATGATGAAATCCTCACCGCAGCGTGCGCGGATGCGACTCATCAGCTCGCTGGAGAAACGCACGCGGTTGGCGAAGCTGCCGCCCCAGCGGTCGTCGCGGCGGTTCGACCACGGTGTCCAGAACTGGTCGATCAGCGCGTGATAGGCGGCAAAGAGCTCCACGCCGTCGAAGCCGCAGGCCTGCGCGCGGTGCGCGGCGCGCACAAAGGCCTCGATGGTCTCTTCGATCTCCGTCTCGCTCATGGCATGGCTGCCGTCGGAGTCGTGGTACGAGGGCAGGCCCGAGGGCGACCAGCCGGCGTGATAACTGTTGTCGTAGTCCGCGTGCTGGCCGACATGGTAGAGCTGCTGGATCATCACCACATCGTGCGCCTTGCAGGCTTCGGTGATCCGGCGAAAGCCCGGAATGACCGCATCGTCCTGGACGCGGAAGTTGCCACGGGTGAGCACGGCGGCGGCATGCACCGGCACCGGTTCCACCACGATCATCCCCGCACCGCCGCGGGCACGCTCCTCGTAGTAACCGCGGTGGCGCTCGCCGGGCAGCCCGTTGTCGGACATGTTGGCCGTATGTGCACCGAAGGTGAGGCGGTTCTTCAGCCGCTTGTGGCGCAGATCCAGCGGTGAGAACAGGTGCGCGAACGGGGTGCTGCTCATGAGCTCATCCTGGCCAGGTACATGGCGGTGTAGAGATCGAGATGGCCGCCACCGCCGTTCTTGTAGACGGTGATAGCCTCAGGAGACTGTCGGCCCGGCACGCGGCCGCTGCACAAGTCGTACAGATCGCCCAGGATGTGGTCGCGGCCGATGACGCCGGCGG
>CBFGWV010000284.1:0-6375 GCA_965652545.1 uncultured Candidatus Competibacteraceae bacterium | reverse complement strand
GAGGTGCAGCCGCATTTCGGCCGTGGCCGGGTGGCGACGTATATCCCGGCACTGGCGGCGGTGCCACCGCGGCAGTTCGGTATGGCGGTGGCGACGGTGGACGGTGGGCTCTATACGACCGGCGATGCGCATACGCCGTTCACCTTGCAGAGTGTGTCGAAGCTGTTTGCGCTGATGTTGGCGCTGAACCGTTACGGCGATGTGGTGTGGACGTGTGTGGGCAAGGAGCCTTCGGGCGATCCGTTCAATTCGCTGGTGTTGCTTGAGCACGAGCAGGGGTTCCCGCGCAATCCGTTCATCAATGCGGGGGCGTTGGTGATCACGGATTTGCTGATCCAGACGCATCCGGAGGCGCGCACGTTGTTCCGTGATTATGTCCGGGTGTTGTCGGGCAATCATGGCCTGGACTGGGATCTGGACGTGGCGGCGTCGGAGCTGGAGCATTCGCATACGAATGCGGCGCTGGCACATCTGATGACCAGCCATGGCCGGATTGCGACGCCGGTGGCGGAGCTGTTGGCGGTGTACTGTCATCAGTGTGCGATGCAGGGGACGTGTGTGGATCTGGCGCGCTTGGCGTTGCCGTTGGCGAACCGGGGTGTGTCTCCGGTGATGGATGAGGCGGTCCTGACGGAGCGTCAGAGCAAGCGGATCAATGCGGTACTGTTGACGTGCGGGACGTACGATTCGGTGGGCAGTTTTGCGTATCGGGTGGGCTTGCCGGCGAAGAGCGGTGTGAGTGGGGCGATCGTGGCGGTGGTGCCGGGCGAGATGTCGGTGGCGGTGTGGGCACCGGAGCTGGATCGCTCGGGAAATTCCTGCGTGGGGACGGCAGCCTTGGAGTTGTTCACCACGCTGACGCGCAAGTCGATCTTTTAGAACCGCCTACCGTTTGGTGTCTTCGAGGTTAGGCGGCGGCGCGAGCCGCCCCGGTTATTCCTACGTCTGGGTGATCGCCGAGCGCCCTCCTGGTTACCACCTTCGAGATGGGCGCCCCCTGGGATCACCGAGTTTCACTCGGTAGCCGGCTGAAAGCCGGCCGTTTGTGTGCACTCGACGGCTTTCCTGGCCGGTGTTCAGACTATGCAGGTTCGGACGAGCGTTGGGGGCTTCTGGGGCCTGTGCCGGGGCTCCGCCTTGCGGGTCGGGCATGACGGGTTCGGACTCGCTGTGAACACGTCCGTGTGCGCTCGACGGCCGCTTCCCTGCGGCCGACGGTCCGAACCCGTCATGCCCGACCCGCAAGGCTGGCTTTGGTGGCGCGCCGATATCAGTGCTGCTCATCTTAGGGCGTCGTCGACCGCCCGTTTCAACCCCTTCGCTGTTCCTGCACCCATTCGTCGATCAACGACCGCGCAATGGAGTCGCGCCGCGGCAGCCACCAGGCGGCCGACTCGTCGCCCCAATCCCCGAATTCGGCAATCTCGTCGGCGGTGAACCAACTGGCGTCCTGCAGCTCTTCCGGGTCGATGTGGATGTCGGTGCTCACGGCGCGGGCGCGGAAGCCGAGCATGAGTGCGGTGGGGAAGGGCCAGGGTTGGGAGCCACGATAGCGTATGGCGTCGATGTGTATGCCGGCTTCTTCGAAGACTTCGCGGGCGACGGCGTTTTCCAGGGATTCGCCGGGTTCGACGAAGCCGGCGAGGGTGGAGTAGACCTGGTTGGGCAGGCGTCCGTGGCGGCCCATGAGGCAGCGCCGTGGGCTGCCGTCGTCGGGGATGTGTTCGACCAGCATGATGACGACGGCGTCGGTGCGCGGGAAGCCTTCCCGGGCGCAGTCGGGGTTGGTGCAGACGCGTTTGTGGCCGCCGTGGGCCGCGACGGTGGCGTGGCCGCAGCGGCCGCAGAAGCGGTGGTTGCGGTGCCAGTGGAGAATGGCGCGGGCGTAGGCGAGGATGCCGGCGGTGTGGCCGTCGAGCAGCGTGCCGAAGGCGCGCAGGTCGGCCGGTCGGCTGCCGTCGGCGAGGTTGATGAGGTGGTCTTCGTCGTGGTCGGAGAGGTCGACGGCAAAGACGGGGCAGTCGCCGTCCATGCCGAGGAAGACGCGGTCGCCGCCGTTTTCGAGGGCGGCTTGCGCCATGGCGGCGGTCAGCACGGTGGCGGCGGGGCCGTCCATGAACAGGTTGCGGTCGCGCCATACGGGTAAGACGCGTACCGGGCCGGCGGTTGCGGCGGTGTCCAGCCAGCTGTCATCGCGACGGCGGTAGTCGGCGCGGTCGAGCAGGCAGCCGGCGTAGTGCAAGGGGGTGAAATCGAACGGATTGGCAGGCATGGTCTGGCCGTCTCAAGTGTGGCGACGGCAAGAGCATATCGTGTCGACGGTGCCGGGTCTGTGACGGACGGGGCGATCGGTACGGAACGGGCGCATTCAGGCCTGCTAGCCTTAGGGGCACTTTTTCCATGTATGCCAAGGAACTCGAGCCGTCATGCGCAAGCTTGCCGCTACTTTTTTGTCGATACTTGCCGGTGTGGTCGTCTCGACCGCCGATGCGGCACGTGAGAACGCCATCATCGTGCTGGATGCCTCCGGCAGTATGTGGGGCCGTATCGATGACACGCCGAAGATCGTCATCGCCCGCGAGGTGCTCGCCGGTCTGTTGGCCGAGTGGCCGGCAGACCGGCAATTGGGCATCGTTGCCTACGGTCACCGGCGTGAGGGCGATTGCCAGGATATCGAGCAGATCCTCCCGGTCGGTCCGTTGGATGTCGGGCGTACGGTCGAGCTGATCAACGGCATCTCGCCCAAGGGCCGTACGCCGCTCACCGAGGCGGTGCGCCAGGCGGCGGAGCAATTGAGTTTCGAGGACACGCCGGCGACGGTCATTCTTCTGTCCGATGGCCTGGAAACCTGCCAGGCCGACCCCTGCGCGCTGGGTGAGGAACTGGCCCGCCGCGGCGTGGATTTCACCGCCCATGTGATCGGCTTCGATGTGGCCGAGGAAGATTACCCACAGTTGTCCTGCCTGGCCGAATCCACCGGGGGGACGTTCCTGCCGGCGGGCAATGCCGATGAGTTGCAGGCGGCCCTGGCCACGGCAGCGCAGACCGTGGAGCCTGTGCTGCCGGATGAGCTGCGCTTCCGTGGCATCAATAGCGAGACCGGCGCCGTATTCAGCGAGGTGGAGTGGTCGGTGTCGGTGGACGGGCAGCCACCGCAGACGGTGCTCACCGGTGGTGAGTGGCTGGTGCTCGATCCGCAGGCGGCGGATTATCGCGTGGAGGGTCGGCAAGGCCCGTTCGAAGGCGTGTTGGAACTGACCCTGGCACCCGGCAGTGACGGCGACCACGACGTGCCTATGGAGCGGGTGGCCGCGCAGGTCACAGTGAAGTCGCTCGACGATGCCACCGGCGCGCCGCTTTCGGGGGTGAACTGGCGTTTCCTGAACCTTGCCACCGAGGAGAGCACCTCGGCGGTGGTCGGTGCGTCGAGCTACACCACGATCGTGGCGCCGGGCAGCTATCGCATCGAGGCTACCCAAGAGCAGAAGGCCGGCAGTATCGAGATCACCGTCGAACCGCGCAGCGATACCACGCACGAGGTCCGTCTGTCCGGCAACCTACCGGCGGCGACGCTGAAGGCACCGGCAGAGATTCCGGCAGGCTCTGTATTCACGGTCGAGTGGACCGGCCCTGCCGATTCGCAGGACTACATCACCATCGTGGAGGTCGGCGCGCCGGCGGGGGCATATAACGACTACGCCCGCGTGAAGGCCGATGGCAAGCCGGTCGAGATCACCGCGCCCGATGCGGTGGGCAAGTACGAGGTCCGCTATGTGTTGAATGCGAGCAAGACGGTGCTGGCCAGCCAGCCCGTGGCGCTCACCCCGGTCGAGGCCGAGGTGATGGCCCCGGCGGAGATTCCGGCCGGCTCCAACTTTACCGTCGAGTGGACGGGGCCTGTGAATCCGCAGGACTACATCACCATCGTCGAGGTCGGTGCACCGGAGGGTAAGTACAACGACTATGCCCGCGTAAAAGCCGACGGCAAGCCGGTGGAGATCACCGCCCCCGATGCGCTGGGCCAGTATGAGGTGCGCTATGTGGTGCAGCAGTCCGGACGCACGCTGGCCAGCCAGCCGGTGAGCCTGGTCGCCGTCGATGCCACCGTCAGCGCGCCAGCGGAGATTCCCGCCGGGTCGACCTTTACCGTGGAATGGACCGGCCCGGTCAACCCGCAGGACTACATCACGATCGTCGAGGTCGGCGCGCCGGAGGGTAAATACAACGACTATGCCCGCGTGAAGGCCGATGGCAAGCCGGTTGAGATCACTGCACCCGATGCGTTGGGCCAATACGAGGTGCGTTATGTGGTGCAGCAGTCCGGTCGTACCCTGGCCAGCCAGGCGGTGACCCTGACCTCCATTGACGCCACGCTGATCGTCCCGCCCGAGGTGCCGGCGGGCTCGTCGTTCACGGTGGAATGGACAGGCCCTGCGAACCCGCAGGATTACATCACCATCGTCGAGGCCGGTGCACCGGAAGGGACATACAACGACTACGCCCGCGTGAAGGCCGACGGCAAGCCGGTGCAGATCACCGCCCCCGACGCGCTGGGCCAGTACGAGGTGCGCTATGTGGTGCAGCAGTCCAGTCGCACCCTGGCCAGCGTGCCGATCACTCTGGCGGCGGTCAGCGCCAACCTGCACGTGACTGGCGCCATCGTCCCCGGCGGCCGCTTCACGGTCGAATGGGCGGGGCCGGCGAACCCGCAGGACTACATCACCATCGTTCCGGCCGGCGCCGCCGAGGGCGCCTATACCGACTATGCCCGGGTCAGTGCCGATGGCAGCCCGGTCGAGCTCAAAGCGCCCGATGAGGCTGGCGACTACGAAGTGCGCTACGTCATCAACCAGTCCGGCCGCACCTTGTCCAGTCTGCCGGTGCAGGTGGGCGGGCAGGCGGTAAGCCTGGCGGTACAAGGCGAGGTCAAGGCCGGGGCCGTCATCACAGTCGAATGGACCGGCCCCGGCCGCTACGAGGACGTGATCGAGGTCGTGCCGGCGGGCAGCGCCGACGACGCCAAAGGTCAAAACCAGGCCCGCGCCAGCCAGGGTAGCCCCTTGCAGTTGTTCGCCCCGGCACAGGCCGGCGAGTACGAGCTGCGCTACCGGGCCACCGACTCGGGTGAGGTGCTGGGGCGGCTTCCGGTGACGGTGAAGTAAGGCGGCACAGGCCGTCCTTGAGCTGCCGATCGCCGCGCATGGCGTGGCGATCGGCGGGACGCTGGTGACCAATGACCACGCCTTCGGCCAAGCCCGTGGGCTTCGGGTCGAAGACTGGACCGTCTGAGGCGCCAGGGACATCACCCAATCTCATCACTGCCGAGCACTAGCTTGCGCGCAGTAAATTTAATGCTATTAATTTAATGACATTAAATAGAGGCCGCTCATGACGCTCGTCCGATCCAATCCCACGCCCGTCTCTACCCTGTCCCGCGGAGCCGACGCTGTACTGCGCCCCACGTTGCGCCTCGGCCTGCTGATCATGGCCGGGTTCTTCGCCACCTTCTCCGTGGTGGTCATGCCCGGCCTTGATCTGTTGCCACCGGCGACCGCCACCGCGGCCATGCAGACCATCAACGCGGCGGTGCGCACGCCTTTGTTCGCCCTGGCGTTCTTCGGTACGGCAGCACTGTCTGCACTCGCAATCCTGTGCCTGCGCCGGGACACAGCAGCCGCACTTGCCGGGGCGATCTACCTGCTCGGCGTGCTGCTAGTGACAATGGCCGTCAACGTGCCGCTGAACCAATCCCTGGCCGCCTCGCCACCGCTGGACTGGGCCGCGTACACCGGCGAATGGACACTGTGGAACCACCTGCGCACTGTCGCCTGCTTGGCTGGCGCCGTACTGATCAACCGCGAGCGTACCCGTGGCCCGACCGCGTGAGGCCGACCGCATCGACATACCCGCCCGCGCCGTCGACGCGGCCATCGGCTTGTTTGCCGAAGCCGGCGTAGCGGCCATCACCCTGGCGGCCATCGCCGAGCGGGTCGGCTGCCGTCCACCGGCCTTGTACCGGTACTTCCGCAACAAGGAGGCGCTGCTGCTCGCTGTCCACGATGAAGGCTTCCGCCGCATGTACGCCTACAAACGCGAGGCCGTCGAAACCGCCACAGACCCCATGGACCGCCTGCGTCGCGGCGGACTGGCCTACCTGCGCTTCGCCTTCGACCACCCGCATCTGTACCGCCTGATGTTCGATGCCGACGACCCACGCCGCGCCCGCGCTGCCGGCGACAACCCCTTCCGCCGCGATCTGGGTATGCGCGCCCTGGACATCCTCAAAAGCAGTGTTCAAGGCTGCCAGCAGGCCGGTTATCTCGCCGGCTTCGATGCCGACGACGTGGCGTTCTTCCTCTGGTCCATGGTCCACGG
>CBFGWV010000283.1:0-6378 GCA_965652545.1 uncultured Candidatus Competibacteraceae bacterium | reverse complement strand
GTGGGCCGACCGTCGGCAGCATGGATGCTGCCGTCGAGCTCACACGGACGTGTTCACAGCGCGTCGGAACACGACCTACCGGCTCGTCCGCAG
Organism: uncultured Candidatus Competibacteraceae bacterium; assembly: GCA_965652545.1. Taxonomy (GTDB): domain Bacteria; phylum Pseudomonadota; class Gammaproteobacteria; order Competibacterales; family Competibacteraceae; genus CBFGWV01. The sequence goes on along the minus strand of CBFGWV010000283.1, from coordinate 6,285 downwards.
GCGGGTTCGAGCGCCTGAGGCCACTGATGGCGCCAGGAACGCGGGGGCATACCGGCGTGGACCGGCAAGCGCCGGCGCCCAGCCCTGAGAGGAGCCCAACCCCGCCAAGGGTGTCAGGCAGGGGCGCAGATGTCCCAAAGGCGCTCTCTTACGGGCCGCTATTACCTTTGGCTCCCGAGGCCTGACGTCGCAGCGCCTCGCGTTGCTCCGGCGTCATGGCAGCCAGCTTCAGGCGTAGGCCGGCGGCTTTCTCCACAGTGCCCGGCGTCGGCTCGCGTTCACGCAAGGCCTGGGCCAGGGCCGCTACCGTGGGGTTGTCGAAGACGATGGCCGGCGGCACCTCCAGTTGGAAGGCCTTGCGGATGGCGGCGACGAGTTTGATCACCAGCAACGAGTGGCCGCCGGCCTCGAAGAAGTCCTCGTCCACACCCAGGACTTCAGCCTCCAGTAAGCTGGCCATGTGGCTTGCGAGCAGGGTTTCCAGCGCATCGCGCGGTTGGGTTTTTTCGGCAACGGGTCGGTGCTCGTCGGTCGGCAAACCGGCACGGTCGATCTTGCCGTTGGCCAGGCGAGGCAGCGCATCGAGAAACCGCCATCGTGTGGGCCGCATCGGCTCGGGGAGCAAATCGGCCAGGGCGACGTCCAGCCGTCGGCTCATTGCCACGGTCGGTTCGGTCTTGTCGGTCGGCACCACGCAGGCTACCAGTACGGTGTCGCTCCCCGTCGCACGGGCAACGACCGCGGCCTGGGCCACACCGGGCAGGGCTTGAATGACGGCCTCCACCTCACCCGGCTCGATGCGGAAACCACGTATCTTCACCTGGGCATCGTCGCGGCCTAGCACGACGATGCCGCCCTCGTGACGCAGCAAGGCCCGGTCGCCACTGCGGTACACCCGCTGGCCGGGGTGCTGGGGGTCGTCGATGAACACCTCGCCCTGCCCGCCGCCAAGGTAGCCGCGGCACAGTTGGGCCCCACCCAGGTACAACGACCCCACCGCCCCGGGCGGGACCGGTCGCAGCGCCGCATCCAACACCTGCACACTGCAATTAGCCATCACCCGGGTCAGGGGCACGATGTCGTTGCAGATCGCCTCGTCCAGTTCGGCGGCATTCAGCCGGTGGGTCATGACTCCGACGGTGGTTTCGGTCGGGCCGTAGTGGTTGAACACCTGGCAGCGCGGCGCCAGGCGCAGGATGCGCGCGGCGAGTGCCATGGACGTCGGCTCGCCGCCCAGGATGAGGGTATCGGGCAGTGCAGGGTCGTCGTCGTCCAGCAGCGCGGCCAGATGCGAGGGGACGATTTTTACGCAGTCGACGGCATGGCGGCGGAGAAAACGGGCAAAGTCCGCCGGGCTGTTCACCGCTGCATCGTCGGCCACCATCAGCCGGGCGCCGTGGTAGAACGCGCCGAACAACGTGGTGTTGCCCAGGTCAGCGGCCACGGTCGACGTCAGGGCGAAACAGCGGCACCGGCGCAGGTCCATGGCTTCGCTGGCGGCGTGGACATAGTTCATGAGCTGACGGTGCTCGACGACCACGCCTTTGGGCTCGCCGGTGGAACCGGAGGTGAACAGCACATACGCGGCATGCTCGGGCGCAATGGCCACCGGCGGCGGCGTGTCGGGGTAGTCGATCAGCTCATTGACCAGCTCCGGCCACGTCACCTGCAGGCAGGCGCCCAAGCCCTCCATCGCCGTGGCACTGAGCACCAGACGGGGGCCGGCGGCCTCGACGATGCGGCGGCACCGGACCGCCGGCCAGGTGGGGTCGAGCGGCAGGTAGGCGGCACCGGCCCGCATCACCGCGAGAACGGCAATCACGAGATTGGGCGATCGCGGCAGGCACAGGGCGACGGGCACGTCGGGGCCGGCGCCCTGCTCCTGCAGCCAGCAGGCCAGCCGGTTGACCTGCGCATTGAGTTGGGCATAGGTCAGCACGCCGCCGGAGGATTCGAGGGCCGGGGCGTTGGGTGTCTCCTGTCCCCAGCGAGCGACGATCAGCGGTAGAGACTGCACATCCGGCGTGCTGTCCGGGCCGTGCAGAACCGCCTGCGCGGCATCGCCCAGCGGCAGCAGGCCCAGCGGCCGGCCGGCGAGTGTCGGCAACGCGCCGAGTAGCGAGACATACTGGTCGAGCAAAGCCTGCACCGTAGTCTCGCGGTACCGTGCAGGGGCGTAGTGCAGGCTGACGGCCGTCGGCCGATCGCCCACGCCCAGGTGCGCATCCAGGCACAGTTCGAAGTGGCGCACCGGCGCCTCGATGAGCGACCAATCGTCATCGACCAACGGGTCGTCGGTGATGCGAAAGCCCACGGACAGATGCGCATCCGTCGGTGGTGCGTCCACCGGCCAGTGCTCCTGCCAGGCGCGGTGGTCGTCCAGCACGCCGCCCAGCGTGTCCACCCAGCGGCCGAACGGCATGTCCGCGGCCGGCGATATGATCACCGGCAACACCTTGTCGAACACCCCAACGACCGGTGCGAAGTCCTCGTAGTCGCGCCGGCAATCGTGCAGCCAGCCGCCACTGAAGGCAGCCTGCCCGGACAGCCGGCCGAGCATGGCCCACCACGCCGCTTGAAGAAGGGTTTCCGCCGTGTGCCCCAGCGACTCGGCCTGTGCTGCGAGCGCCGCCGCCAGCGTGGGCGCCAGGGGTAGGGATACGCTCGCCCCTGCGCCGGCCGACCGCCCGGGACGGCGAAACGCAAACTGCGGCGGCGCCGGTGGTGTGTCGCCGACGATGGCCGTCCAGTACGCCCGCCCGCCTGCGGCGTCCTCGTCGAACTGCATGGCCTGCCGCCACTGGATGTAGTGGCCGTAATGCGGGCCATCGGCCGGCAGCGCCCAATGGCCGTCGTCACGGTAAGCCGCATGCAGGTCGTGAGCGAGGACGGCGAGGCTGCCGCGGTCGGCGATACAGGGCGAGGCCCGCAGGCAAAGCTCGATCCGCCCGCCATCGCGCCACAGGAGCGCGGCCGCGACCCAGGGACCATCGGCCTCCGGCACCGTCGGCGTCACCACGTCCGCGCCGGTCGCATCCGCTTGATCGGTGAGATCGAGAACGGACCAGTGCTTGTCGCAGCCGTCGTCGTCCGGCCGCTGGCCGAGGTCGGTACGGGTACAGCGCAGCAGCCAGTGGGCCGCGGTCACGGCCTGCCAGGCACGGTGCAGGCGGTGCGCGTCCAGCGGGCCGGAGATGGCCAAGCACAGCGTCGCGGGCGGCGCCCCATTCCGCTGCGCGGCGCGTTGTTCGGGGCTCAAGGGTAAGGCGTCGAACTCCACAACGGCATTCATGATGTCAATTCTCTACGGCCGGTCATTTCGCCCATGGCGACGACGATTTTGCGCGGGCCTTCGTAGGGGTCGCGGGCGTGCGCCGCGAGCATGTTGTCCAGCATGACCACATCGCCCTGACGCCAATCGAAACGCACGGCGCAGGCTTCGTAGGCCTCGCCGATCACGGCCATGTCGGCATCCGCAATGGGCGTGCCGTCGCCGTAGTAGACCTGTCTGGGCATGCGTTCGAGGCCGACCATGTCGAGCAGATCGCCACGCACCTCCGCATCAAGGCAACTGATGTGATGCAGTTGCACCTGGTTGAAGAACGAACGCTCGCCGGTCAGCGGGTGGGTGATCACCGCGGGGCAGCGGGTGCGGATCTGCAACTCATCGCCTTCCAGCCAACGGGTGTCGATATCGCCGGCTCGGCAACGTGCCTCGACCTCGGCGCGATCGTCGGTCTTGAAGAAGTCCTGCCAGCTCACATCGAGATTGCGGGTGAACGTGCGCACGTAGAGCAGGCCGTGGCGCTCGAACCGCTCGACCAGTGCCGCCGGCAGGCGGCGGAGCATTTCGCGGCAATCGACGATGGGCGTGGCGCCGCCGACCGGCGAGGGTTGCTCGCAAAAGAACCACTGCTTGCGCGGCCAGCGGTCCAGGTGGGCGCTTTCGTTGTGGTAGAGGATCATCTGCCGGTTGGGATACGGCGTGGAGCGGTAGGTGTTGCGCCCGCCCTCCTTCTTCGGCAGATCGCCATACGCGCCGTACAGCCCCGGGTGCAGGCTTTCCGCAAACGCTTCGAAGTCCGCCGGGGTGCGCAGGGTGAAGCCGCGGAACAACACGCCGCCATGACGGCACAGCAAGCTATCCAACCGTGTGCGCTGCACCGCGGCCCAGGCCACTGGATCAAGGCCGGCCATGGTGGGTTCGATGAGTAGTGGGAACGCCCGCTCGGTGGTTAGGGGCGCCATCCGCACCGGGTCGCGGTTGCTCTCGCGCGCCGCCACCGGCGTCGTCATGAACGACTTCAGCTTGTCCTTTTTGGCACCCATGCGCCCTGCCGCGGGAGCGGCCGGCGGCTGTGTAGGGGTCGTCACGGTGAAATCCTCCAACAGCGTATCGGGCGCCGCCATGGCACGGGCGAGCACATCCAGCCAATCGCGGGTGAAGCACTCGATGGTGGCGCGGCGGAACAAGGCAGTGGCGAACACCCAATGGCCTCGGAGGCCGCCATCGGTGTCCGCCTCCAGGAACAAAGCCATCTCGAACTTGGCGGTATGCAGGGCCGGCGGCAAGGTGTCGACCGTCACGCCGTCCAGGTCGAACCGCCCGCGCGGGGTGTTCTGCAGCACGAACAGCACCTGGACCAGCGGATGGCGACCGCGCTCGCGCGGCGCGCCGAGCGCATCGACGATGCGCTCGAAGGGCAGGTCCTGGTGATCGAAGGCATCGAGAACCCGGCGCCGGGTGTGCCCCAGCAGGTCGAGCACGCGCAGCCCACGGCGGATGGTGGACCGAAGCGGGAGCACGTTGACGAAGAAGCCGATCAGCCCCTCCAACTCTCGCCGCGAACGGCCGGCCAGGTCAGTGCCGATCAGCAGGTCGTCCTGGCCGGTCAAGCGATGCAGCAGAAGCTGGAAGCTCGCCAGCAACACCATATAGGCGGTCGCGCCCTGCTCGGCGGCCAGGGCGTTCACTGCGCTCATCAACGACGCCGGCACCTGGAACGCCACAGCGTCGCCTTCCACGCCCTTGGCCGGGCGCGGGCCGTCCGTCGGCAGCGCCAAGGCCGTCGGGGCGCCGGCCAGGGTCTGCGACCAGAAGTCCGCCTGGGCACGCAGATACCCCCCGTGCAGCAAGTCATGTTGCCATTGCGCGTAGTCGGTGTACTGGATCGGGAGATCCGCCAGGCAGGGCGGGCGGGCTTGCACCCGTGCCCGGTAGCATTCGGCGAATTCATCGATGAGCACGCCCAGCGACCAGCCATCGGCGACGATGTGGTGCAGGCTGACCAACAGGATGTGCTGCTGCTCGGCGAGCTTCAGCAATTGGGCACGCAGCAGCGGCCCGGTGGCCAGGTCGAACGGTTTGCGGGCATCCTCCAGCGCCGCCTGCTGGGCGCGGGCCTCACGCTCGGGTTCATCGAGCGCGGACACATCAAGGACGGGCACTGACACTGTCAGTGCGTCCGCGATGACGGCATGGGGTTCGCCGGCTTCGTTCTCGCGGTAGACCGTACGCAACACCTCGTGGCGGGCGATGACGGTGTTCAGTGCCTCAGTCAGGGCCGACACATCGAGCGGGCCACGCAGCATCAGCCGACCGCTCATGTTGTAGGCCACCGCCTGGGCTGTGTCGGCGGCGAGGCGATCCACCAGCCACAGCCGTTGCTGGGCCGGGGACAGGGGCAACCGGCCGCGGCGCGAAGCGGTGGTGAGCGGTGGATGTGATGGCGCTCCGGTCATACCAGCCATGGTGTCCAGACGACGGGCCAGCTGGCCAAGCTCGGGGGCTTCGAAGACCTCATGCAGCGGCAGCTCGATATCGAAGCGCTCGCGGATGCGGGCGACCAACTGCGTAGCCAGGAGGGAGTGGCCGCCGAGTTCAAAGAAATTGTCGGTGATGCCGACACGCTCCAGACCCAGCACCTGCTGCCAGATCGCCGCGAGGGTGGTTTCGGTTTCGGTGACCGGGGCGGTGTACTCGGCTTTGCTCTGCCACTGCGGCGCCGGCAGCGCCTTGCGATCGAGCTTGCCGTTGGGGCTCAGCGGCAGGGTGTCCAGGGCGATGAACTGCACCGGGATCATGTACTCAGGCAGGCGCGCGGACAGATAGGCTTTGAGTTCGCCCTCGTCGATGACCGGCCGCTCACCGGTTGCGCCACCATCCTCGTCTACGGCCGCTCGCCCACCCGCCACGCCACCCTTCTCGATGGCCGATTGCTTACCCGTCGCGGCGTCATCCCCATCGACTGCCTTTGTAGGAGCCCTGCCCTCAGGGCGATGGCC
>CBFGWV010000282.1:0-6405 GCA_965652545.1 uncultured Candidatus Competibacteraceae bacterium | reverse complement strand
TTGCACAGGCCATGCACGGAGTAGATAGGTCCGCCATACCGGGTCGCCGGCAAGTAGCTGGGCGTCACGTGAATGAGGCGCAGCGGTCTATCGAGTGGGGAGTCTCCGGTCAAGCAGCAGCCTGCCGCATGGGCACTTGCCACTCGACGGCTGGGCTTTTCAAGCTACGTTGAGCGCGGCGACCGGCATCGATGATGGCCACCAACAACCCCAGCATGAAGCCCGACATGACTTGTATGAAGGGGTCGCTGAACAGCAGCGAGGAAATCACGAACGAGGCGATATTGGCCACCATGATCGCGGTCAGTGCCGCGCCCATCAGGAATGCGTCGGTATTGAGTTTCGCCAGCGCCCGCAGATGCCGCAGCACCGTCATCCAGAACACTACGGCCAGTGTGACGACAATTGCGGCCCCCCAAAGACCAAGCTCGACGACCAGGAACCCGGTACCGGCCTCAGACGAACCACCGACGGAGCTGGCTCCGCCGCCACCGACAAATCGCGCGCCCAGCGAGGCAACACCAATACCTAACCCAATACCTTCTGAGCGGGAAGCTGCCGAGTTCAGCAAGCGCCACGACAGCAGCAGGCGATCATCGATTTCCTCCACCACCGTGACCGTTCGTTCCACGTATAGCCCCGTGGTACGGCCGGACTCAAAGAACGGAAAACTCAGGAAGGCGATCCCGCCCAGCACCAGGAACAGCATACCGGCCCGCTTGGCGTGCTGAAGATAGAACAAGATGAAGGCAATGAACACCGCGCCGAAGATAAGCACCGACAGCAGCATCTTGCGCCGCCCGGTGAGCACGATGGCTCCCATGAGCAAAATCACCAGCACCGCCGCAAGCACCCGAAACGGTGTGCTTTTCGACCGCACCCCCATGACCACCAGGAAGCAGCACGCCATGGCGGCATGCCAGGTAGCGATCTCACCGGTACGAAAAACGCCGGAGAAAGAACTCAGCACCGTACCCACGTCGTAAATGAGCAATTGGTTACCCGCAAAGGTGCCGACATCACGCAATATAGCCAGATCATCGGTGACGAACACCGACAGATAAACGCTCAGGCCGGCCGGCACCATGATCCACAAATAGAGCTTGACGAACCGGTCCAGCGCATCCGACGAGCGGCAATACCCCACCGCCAGCAACAACGCAAAAATCGGCCCCAGGTAGAACACCAACCCCAACCCGGTGACCAGCGGGCTTTGCCAACGCGCCAGTGAATTGGCCGCCTGAAAGCCAATCAACGCCAAATACAACCACCAGAACAACCGCAGTGTCCCGTTGCCCAAGCTGAGAGTGCCGAAACGCCCCATACGGTTGCGGAAGAGCGCAACAGCCCCAACCATCAGGAACAGGGCCAGTGACCAAATAATGAAATAGGCGGGGGCGCCGGGTGCCAGCTTGCGCAGGATATCTTGCAGCACGCCCACACCCACCACGGCAAACAGCCCATAGCGCCAGTTCATCAAGGTCAGCCCGGCGGTCACCATGCTGACCAGCGCTGCCACCATCACAGCCATGCCGTGGCCCCGATCCAGGAGGTCTTAATCATTGACCCTCTCATCCACGAGCCCAATACCAAAGCCGCCCCGTCGCCCGCCAACCCAGCCACCGCGCCAGACGGGCCGTCCAACGCACGGTGCCGGGTGGATCGAGGGTCACAGCCAGCGCCAAGCGCAACATGTCCGCGGCGGCAGGGTCACCCAGCAAACCCAGATGACGCGCCCGCATGGCCGCCCAACGCGATACCTGCGTCATCTCGGGCGACTCGGGGCCGTAGCCCGCTTGCTGCGCGCAGGCCACCAGGCGGGGCAGAAACTTGGCCTCATCCCTGACATATGCAGACCAGCGCCCCGCACTGACACGCCCGGGTGCATCGTGGTCGCGATGGTAGGACACCACCACGGGGCAATAGGTCAAGCGAACACCTGTGGCTGCCATACGCACTTCGAGATCCCAATCCTCCGGACGGTAGTCGGGCCAGGGGCCGGCCGCATCGCTGACCGCGCGCCGATACAATGGCGAGCTGGTGTGCCACCAGCGGTCCTGCAACAACAAGGGAAACAGCCGCTCATGCCGCTCCCCGGTGTGTTTGCTGACGGCTTTGAGCAGGCGTCCATCGTCACCGATCAACGAGGTGATGCCATAGGCGATGCCGCATTCAGGGGCGTCCTCCAGGGCGCGGACTTGATGGTCGAACTTGCTCGATGCGAGCAGATCGTCGCTATCCAGGTATTGAATGAACGCACCACGGGCAAGCTGTCGTCCTGCTTCGCGGGCCGGCCCCGGGCCGGCGTTCGCCTGATGATGGACGCGAATGATGTCGGGATGTTGGGCGGCCAACGCATTCAGGATATCTGCGGAGTCGTCTGTCGAACCATCGTTGACCAATATGATCTCGATGGGCCGATAGGTCTGCGCAAGCACACTGTCTACGGTCTGGCGCACCAATTCGCCCCGATTGAACACCGGAATGATCGTACTGACGAGGCGCGGAACCGTAGGCGTCGCCGGCCGGCACAGTCCGTCGTTCACAGGTAGGGGTCCTCAGCCTTACGCGGGCCAACCACCCTGCACGGGGCGCCGAAGGCCACCACAAGATCGGGCAGGTTACGCGTCACCAGCGCACCCGCACCAACGACGGTCGATTGCCCGATGGCTATGTTGTGAAGCACCTTCGCGCCCAACCCGATGAATGCGCCATTGCCAATGGTGACGTGGCCACCGGTGACGACCCCGGGGGCCAGGCTGGCCCAGTCACCCATGACACCGTCGTGGTCGATGCTCGACTGGGTGTTGAGCACGCATCCGCGGCCGATGGTCGCGCCGGCTCCGATCACCGCACCAGGCATGACCACGCTGCCGGCACCAATGGTGACGTGATCACCCACCACTGCACCGGGGTGGACGAGAGTTGTCAGCACCAGTTGAGGACGCGTCTGTATCAGGTGCTCGGTCATCCGCTGGCGTTGTGCGTTGTCACCCAGGGCAACAATGTACCCAATAGGGGGCTGGGTGGGGCTCGAGCTGGGCAACGCATCAATGCCGGGAAGCAACGGATAGCCGAACCGCGTCGGCTCGGTGGCGCCGTACAGGTCAACCAGCGCCGCAATGCGCATGCCCTTGATGGCGGAAGCCACGCTGGCGACAGAGCGGGCATGGCCACCAGCGCCAATGATCATCAGTTGCACGTGGTTACCAGGCGTTCAAGGATGAAGACGTTCACGTGGGCGGCTCAGCCTACGGCCTGGGTGATCCACCGGGCGTGCCGGCGCGACCAGTGGTCGGGGGTGGTTTGCGGCGGCCAGACCTGTCGCTGCCATTGGCCGATCGGTGTTTCGAACCCGGTCTTGCGGCGGTTGCGAATCGCATCGGGCAACGGGGCTCCCGGCGCTTGCGCCAGCAAGTCTTTGCCGTGTTGCGATAGAAGCGCGCGGTAAGGTGCGAGGTCGCGCAGCAAGGTGGCATCCACCAGCGGCACCCGGATCTCCACACCGTGGGCCATGCCGGCCCAGTCGGCATCACGCAGCAATTGGTTGCGCATATACCAGCAGGCTTCCATCGTGCCGATGCGGTCAAAAGCGCGGTGCCCCGCGGCATTGGCCGTCGCGCGCAACCGCTGCAGGACGCTCAGGCGCTCCAGCCCGGCGCGAGCACGCGCCTCCCCCATTGCCGTTGACAGTTCAGCCGGCAGGAACAACCCGCGTCGCAGCAAGTAGGCGCCGGCGTCGTCCCTGCCCAACGCCAACAGGCCGCTCAACTTGGGGCTGATGCCTGGCCGCAGACGCCGCGCGGCGCGGCACACCACCGGCCACAGACTGCGACTTGCCGGGACGGCACCGATCAAACGTGCCCGATGAACCCAGCGGGGAATGTCGGTAAATGACGGGTAGCCTCCGAAGAGCTCGTCACCGCCAAGCCCGGACAAGGCCACTTTGAAACCGGCCTTGCGCGCCGCCTTGGCGACAAACCAGGCGTTGATGCCGTCGATCGACGGCTGGTCCATGGCCTGAAGAATTGCCGGTAAATCGTGGCGAAAGTCTTGCTCGCTCACGCGGTCAACCACATGCCGGGCACCATAAGCTTGCGCGGCGGATGCGGCCAAGGGGACTTCATCGCGGGGTTCGCCCTTGAACTCATCGAAGCCCAGGGTCACCGCCGTGGCCGCGCCGCCGGCCTCGGTGGCTAAAGCGAGCATGGCGGTGGAGTCGATGCCGGAGGACAAGAACACGGCGACCGGCACGTCCGCGACCAGGTGCGCACGGACGGTAGCCTGGAGTGCCTCGCGGATGGGGTTGGATAGGGTACGCTGTTCAGCGCCACCAGTGTCGTGCAACTGCTCGATGCGAAGCCAAGAGCTTGGCTGGCCGACACCCCGCTCGTCGCACCACAAGGTGTGACCGGCCGGCAAGGCGCTGATGCCGGCAAACCAGGTGAAAGGTTCCGGAACACTGCCCAACAACAGGAAACCGGCCTCGCCGGCCGGATCCCGCTCGTGACTACCCACGCCACCCTCGCGCAACGTTTTGACCTGCGATGCGGCGTGCAAGCAGCCGTTTTCGATGGCGTAGTACAAAGGCTTGATGCCGTAAGGATCGCGAGCCAGCCACAAGCCCTTGCGGACACCATCCCAGATCGCAAACGCGAACATGCCACGCAAGCTGGACAGCATCTCCGGACCTTTGTGGATGTACAGCGCCAGCAGTACTTCGGTATCGCTGGCGGTACGGAAGCGGACGCCTTCAGATTCCAGTTCTTCCCGCAGTTCGCGATAGTTGTAGATCTCGCCATTGAACGTGATGGCAAAGCGGCCGCAGTCGCTCAGCATGGGTTGGGCCGCATTGTCGGACAGGTCGATGATCGACAACCGGCGATGCACCAGGCCGACCCGCCCCTCCAGCGCGAACCATTCGCCATGTCCGTCTGGACCACGGCTGCGCATGTGCTCGCTCATCCGACGCAGTACGGCACGGTCTATGGCTTGGCCAGCGAAGCCGAACGCCGCGGCGATACCGCACACTCAGGCGATACTCCGGGTCGCCAAACTCACGACCAACGACTGCCCGCGTTGCGCCGCCAGCGCCAACAACCGCTCCCGCAATGTCGCCTTCGCCTCGGCCTCGCCATGAATCAGACGCACCTCCTGCGGCAGGCGGCGGATGCCTTTGACGAAATTGACCAAGTCCTGCTGCCCGGCGTGGGCGGAGTAGCCGCTGATGCTCTCGACACCAGCGCGAATGGTGTAGCGCTGGCCGTCCAGATCCACCCAGCCGCCCTTCGGGCCGTGTTTTTGGATGGCATGCCCGGGCGTACCCCGCGCCTGGAAACCGACGAAGAGCACGTTGTGTCGCGGATCTTCGATCATGGCCTTGAGGTAGTTGACGATGCGCCCACCGGCGGCCATGCCGCTGGCGGCGAGCACGACCGCGGGGCGGTGGGTCTTGGCCAGATAGGCGACGGTTTCCTCATGGGCCTCGTGGCTGTCCACCGTGTAAAGATTCTCGAAGCTCAGCGGATGACGGCCAGCACGCAGGTGCCGGTGCGCCTCGGCGTCCCACCAGGGCTTGAGCTCGCGATACACGGCGGTGAATTTCGCCGCCAGCGGGGAGTCGACAATGACCTCCAGGTCTCGCCAGCGGGCATCCTTGGCCGCATGAATCAACCCCTCCAGTTCGTACAACAGCTCTTGCGTGCGGCCGATGCTGAAGGCGGGGATGAGCACACTGCCGCCGTCGTCCAGCGCGCGGTCGATGGCGGCTTTCAGCCGCTGGCGACGGGTACGGCGGTCGTCGTGGTTGCGGTCGCCGTAGGTGCTTTCCATGACCAGCACATCGGCACGCGTGGGCGACTTGGGGGCGGGCAGCAGTGGCGCGTGCGGGGCACCCAGGTCACCCGAGAAGACAATGCGTCGGCTATCGCGCTGGCCGCTGGCGGCGATATCGAACTCCACATAGGCCGAGCCCAGGATATGCCCGGCGCGCTGCAAGCGTACGCGCGCGTTGAGGCCATCGGGTGTTGGCAGGGTGTGCCACTGCTTGTAGTCCAGCGGCACCAGCTGTTTGTCCACACGGGCGAGAAACTGGCGTATCAGGCGCTCGTCGCGAGTAAAGCCCACCTTGAGCGCATCCTCGATGACCAGGGGCAGCAACCTTGCGGTCGGCAGCGAGCAGAGAATCGGCCCGTCGTAGCCCGCAGCGATCAGGTACGGCAGCCGCCCGATGTGGTCGATGTGTACATGGGTTACCACCAATGCGATGACATCGTCGATGGGAAAGTCGATGCGGTGACGCTCGATGCTCTCGCCCTCCCCTGCGTCCTGGCCCTGGAACAGCCCGCAGTCGATGAGCACGGCATGGTCGGGGGTCAGTTGCAGGCGGTGGCAACTGCCGGTGAC
>CBFGWV010000281.1:0-6418 GCA_965652545.1 uncultured Candidatus Competibacteraceae bacterium | reverse complement strand
GTGCACCCACGGGCTGCTCGGGTACACACCGGGCAAGGCGTTCGCCGATGACAACGCCGCGTACTCGTCATCGTCCAGCAACCGCAGGCTGCCGACCGGCGTCTGCGGTGCCTCGACGACCTGCGTGAGCAGACCTTGGAAGTGCCGCCCCAGACGCTCGATGGTCGTGCGTTCAAACAGGTCCGTGGCATAACTGAAGCTGGCCAGCAGCCCCCCGTCGGGGACCTCTGCGGTGTCCAGCGCCAAGTCGAAACTCACCGCCGTCAGCTCGCGCGGCACCGTCTCCAGCACCAGGCCCGGCAGTTGCGCCGCCCCCCCGGCTACCGCGCCGTGGTTGAACATCACCTGGAACAGCGGGTTGAGACTCAGGCTGCGCTCCGGGCGCAAGGCCTCCACCAGTTGTTCGAAGGGCAGGTCCTGATGGTCTTGCGCCTCCAGGGCCGTGGCCCGTACCGCGCGCAGCACGGCATCGAAGCCCTCGCGCCCGTCGATCCGGTCGCGCAGTACCTGGGTGTTGACGAAGAAGCCGATGATGCCCTCGGTTTCGGCGCGATTGCGGTTGGCGATAGGCACGCCCACGCTCAGGTCGCCTTGCCCGGTGTAGCGGTACAGCAGCGTCTTGAATCCGGCCAGCAACACCATGAACAAGGTGGCACCGTGCTGGCTGGCGAGCTGCCGCAGCCGTCCGGTCAGCGCCGCATCCAGGCGCAGTTCCAGGCTGCCGCCGCGGCCGCTTTGCAGTGCCGGGCGCAGGTGATCGGCCGGCAGCTCCAGCGCCGGGCTGCCGCCGGCGAGTTTGGCCCGCCAGTAGTCCAACTGACGGGCGCTCTCGCCGGCTTCGACCAGCAGCCGCTGCCAGCAGGCGTAATCGACATAACGCACCGGCGGCGCCGGCAGGTCCAGCGGCTCGCCCGCGCTGCACGCCGCGTACAGCCTGCCGAACTCGCTCACGGCCACCCCCATGGACCAGCCATCGGAGACGATGTGGTGCATGGTCACCAGCAGCATGTGGTCATCCGGCGCCAATCGCAGCAGGCTGACCCGCAGCAGCGGGCCACGGGTCAGGTCGAAGGGCGTCGTGGCATCGGCTTCGGCGCGCGCGCGCTGGGCCACCTCCCGCTCGTCATCGCCGAGAGGACTCAAGTCCTCGACGGCCAGGGAGAACGCCGCATCGGCCGACAGGCGCTGGATGGGAATCCCCCCGTCGGCTTCGTGGAAGGTCGTACGCAGGGACGCGTGCCGATGCACCAGCGCATCGAAGGCTGCCCGCAAGGCCACGACATCCAGCGCACCGCGCAGGCGCACGGCCTGGTGCAGGTTGTAGGCGGCGCTCGCCGGGTCCAGCTTCCACAGAAACCACAACCGCCGCTGCGCATAGGACAGCGGCGCCTCGTCTTCCACCGGGAAGCGCGCGATGGGCAGGCGCGCCGGGCTGACGCCACGCGCCGCCAGGGTCTCGAGAAAGCGTGCCTGCTTGTCTGCCGGCAAGCGGACCAGGCGCTGGGCGATCTCGAGAAACTGCTGTGCTTGGGCGGGCAACGCCTGGTTCATCCGATCTGCTCCAACTCATCCAGTAGTTCGTTCATCAAACCCAGGTCCGTCTCGACCGTCTCACAGCCGGTCGCGTCGATGTACGCGGCCATGGCCTCGACCGTGAGCAGCTCGAAGATCAAGGTCAGGGGAATGTCCACGGCCAGTGCGCGACGGATGCGCGAGACCATTTGGGTGACCAGCAGCGAATGGCCGCCGAGCTCGAAGAAGTTGTCGGTGACGCCGATGACCTCCAGTCCCAGGACCTCGCACCAGATGGCCGCCAGCGCCTCTTCGGTCGGCGTGCGCGCGGCGATGCGCTCGATACCCTCCCAACTCGGCGCCGGCAACGCACGGCGGTCGATCTTGCCATTGGCGTTGCGCGGCAGGCGATCGAGGGCCACCCAGCGGCTGGGCACCATGTATTCGGGCAGGCGGTCACGCAGCCAGGCCTTGAGTGCCTCAGGCCCGGTGGGCCGTCCGTCGATGGCGACGTGGTAGCCGACGAGGTGGCGGCCGCGCTCGTCGTCCCACACCGCCACGGCCGCCTCGCCGATGGCCGGGTGGCCGCACAGATGGGCTTCGATCTCGCCCAGCTCGATGCGAAAGCCGCGAACCTTCACCTGCTGGTCGCCGCGGCCGACGTATTCGATCTGTCCATCGGGCCGGCGGCGGACGAGATCACCGCTGCGGTACAACCGCGCCCCGGGTGTCGGGCCGTACGGGTCGGGCAGGAAGGCTTGCGCGGTACGTCGCGCATCGCCCAGGTAACCGCGCCCGACGCCCACGCCGCCGATCACCAGCTCGCCCACCGCGCCGTCGGGCAAGGGGTCGAGCGCGCCATCGAGAATGTACAGCCGGTTGTTATCGGTGGCCGTGCCCACCGGCAGATGGGCGACGCTGTCGGCCGGGACGTCCGCGATGTGGCTCAGGGCGACGTCGTCTGAGCACTCGGCCGGGCCGTAGGCGTTGACCAGCGCAATGCCGGGATAGCGCCGGCACCAATGGCGGGCGGTCTGCGGGGCCAGGGCCTCGCCGGTGGCGAGCAGCCAGCGCAGGCTGGGCAAGTCGGCGGCCGAGGCTTGCAGCATGCCCTGGATCAGCGCGGGCACGCTCTCCAGCACGCTGATGCCGCGGCTGCGCACCTCATCCAGCAACGCGGCCGGATCGTGTGCGATGCGGTCGGGAATAATCTCTACCCGCGCACCGATCAGCAGGCCGGCCAGGAACTGCCACACCGAAATATCGAAGCTCGGGCCAGCGGTCTGGGCGATGACATCGTGCTCGCTCAGACCCAGGTACGGCACCTTGCTCAACTGGTTGTTGAGCATGCCGGCCTGCTCGACCATCACCCCCTTGGGCACACCGGTGGAGCCGGAGGTGTAGATCACATACGCCAGGTGCCGCCCGTCGACCGGCACACCGGGGTTGTGCGCGGGCAGGCTGCGTGCGGCCAGTGACTCCAGGATGAGCACCTGCGGACGCGCGTGTTCGGGCAACACCGCCAGGGCCTCGTCCAGCAAGCCGCGATACGCCGATTGGCACACCACCACCGTGGCCCCGCTGGCCGCCAGCACCTGCCCCAGGCGGTTGCCGGGATGGTTCACATCCAGGGCAAGATACCCGGCCCCGGCCTTGAGGCTGCCGAGGATCATGGTCAACAACGCCAAGCCGCGCTCGGCCAGTACGGCGACGACCGAATCGGGCACTACACCGGCATCGATCAACACATGCGCCAGACGATTGGCCTCGCGGTTGAGCGCGGTGTAGCTGACCGATGCATCCTGGCAGACGGCCGCGGTGCGCTCGCCGTGGCGCAGCACGGCGGCTTCGAAGAGCGCCGCGTAGCCGCGGTCCAGCGGGTAATCGCGGCCAGTGTCGTTGTGCACGGACAGCAACGCGGCACGCTCGTCGGCATCCAGCAAGGGCAGCGCGGCCACCGGCGCGTCGAAGCCTGCGGCCAGCGCCAGCAGGATGCGCTCGAAACGCGCCAGCAGCGGCGCCATGGTGGCATCGTCGAAGACGCGCTTGTCGTAGGAGAAGTGCAGGCGCAAGCGCTGGCCGGGGTAGATCACCACGGTAAGTGGGTAATTGGTGTGCGTGCGGTCCTTGTCCGCCCTTGCGGCGAACTCGTCGGCACCGTCGCGCACCGAGAAGTGCACCGGTGCGCTCTCGAACACGAACAAGCTGTCGAACAGCGCCCGGCCGCGGGGCAGTTCGCCGCATTCGCCGATGGTCACCAGCGGCAGGTGCTCGTGCTCGCGCATGGCGAGGTTCTGCGCCAGGACCTCCCTGACCCACTCGCCCGCGCTGCGCCGGTCGCCGGCATCGGGCACGCGGGTGCGGAAGGGGATGCTGTTGATGAACAGGCCCACCGTGTCCTGCATGCTGGGTATGTCCGCCGGTCGCCCGGCCACGGTCACCCCGAACAGCACATCCTTGCGCCCCGAGTACAGGCTGAGCATCAACGCCCAGGCCGCCTGGACCAGCGAGTTGACGGTGACCTGCCGCGTAACGGCCAGCTGCTGCAGCGCGCGAGTATCGTCCACGCTGAGGAAACGGTAGACATCGTCGATGGCGAGCCCGTCGACCTCGCGCGGCGTCGGGCGCATGCCCGGTGTAGGCGTGACCTCATCGAAGCCTTGCAGGGTCTCGCGCCAGAAAACGCGGGCGTCGTTGGCATCCCGCCCCGCCAGCCAGGCGATGAAGTCGCGATACGGCGACACCTGCCGCGGCCTTAGGGGTACGCCGGCAACCAGGTCGTGGTACACCGCCAGCACATCGTCCATTAATGATGAGCGCGACCAGGCATCCATGAGGATGTGGTGGTAGCTGATGACGAAGCAGAAACGCTGCGGGGCGAAGCGGATCAAGCGCACCCGGAACGGCGGGCTGGTGCGCAGATCCAGCCCTTGGTGCAGCTCGTCCATCAGCAACTGGTGCAGGCTGCGCTTGCAGTCCTCGGCGCTACGCCCATCCCAGTCCAGGTAGGTCATGGGAATGTCCGCATCGCGCAGGATCACCTGCACGACCTGGCCACCGCTGTCCCAGTGGAAGGTGGCGCGCAAGGCGTCATTGCGGCGGAAGGTTTCGGCCCAGGCGCGGAAGAACATGTCCGGATCGATCGCGCTGTCGATCAGGTAGTGCTCCTGCATCAAGTAGATGCCCGAATCCGGTGCCCGCAGCGTGTGCATGAGCAGTCCTTCCTGCATCGGCGAGAGCGGGAAGATGTCCTCGATTCGTCGTGCCGGGAACGGCAACGCATCCAATTGCGCCTGGTCCAGCGTGGCCAGGGGGAAGTCGGCTGGCGTCACGCCCCCGTTGGCGGGGTCGGCGCAGTGGGCGATCAGCCCCTCCAGGCGTGCCAGGACCCCGGCGCCGAGCCGCTCGATGGTCGCCTCGTCGTAACGTGCGCCGCTATAGCGCCAGACGATGTCGAGCGCACCGTCGTAGATCTGCGCATCGATCACCAACGGGCTGAGCATGGGTGAATCCGGCGCCTGGCCCTCGCCGGCGCTTTCCGGCGCAGGGGCGAAGAGGCTGTCGGCGCCGAAGCTCTGGTCGAACTGCCCCAGGTAGTTGAAGGTGATCTGCGCAGCCGGCATGGCGCGTATGAGCGCTTGCGTGGGCGCATCGGCGAGATGACGCAACAGCCCATAGCCCAGCCCCTTGTCGGGCACGGCGCGCAGTTGTTCCTTCACCGCCTTGATCGCGGCC
Source organism: uncultured Candidatus Competibacteraceae bacterium (assembly GCA_965652545.1). Taxonomy (GTDB): domain Bacteria; phylum Pseudomonadota; class Gammaproteobacteria; order Competibacterales; family Competibacteraceae; genus CBFGWV01. Next base: position 1,171 of record CBFGWV010000281.1, on the reverse strand, counting down.
CCCGGGTCGCGCCCGCCGGCCGGTCGCAGGCACACCGGGTACAGACTGGTGAACCAACCCACGGTACGGCTGACGTCCAAAGCCATGCCCGCGAGTTGCTCGCGACCGTGGCCTTCGAGCTGGACGAGCACCGATGGCTGCCCGCTCCAGTCGCACAAGGCCTGTGCCAGCGCGGTGAGCAGCAATTCGTCGATGCGTGTGCGGTAGGCCGCAGGCGCTTGCTTCAGCAGCGTTTGCGTCCGCTCGCGATTAAGCCGTCGGCTGTGTGTGCGGGCATCGCGGTTCAGCCAGCCGCCGTCGGGCCGGTCGGCCGGCAAGTGGCCGTCCTGACCATCGAGATGCGCACGCCACCACGCCAATTGCCCGGCGAGCGCAGCGCCAGACACCGGCACCGAGCGGCCGGCTTCTGGCGTCGGGTGCCCACCCCCCGGGATCGCCGAGTTGCACTCGGCAGCCGAGCGCAGCTCGGCCGTTTCGGCACCACCGTCGCCCCGAGCAATGGCCGCCAGTTCCGCCGCCCAGCGCTGATAAGCATGCGTGCGCGGCGGCAACACCGGCGTCCGCCCCTCGCTCAGCTGTGCGTAGACCTGTTGCAAATCCTCCAGCAGCACGCGCCAGGACACCCCGTCGACCACCAGGTGGTGAACAACCAGCAGCAGTCGCTCGCCGCCGTCGGGCAGCCTGAACAACCGCGCCCGCAGTAGCGGGCCGTTCTCCAGATCGAGACTGCGATGGGTCTGGTCGATCAGCGCCGACAATTCGGCTGCATCGGCAAGAGCAGTCGTTTCCAGCACCTCGCCGGAGTCGGCGGAACCGGCATCGACCAATCGCCCTGAGGGCGGGGCGCCCGCCGCCCGTTGTCCAGCTACGGGGGCGTATGCCTGCCGCCAGCGACCCTCGTCATCGCGCCGGAAGCGCAGGCGCAGGGCGTCGTGGTGCGCGATCACCGCGTGCAGCGCGCGCGCCAGCACGGCGGCGTCCACCGGCTGACGGCTTTGCAGCAGCACCGCCTGGTTCCAATGCGCCCGTTGCGGCATGGGCTGCTCGAAGAACCAGCGCTGGATGGGCAGCAACTCCGCCTCGCCTTCGGGCACGGCCTGGTCCGGGGCATCAGCCGGCAGCGCGGGCTGCGCCACCCGTGCCAGGGCCTGGATGGTCTGGTGTTGGAACA
>CBFGWV010000280.1:0-6437 GCA_965652545.1 uncultured Candidatus Competibacteraceae bacterium | reverse complement strand
CTAGCGCCGAGATCATTCCCAAACCGGAACCCATCCGGCAAAAATCCGCAGCGTTGCTATCATTCATACGTCGGCGGCTTGGGCTTGGTGAGCGCATTCGATCTTAACGGTCATTTACCAAAAATTGCACAACGGGAACATTGCATCACATATCGAGCGAATATGTGAACACAGCCAGAGATACGGCTTGGCAAGGAGTCTCTTCACTATTTACCCGAAATTAATCCGGGTGATAGACTCGTCCGGGGCATGCACATCCACCCTGGATACTCAATAGGGCACGCAATAAAAAGGATGAACAATGTCTAATGTAACTGCATCTCTCGAAGCGATAATGTCAGTCGATGGTGCTATGTGCTGTGCCGTCGTAGACTCGGAGAGCGGCATGATGCTCGGGTCCGCCGGCCAAGGACTCGACATGGAGGCTGCCGCCGCCGGCAACACGGAAGTCGTGCGCGCCAAGCTGCGCACCATGGAGGCCTTAGGGCTGGGCAAGGATATCGAAGATATCCTCATCACCCTGTCGAAGCAGTATCACATCATTCGTCCGGCCAAGGCCTCCCCAGGCCTTTTTCTGTACGTCGTACTGGATAAGGCGAAATCGAACCTCGCCATGGCGAGGCGCAAAACGGCCGAGGTCGAGGCCGCGCTATCGGTCTAGACGCGCGCCAGGCCGGGAGACTCGTCAAGGAGTCTCCCGGGTTCATCGGCCTGCCGTTGCTGTTGCAACGTCCATAGCCTGGCGTACCGCCCCTGCATGGCCAACAAGCTCGCGTGGTCACCCTGTTCAACGACACGTCCGTGCTCCAGGACGATGATGGTATCCGCGTCCACCACCGTGGACAGCCGGTGCGCGATCACCAGCGTGGTGTGGTTGGCGGCGGCCTCGCGTAGCGCGAGCAGGATCGCCTGCTCGGAATGGCTGTCCAGCGCGCTGGTCGCCTCGTCGAAGATCAGGATACGCGGGCGCTTGAGGATGGCCCGCGCGATGGCGACCCGTTGCTTTTCACCACCCGAGAGCTTCAGACCGCGCTCGCCCACCAGGGTGTCGTAACCCTGCGGCAGGCTGTCGATGAACGGGCCGAGCTGCGCCATGCGCGCCGCGGCCTCGACCTCCGCACGCGGCGCATCGGGCCGGGCATAGCTGAGATTGAAGTACAGGCTTTCGTTGAACAGCACCGTATCCTGCGGAACGATACCGATCGCACTGTGGACGCTGTCCAACGTGCAGTCACGCACGTCGTGTCCGTCGATACGCACCGCGCCCTGCTGCACGTCATAGAAGCGGAACAACAGCCGCGCCAAGGTGGATTTACCCGCCCCGCTGGCGCCGACGACGGCCAGTTTGCGGCCCGGTTCGATGATGACATCCACGCCGTGCAGGATGGGCCGATCGGGGGTGTAGGCGAAGTGCACGTTGTCGAAATGCACCCGCCCCGGCCCCGGCGGCAACGCTGTCGCATGCGGCGCATCGCTGACCTCCGGCACCTCCTCCAGCAACCGAACCAGATTGTCCATGTCGGCCAACGCGTAGCGTGTCTGGCGATAGACCACACCGAGGAAATTCAACGGAATGAACAACTGCAGTAGAAAGGCGTTGACCAGCACCAGGTCGCCCAATGTCATCGCACCGGCCGCGACCTGGCCGGCGGCCAGGGCCATCAGCGCCGCCATGGTGACGGCAATGATCGCCCCCTGCCCGGCGTTCAGAGCAGACATGGAACCCTGGCTCAGTACCGAGGCGCGCTCCCACTCAGCCAGCGTACGGTCACAGCGCTCGACCTCGAAGCGTTCGTTGCCGAAGTACTTGACGGTTTCGTAGTTCACCAACCCGTCGATGGCCTCGGTATTGGCCTGGGATTCCAGCCGGTTCATGGTGTGACGCACCTCCAACCGCCAGCCGGAGACCGCAAGCGTGAAGGCCACGTACACGATCACCGCGCCGAGCATGATGGCCGCGAACCACCACGCATAACTGGCCAGCAGAATGCCGATCACCAGGAGCAGTTCCAGCACCAGCGGCAGAACGCTGAACGTCAGGTAGTTGAGCAGCGTGGACAGGCTGCGCGCACCGCGCTCCAGATCACGCGAGATCGCACCGGTCTTGCGCTCCAGGTGAAAGCGCAGCGACAGGTTGTGCAAATGCGCCAACGTACGCGTGGTCAGGCGGCGCATCGCACGGTAGCGCACGCGCGCGAACAACATATCGCGCAGCTCGCTGAAGACTGTGTTGGCCAGGCGCAGCACACCATAGGCCAGAAGCAACCCCACCGGCAGCGCCACCATTGCCGTTTCGGGCTCATCCAGGGCATCGACGATGCCCTTGAGAATCAACGGTACGCCGATACCCGCGAGCTTGGCCGCGAGCAGCGCGCCCAAAGCAAGCAGCACGCGGCCGCGAAACTCCATCAGGTAAGGCATCAACTTGCGCAGGTTGCGAAAGTCCTCGCGCTGGCCACGCGGCAGGTCGGGCCGTACGCTGCGCTTCATCGGGCCGTCACCGACCGGTGCACGTTCATGCCCGCCCCGCCATCGTTACGGCCGTGGCCAAGCTGTCCGCCGAGACGGCGCCGGGGGGCATCAATCGGCCGGCGACAATGAACTGGGGCACACCGTGGATGCCCAGGCGCGCGGCCTCGGCCTGTGCATCGGCGACGGCGGCCCGCCCCGCGTCGCCGGCCAGCCAGCTCGCCACATCCGGCAACTCGACACCCGCGGTGGAGGCGCAATCGGCGAGCACCGTGTGATCGCCGATATTCCGTCCTTCGACGAAGAACGCCCGGAACAAAGCCTGCACCAGCGCGTCCGTCGCCGCCGGCGCCACCGCCTGGACATGCTGGATCAGACGATGCGCATCGGCGGTGTTGGGCTGGACGGCGATGCGTTCGAACCGCACATCAAGCCCAAGCCCACGCGCGACTTCGGCGATCCGCTCATAAAACGATGGTGCCGAGTCGCCGAACTTCGCCTGGAGGTAGTCCTTGCGGGCGATCCCACCGTGCGGCAGACCCGGGTTCAGTTGAAACGGCCGCCAGGTGATGCGCACACGGTCGGCCGGTACACCAGGCCGGGCCAGTGCCAACGCCAGTTGCCGCTCACCGATCCAGCACCAGGGACACACGGGGTCGGACCAGACGGTGATGTCGATGGGCGTGGTCATGGTTCAGGCCACCAACCGGCCAAAGATGCGAAAACCCGCGACATACGTCCCCACGGCCGAGCCTATCGTGCTAAACACGAACACCAACAGCACGCGGGTCAGCCGATTGCGCCACCACCCGGACAAGCGCGCTGTGTCCTGGCGCAGGCGGTGCAGATCGCCGACACTGGGGCGGCGCAACAAAGCCTCGACGAAACCCGTGACCATACCCGCACCCACGGCCGGGTTGAGCGAGGTCAACGGTGCGGCGACGAAGCCGGTGAGAATCGTCAGCGGGTGCCCCATGGCCAGCGCCGCGCCCAACGCCGCCAGGCCGCCGTTGATCAACACCCAGTCGAGCACCAGTTGCCAGCCCAGGTCGCTGCTGCGGGAGAACCCCCAGGCGAAGCCGGCAAGCACCACGGCAACGATGATCCATGGAATCCAGCGCCCGACCTTGACGCCGGGCGGGACCGTCTTGAGCGCCGCGATCTCGGCATCCGGCGGCTGTGCCGGCGTCTCGCTCAGGTAGCGCTGCATCCCCGCCAGGTGGCCGGCACCGACCACCGCCAGCCAGCGTTTGCCCGGGTTGGCCTGCACCGCCTGGCGGATGCTGGCGGCCATGTAGCGGTCGCGCTCGTCGATGAGCACCTCGGCCAGTTCCGGCCGCTCCTCGGCCAGCTCACGGAAGGCGCCATCGAGCATGTCGCCCGACTTGAGCCGTTCCACGTCATCCTCGGACACCTTCTCACGCGAGAACACCCCGGCCAGCAAGGCGCCGGGCAAGGCCATGCGCTGCCACCAGCGCAAGCGTCGAAAGGCACGGCGCAGCGTCGTACCGATGTCGCGATCGATCAGCGCCAAGCGGAACCCGCGCCGGCGCGCCGTCTGCGCGGCCAGCTTGAGCTCGGCACCGGGCTCCACACCCAGTTGCTCGGCCAAGCGCTGCTGGTAGGCACCCAACGCAAGATTGGCAGCGATCATCGGTGCCTGCCCATTGCGGATGGCCTGGACGATGTCCAACCGCGCCACGGCATCGGGGTCGGTCAGGGCCTGGAGCCGGCCGCGGCACAGCTCGACCGCCACCGCGTCGTAGGTATCGCCGGCCAGCGCGGCCTCGACGGCCGCCACGCTGGCTTTGGAGACATGGGCCGTGCCCAGCAAGGTGACCGGGTCCCCGTTCACCGTCAGGCGTACGGTAGGCTCCTCGATGGACGATGCGGCTAGGGCTGCGGTCATAGTCGACTCATGGACGATGGGCACAATCGAGCGACATGCGGCCGCCGACGGCAAAATTCAATGCCAGGAGTCTTCCGGGCAACCCCTACTGTACAGATCACCGCGACGCAGGCGACCATCCGTGCCGGCAAGGGCACCACGAACCTAAGGCATACACCATGACCGACACCCCAACCTGGGAACTCGTCCTCACCGCACTGCTGGTCGGCGGCGTATTTTTTTTGTTCTTCCGCGGCGGACGGCTCAAACAGATGATGGAACATAGCCGCGCCGCTCCCAAGGACTGGCCGGGCGTCATCTGGCCGCTGCTGGCGGTGGTGGTTTTCGTCATCCTGCTGATTGCCCTGGCGCGGGGGTAAGCCCGCCTGCATCCGGGCCGGTCCTCGGCGCGTATCCCCGTCGGTCGCCATCCGCCACGAGCCGCGCATCCATGGATCACCTGGCCTTTGCCTTCTGGGGCTTTCTGCTGCTCTACGGCGTATTGATGTATGCCCTCGCCCCCGCCGCCCGCAGCACGGCAGGGTTTTACTTCGGTCACGACGAGACCGGGCGGGCAGCGTCGCAATGGAGCTTGTGCGCGAGCATCTTCATCAGCTGGATCTTCGCCAAGTCGGTCACCAACGCGGCCAATCTCGGGGCGGCCTACGGCATCGTCGGCGGCCTGGCGTACGCCTGCTATTGGCTATCGATCCCCCTCGCCGGCTGGGCAATCTATCGGCTGCGCACCCGGCACGGCGCCAGCGGTCTGGTGGCCTTTCTCACCGGACGCTATGGGCGCTTGGCGGCACTGGCCTTCAGCGCGGCCATCCTGGTGCGCTTGTACAACGAGATCTGGAGCAACACCGCGGTCGTGGGCGGCTACTTCGGTGCCCCGGGGAGCAGCGGCTTTGTGCTCTCCGCGCTGGTCTTCACCGCATTCACGCTGATCTACTCCCTCAAAGGCGGGCTGCGCAGCTCGATCTTCACCGATGTGATCCAAACGGGCATTTTCGTCATCGCACTGGCCGCCGTGATGTTCATGGTGATCCCCACCCACGGCCTGCCCACGCTGTTGACCGACGGCCGGTGGGCACTCGCCGGGGGTGTGGATCTGCTGCTGGTCGCGCTGCTGCAGGTGGTCAGCTACCCCTTCCATGACCCGGTACTCACCGACCGCGGGTTCATCACCGAAGAGAAGACCATGCTCAAAGCCTTCATGGTGGCCGGCGCCGCGGGTTTCGTCTGCATTCTCGCCTTCAGCCTGGTCGGCGTGCATGCGCGTCTGGAGGGGCTGGAGATCGGCGGCAACGCCCCGGCGGCCGTGGCGCACGCCGCCGGTGTCGCGGCGATGTTCGTGGTCACCGTGGTCATGATGAGCTCGGCCGGCTCGACGCTGGACTCGACGTTTGCCTCACTGTCCCGCTCCCTGGCGCACGACCTGCCCCAACTGGCGGGCCAGCCACTGGTCGACCCGTCCCGTGCGTTCGGCATGGGCGTGATGATCGTGTTCGCGGTGCTGGGCAACCTGCCCATGCTAATGGGGGCGGACATCCTGGCGGCAACCACCATCAGCGGGACGATGGTCATGGGGCTTGCGCCGGTCTTCCTGCTCGGCGGTCGGGTGAGGTATTCGCCGGCCAGCTTCCATTTGTCGTTCTGGACCGGCATGGCCATCGGCGCCCTGCTGGCCGCCGGTGCGCTGCCCGATGCCTGGTCGATCGGTACGGGCAAATACGCCGCGTTGCTGGGCGCGAACCTGTATGGACTGATCCTGTGCACCGTGGGCTTTCTGCTGCCGCTGGGCTGGCAGCACTGGCGTGGCGCAGGGGTGAGGGCCAGATCCACGGAGTAAAAACCACGCTTACCCACCACGTTGTCCACAACATTGAGCCATGTTCGAGGCCGGCATGATGGGTATCGCTTACGCTCAACCCATCCTACATATCACTTGAGCTGCCCCACACGACGGTGAGGGCGATCTGGACCGGCCACGGAAGTGAGCCGTCCGTGTCGGGTGGGACAGGGTCAGACCGTCGGCAGCATGGATGCTGCCGTCGAGCGCACACGGATGTGTTCACAG
>CBFGWV010000279.1:0-6438 GCA_965652545.1 uncultured Candidatus Competibacteraceae bacterium | reverse complement strand
CGGCTGCCGAGTACAACTCGGCGATCCCAGGGGAGGCGCTGCTCCTAGCGCGGTGGACCGTCATCCCAGGGGAAGCGTTGCTCCTGCCTTGGTGTGCAACGGTGTTCTGGACCGGCAATGGGCTCACGGCTGACACCCCTCAATCACCCGCCCCAACGCCGCGAGCAAGTCGTCCACATCCTGTTCAGAGACATTCAGCGTGACAGAAATCCGCAGCCTCGCCGTACCCTCGGCCACGGTCGGGGGGCGTACGGCGCGCACGTCGAAACCGCCCGCCTGCAAGGCGGTGGCGGCTTGGACCGCCCGTTCGTCCGCGCCGAGAATTACCGGGGCGATATGGCTGCCGCTGGCCGGCAGACCCAGCGCCGCCAGTCCCGCGGCCAGCCGCGCCACCCGACGTTGCAGCGCGCTACGCGCCTCGTCCGCGTCGGCGGCCAGCTCGAGCGCGGTCGTGACGGCGGCGGCGAGTAACGGCGAGGGCGCGGTGGAGTAGATGAACGGCCGCGCCGTGTTGATCAGTGTATCGATGATGACCGCCGGCCCCGTGACCAGCCCGCCGACCACACCCAAGGCCTTGCCGCAGGTGTGCAAGGCGATCAGCCGGTCGTTATCCGCATGGCCGTGGGTCAGCCCGCGCCCGCCGGTACCGAGCACACCGGTGGCGTGGGCCTCATCCACTACCAGCCAGGCATCGTGCCGCTCGGCCACGTCCATCAACGCGTCGATGGGGGCCGTGTCGCCATCCATGCTGTACACCGACTCCACCGCCAGCCAGGCCTGCCCCTTGCCGCCACCGGCGCGCCAGCGGGTCAGGGCATCGTCCATGGCCTGGGGGTCGTTGTGCGCGGCCTTCAGCGCACGCGCTGCGCCCGCGGTCAACCCCGTCCGCGTGCTGGCGTGCGACAAGGCATCGAAGACCACCGCATCGCCGACACGGGGCAGTGCCGACCAGATCGCCTGGTTGGCCGCGAACCCGTTGGCCAGGTACAAGGCCGCCGGCACACCAAAAAAAACGGCGGCCGCCCGTTCCAGCGCCGCATGCGCATCGTGATGCCCGCGCAGCAGCCGCGACGCCCCCGCGCCTACCGGCGTGCCGGCGGCCAGGGCCGTGGTCACCGCCTGCGCCAGACGCGGATGCCGCCCCAGCGCCAGGTAATCGTTGGAAGCGAAATCGAGCCCGCCGGGCAGGCTCAGCGCGCGCCGACGCCCCGCCGCATCCAGCGCGGCCAGTTCGTCCCGGTAGCGCGCCAGCCGACTCATGCGTCGGCAGCGGCGGGCGTCAGCCCCAGGCGCGCGAACAACTGGCTGTCGCGGTCCTCACCGTTGTTGTCGGTGGTGAGCAGGCGATCGCCGATGAAGATGGAGTTCGCCCCGGCCAGGAAGCACAACGCCTGTTCGGCGTCCGACAGTGCATTGCGTCCGGCAGCCAGGCGCAGCACCGAGGTGGGCATGAGGATGCGCGCCGTGGCGACGGTACGGACGAAGTCGATGGCGTCCACCGGGTCGACCCCGGCCATCGGCGTGCCGGGGATGGGCACGAGCTGGTTCAACGGCACGCTCTCAGGCGGAGTCGGCAGGTTGGCCAGGGTGACCAGCATGTCCAGACGGTCGTCCACCGTCTCGCCCAAGCCCAGGATGCCGCCGCAGCACTGCTTCAACCCCGCCGCACGTACCTCGGCCAGCGTGTCCAGACGGTCCTGGAAAGTACGCGTGGTGATCACCTCAGGATAGAAGCGCTCGGAGGTGTCGACGTTGTGGTTGTAGTAGTCCAGCCCCGCGGCCTTGAGCACCTGCGCCTGCTCGCCATCGAGCATGCCGGCGGTAAGACAGGTCTCCAGGCCGAGGGCCTTGACCTCGCGGATCATCTCCACCAGCGCCGGCATGTCGCGCGGCTTGGGGCTGCGCCAGGCCGCGCCCATGCAATAGCGGGTCGCCCCCTCGGCGCGCGCGGCGCGGGCCTCGGCCAGCACGTCCTCGACCGCCATGCGCTTGCTCGCCTTGAGGCCGGAATCATGCTTGGCGGACTGGCTGCAATAGCCACAGTCCTCCGGGCAGCCGCCGGTTTTGATGTTCACCAACCGGCTCTTCTGCACCGCGTTGGCATCGAAGTGCCGACGGTGCACGGTCTGCGCGGTGTACAACAGGTCCGCGAACGGCTGGTTATAAATCGCCTGTGCCCGCTCCAGGGTCCAGGGCGTGGCGGACACGTCGGCTATGGCATTCATGGGGGCGGCTCCACAGGTGCGAAAAAGCGCAAGGGATACCTGAAAAACCGTCCATGCGCCAGCGAACGGACGCCCGCGCTATAGTGAGCGCCGCATTTGCACAGCCCATTGCCGCCCCGAGGTCTTCGCATGTCCGCAGCGCTCGAATCCATCGTCCGCGACCACTACGGCCTGGAGCCGCTGAGCCTGGCCCCCCTGCCCGGCGAGTACGACCGTAACGTCCGCATCGACACCGCCGATGGCCGCACGGTGCTGCTCAAGATCATGCATGCCGGCTGCGATGCCGAAGCGCTGGCCATGCAGGTCGCCGTGCTGGAGCACCTGGCCGCGCGGGCGCCTGCCTTGCCGGTGCAACACGTCATCCGCGCCCCCTCGGGCAAGCCGGTGCTGACGGTGGAGATCGACGGCGAGGCGCGGCTGGTGTGGCTGCTCAGCTACCTGCCGGGCGACTTGTACGCCCACACTCCGCCGCACACCGCCGCCCTGCTGGACGACCTGGGCCGGGTGCTGGCGGTGGCCGACAAGGCCCTGGCCGACTTCACCCACCCGGCCGCCGAGCGCGAACTGAAATGGGATCTGCGCCATCCGCTTTGGATCGCCGATGCGTTGACGGCCATCGCCGACCCCGGCCGCCGCGCTATCGTGGAGGCCGTCATCGGCCGCTTCGAGCGCGAGGTACAGCCACGGCTCGACACCTTGCCCGCCCAGGTCATCCATAACGACGCCAACGACTACAACCTGCTGGTGGCCACCGCCGAGGACGGCACACCGCGCATCAGCGGGCTGATCGACTTTGGCGATGCCTTGCACAGCAGCCGCATCGCGGAGCTGGCCATCGCCGGGGCCTACGCCGCCTTCGGCCAGGCCGACCCGCTGGGCGCCCTGTGTACCCTGGCCGCCGGCTACGACCGCGAGAACCCGCTGCGCGACGACGAGATCGCCGCGCTCTTCCCCATGATGCTGATGCGCCTGGCCGTGTCGGTGACCAACGCGGCGGTGCAAAAACAGCTCAAACCCGACGATGCCTACGTCACCGTCAGCGAGGACCAGGGCTGGCAGGTGCTCACCGCCCTACACCGTGTCGAACCCCAGGTGGCCCTGGCCCGCCTCGCGTCGGCCTGCGGACGGCCGTTGCTCGAGGACCAGGCCGCGACGCTGGAGTGGATCCGCAGCCAGCGCGGCCGTTTCGCCCCGCTGCTGGGCAGCCAGGCAGCCATGGATGCGGCCGTCATGGTCGACCTGTCCGTGGGCTCGCACCTGACCGCCGGCGATGACCTCGCATTGGATGCACAACGGTTGGGCGCGCGCATCGACGCCCTGCTGGCCGAGCACGGCCAACGCGTGGGCATTGGCTATTACAACGAAGCGCGGATGATCTACACCGAGCACTTCTTCCGCCGCGGCCCGCGCGAGACCGATGACCGCCGCACCGTGCACCTGGGGGTGGACGTGTTCGCCCCGGCCGGCACGCCGGTGCACGCCCCGCTGGCCGGCGAGGTGATGCTGGTCGACCGGCGCGACGTGCGCCAGGACTACGGCCCGGTCGTGGTGCTGCGCCACCAGCCGCCGGGGCTGACACCGTTCTGGACGCTGTACGGCCATTTGTCGGCCGAGTCCATCGCCGGGCTAAAGGCCGGCGATACGGTAGCCGCCGGACAGATGTTCGCGCGCATGGGCACGCCGGCGGAGAACGTCGACTGGCCGCCGCATGTGCACCTGCAACTGGTCATCGCCCCGCTGGCCGACCCGTCCGCGGCACCGGGTGTGGCCTTCCCGGCCGAGGCGCTCGCCTTCAGCCGCCTGTGCCCCAACCCGGCGGCGCTGATCAACCTGGCCGACGAACGACTGGCGGCGCCCCAGCCCAGCGACGAGGCCCTGCTGGCCGAACGGGGCGAGCGCCTGGGGCCCAGCGTGCGTCTGTCCTACCGCAAACCCGTGCATGTCCGCCGCGGCTGGCGCCAGTACCTATACGACGCCCAGGGCCAGGCCTACCTCGATGCCTACAACAACGTGCCGCACGTCGGCCACAGCCACCCGGCGGTGGTCGAGGCCGTCACCCGGCAGATGGCGGTGCTCAACACCAATACCCGTTACCTGCACGAGACCGTGCTGCGTTACGCCGAGGCGCTGACCGCCCGCCTGCCGGCGCCACTGTCGGTGTGCTTTTTCCTCAACTCCGCCAGCGAGGCCAACGAACTGGCCCTGCGCCTGGCGCGCGCGGCCACCGGCAACCACGACATGGTCGTCATGGACCAGGCCTATCACGGTCACACCTCGGCACTGATCGACATCAGCCCGTACAAGCACAACGGCCCCGGCGGCCAGGGCACACCCGGCTGGGTGCACGTGACGCCCATCCCCGACACCTACCGCGGCGCGCATCGCGGGCCGGACGCCGGTGCCCGCTATGCCGAGGACACCGTCGCCATCATCCAGGCCCTGGAGCGGCCGGTGGCCGGGTACATCGCCGAGTCCCTGCCCAGCGTGGGCGGGCAGATCGTCCCGCCGGCCGGCTTTCTCGCCCCGGTGTACGAGGCCGTGCGCGAGGCCGGCGGCGTGTGCATCGCCGATGAGGTGCAGACCGGCCTGGGGCGGCTGGGGCACCAGTTCTGGGGTTTCGAGCGTCAGGACGTGGTCCCGGACATCGTCGTGCTGGGCAAACCCATCGGCAACGGCCACCCGCTGGCCGCGCTCGTGACCACCCCGGCGATCGCGCGGGCCTTCGACACCGGCATGGAGTTCTTCAGCACCTTTGGCGGCAACCCCGTCTCCTGCGCCGCGGGACTGGCCGTGCTGGAGGTGCTGGACCGCGAAGGCCTGCAAGCCAACGCCGCCGCCGTCGGCGATGCGCTGCTTGCCGGGCTGGCCGAGCTCAAGGCGCGTCACGCCGTCATTGGCGACGTACGCGGCGTGGGGCTCTTCCTGGGCGTGGAGCTGGTGCAGGACCACGACAGCCTCGCCCCAGCCACGCGCGCCGCCGGCCACCTCAAGAACCGCCTGCGCGACGAGCGCATCCTGGTCGGCACCGACGGGCCGCACGACAACGTGCTGAAGATCCGCCCGCCCCTGCCCTTCACCCTGGAGAATGCCGAGCACCTGCTGGCCACCATGGACCGCATCCTGGCCGAGCCCGCACTGCGGCGCATGAACAGTTGACAGGCCGCCCGTCGCTGTCCAACCCTTCGCCCCATAGAACACACGGAAGCCACGACCCATGCCCCATCAGCCCAAGCGCGTCCTGGTGACCGGCGGCGCCGGTTTCATCGGTGCCAACTTCGTCCATCACCTGCTGGCCACCGACCCGCAGGTCCACATCATCAACCTGGACCTGCTCACCTACGCCGGCTCGCTGGACAACCTGCACCACCTGCCCGACCCTCACCGGCACGAGTTCATCGCCGGCGACATCGCCGACAGCCCGCTGGTCAACCAGCTCATGCACGAGCACCAGATCGACACCGTCGTGCACTTTGCCGCCGAAAGCCATGTCGACCGCTCCATCACCGGCCCCGCCGCCTTCGTCCACACCAATGTCGTCGGCACCTTCGCCTTGCTGGACGCCGCCAAGCGATACTGGCTGGACGGCAAGGCCTGGCCCCTGGAGGCCGTGCGCTTTCACCATATATCCACCGACGAGGTCTACGGCACCTTGCGCCCGGAAGACCCGGCGTTCACCGAAACCACCCCGTACGCCCCCAACTCACCCTATTCCGCCACCAAGGCAGGGTCCGACCACTTGGTGCGCGCCTACCACCACACCTACGGCCTGCCCGTCACCACCACCAACTGCTCCAACAACTACGGCCCCTACCAGCACGCCGAGAAATTCATCCCCACCGTCATCCGCAAAGCCCTGGCCGGCGAGCCTATCCCCGTCTATGGCGATGGCAGCAACATTCGCGACTGGCTGTACGTCGCCGACCACTGCCGCGGCATCGACACCGTCCTGCGCAACGGGCGCGTGGGCGAGGTTTACAACATCGGCGGGGACAACGAATGGGCGAACATCGACATCGCGCGGCTGATCTGTGAGTTGCTGGACGAGCGCCGGCCGACCGACAAGCCCCATGCCGAGCTGATCCAGTTCGTGAAAGACCGGCCGGGGCATGATTGGCGGTATGCGATCGACCCGGGGAAGATGGATAAGGAACTGGGGTGGCGGCCGGTGGAGACGTTTGAGAGCGGGATTCGGAAGACGGTGGATTGGTATTTG
>CBFGWV010000278.1:0-6440 GCA_965652545.1 uncultured Candidatus Competibacteraceae bacterium | reverse complement strand
TCAGCTACTATCGAATCGCGACGGCGACACAGCACAGGCGACCGCACTGCTCACCGGCAGCGCCACCTCACCCCCGGTCAACAGCGACGCGGCCAGCGCCGACACCGCCGGCGCCGTCTGGATCCCGGCCCCACCCTGCCCGGCCAGCCAGAAAAACCCCGCCACCCGCGTATCGAACCCCACCACCGGACGCCCGTCCCGGGCGAACGTCCGCAAGCCCGCCCAACTGCGCTCCACACGCAGCACATTCGCCGTCGTCTGCTGCTCGAAGCGGTGCAGGCCCTCCGCCAGCACCAAATCGTCCGCGTAGGCATCGCCCGCGACTTGCGGATCCGCATCACCGGGCGAGACCAGCAAACAGCCCGCCTCCGGCTTGGCATACCAACCCAACGGAAACGGCACCACGAACGGCCAGTCGCCCAGGCCCTCCGGCATCCGCGCCAGCCGCACCACCGCCATCGACCGCCGACAGGCCGCCAAGCCCATGGGCGCCACCCCGGCCAACGCCGCCACCGCATCGGCCCAGCCCCCGGCCGCGTTGACCACCACCGCCGCCTCGATAACCCCTTGCGGCGTCGACAAGCGCCAACGCCCCCGGCGCCGTTCGGCTGCCAGCAGCGGCGCCTCCAGGCGCAGTTGCGCACCGCCGGCCCGCGCCGCGCGCAGATACCCCTGCAACAGCGCGTGCACATCGATGTCATGCACATCGGCCTCGAACGATGCGCACTCGAACGCCTGCGGGCGCAACAGGGGAAACAACCGCAGCGCCTCATCCAGGCTGACCGGCACCACCCCCACAGCCGCCGCCATCTGCCGCTCGTACGCCGCCCGCCCCGCCGTGGTGACCAGCCGCAATAACCCGCGCCGGCGCAACAATGGCGATGGCCAATACGCCGGATCGGGCTGTCGCAACACGGCCGCGCCCGCGGCGGTCAACGCACGAACGACCGCATCCCCATAGTTGGGCACGAACACCGCCGCGGAGCGCCCGGTGGCCTGCTCGCCCGGCTGGCGCCCGGCCTCTAGCAACACGGCACGGCGATGCCCCGCCAAGGCGGCGGCCAGGCCGGCGCCGGCAATGCCGGCCCCGACGATGACCACATCGGCGCTTACATCACCCGCGTTGGTCACGAGGGCTGCGCCCCGAGCGCCCGTGCCCGGCGCACCGCGACGACGACCGGGGCGGCGACGACGAGCACGGCCAACAGCAACACAATGACGGTCACCGGCCGTCCGAGCATGATCGCCAGGCTGCCCTCGCCTAGGCTCAAGGTTTCGCGCAGGCGGTTTTCGACGATCGGGCCCATGACGAGCCCCATCACCAGCGCCACCAGCGGCCAGCCCAGGCGCAGCAGCACATACCCCACGGCACCGGCAGCCAGCGCCACCCCACAGTCGAACAGGCGCGTGTTGACCGAGTAGATCCCCACCAGCGAGACGATGATGACCGTCACCGCCAGCACCCGGTGCGGCACTTTGACGATCATCGCGAACGGCCGCAGCCACAGCGCCAGGACGGCGAATGCCACGATGTTGATCAGCAGCATCGACCAGTACAGCGTCGAGATGAGCACCGGCTCCTTGATGAGCAGAAGCGGCCCCGGGTAGATGCCGTTGAGCGTGAACACACCCAGCAGCAACGCGCTGAGCGCCTCGCCGGGGATACCCAGGGTGAGCAGCGGAATCAACGCCCCGGCCGGCACCGCGTTGTTACCGGCCTCCGCCGCCAGGCAGCCCTCAGGCGTGCCCTTGCCGAACGCATCCGGGTCGTTGGAGAACCGCTTTGCCGCGTCATAGGCGAGGAAAGACGCCAGCACCGACCCCGGCCCCGGCAACAAACCCACCGCGGTGCCGATCACCCCCGAGCGCAGCAAGGTCTTCCAGTACCGCAGCATCTGCCACAGGCGGCTGAAATCCAGGCTGCTGCGTCCCAAGTCCAGGCGGTCGGACTTGAGGATGCCGCGCTCGAGCAGCAGCAACGATTGGCCGATGCCGAACAAGCCCAGCACCACGGCTACCAGGTCCAACCCGTTGTGCATGGCCCACACCCCGAAAGTGTAGCGCGGGCTCAGCGTCGGCCCGTCGATGCCGACCGTGGACAACCAGAAGCCCAGGCCGATCAGCGTCACCGCCTGGCCCAGGCGGTCGCGGAACGACATGGCCACCAGCAGCACGCCGAACAGCGCGGCGGCCAGGTATTCCGGCGGCCCGAAGCTGGCCGCCACATGCGCCAGCGGCGGGGCCAGGGCCATCAGAATGAGCACACTGATGAGCCCGCCGCCGAGCGAGCCGACCAGGGCGGCGGACAAGGCCGTCTGCGCCTCGCCGCGCTCGGTCAGCGGAAAGCCGTCGAATGTGGTGACGATGGACGAGGGCACCCCCGGCGTGCGCATGAGGATCGCCGGCACCGCGCCCCCGAAGTAGCCGCCGCAGAACACCCCCAGCAACAGCGACAAGGCCACATCCGGCGCCATCGAGAAGGTGAACGGCAGGAGCACGACCATGCCCACCATCGGCCCCAGGCCAGGCAGCACGCCCACGATGATGCCGATCACCGTCCCCACGACCAGCGCCAGGAGGTTGGCCACGGCAAACGCATTGGCGAAACCGTCGGTCAGCAGATCCATACGTCACCGGCGGGCCGCAACGCGGCGCCCAGCCATTGCGGCAGTTGCGGCGCGGGGAACCAGATATCGAGAAACGCGCGAAACGCCAGGTGGATGGCCAGCGCCAGCAATGTGGCGATCAACAGCGCCGGCCCGGGCCGGCGGTAGCCGACCAGCACCAGCCCGCCCAGGGTGAACAGAAACGTCGCCGCCTGGACGCCCAGCCAGGACACCGCTGCCGGAAACAGGCACAACAGCAGAAACAAACCGATGGCCGAGCGCGGCACCCCGTTGCCGTCCAGCCGCCACACCCATGCCGGCGACGGGCGCAGCAGCCGCAGCGCAGCCGGCACACTGCCGACGATGACCAGCGCCAGCGCCATCAGCGGGAAGACCAGCGGCCCCTTGTAGAACGGCTCCGGCCCTGACCGGTCCACCAGCCACGGCGAGGCGACGAGCAGCGCACAACCCAGCACGCCGATGACCGTGCCCACCGCATCGTGTACGCGGCAATGCGGGGGCTCGCGGTCGGTGGTCATCGGCGGGTTACTCGATCAGCCCGAGCGCCGACATCAGCGCACCGAACTGCTCGAGCTCGCGGTCCATGCGCTCGCGCGCCGCCTGGGGGCCGGTGGGGTGCGTCACCACACCGACGTTGCGCAGCACCGGCTCGACCGACGGGTCGGCCATGGCGGTGAAGAACGCCGCCGACAAGCGCTCGACGATGACAGGGTCCGTGCCCTTGGGCACGAAGGCGCCGAACCAGATCGAGTGGCCATCGCCAAAACCTTGTTCCGCCACGGTGGGGACATCCGGATAGTCCGTCAGGCGCTCGGGCAACATGGTGGCCAACAGCTTCAATTGCCCGGACTCGATATAGTCCTTCAGCCCCGGGGTGGAGAAGGTGATCACATCAGCATCGCCTTGCACCACCAGCAAGGGCGTGAGCTCGGCGTACGCCGTTTCCTTCCAACTGAAGCCGCCCTTGTCGGCCGCCTGCATCGCGATGAGCGTCGGCACCGCGCCCAGGCCCCAATGCGCCAGGCGCAGGTCGTGGGTCTTGGCATGCTCGGCCAGCCCGCGCAGGTCGTCGTAGGGCGCATCGGCGCGGGCCGCCAGGGTGAACGGGCTGGACCACACCAGACCCAGCGGCTGGAGGTCGTCGTTGCGGTATGGCGTCTTCCCGCGCAGCACCTGGGTGATCATCGGGCCGATCGAAATCAGGCCGATGGTGTAGCCGTCCGGGCGCGAGCCGGCGAGGTCCGCGGTGGCCAGCACCGCGCCGCCGCCAGGCTTGTTGACGACCTTCACCGGGACGCCGAGCGACTCGGCCATCAACGGGGCGATGGCGTTGGCCGCCAGGGTCGAGGGGTCGTTGGCCGCGGGCCAGGGGATCAGAATCTGGATGGGCTTGTCCGGCCATTCGGCACGGGCGGTGCCGGCGAATGCGGCGAGGATCAGCGCTGCAACGAGGGTGTGGCGTCCGAACATGGTCTGTCGCCTCCGGGCTGGGGTCATTCGTTGTCTTCGACTTCGTCCACGCGGTGGTCCATGAACGGCTGGAGCTTGTCGAGCAGGTGAAACAAGGTGGCCGCCTCGTCGGCGCTGAGCGCCGAGAGCACGAGGTTGTTGCGGGCCAATGCGCGGGCGAACACGTGCTGGTGGAGCGCCCGCCCCGGTTCGGTCATGGTCAGCAGAATGGTGCGCTGGTCGGCTTCGTCCTGGGTGGTGTCGATCAGCCCGCGTGCCGTCAAGGTCTTGACCAGACGGCTGAGCTGCCCTTTGTCCAGCAGCAGGCGGCGGGCGATGACGCCGAAGCGCACCGGGCCCATCGCCGCCACCAGCCCGAGCACCCGCCATTCGAGAATGCGCAGGTCGAACTCCTGCTTCAGCCAGCTTTGCCCGATGCGGTCGTTGCCGGCCGCCAGCATGGCGATGCGGAACGTCAGCAGGTCGCGGATATCGGAAACCGCCGGATGGGTTGCGGTGCGCACCTTGGGGTTGATCTTCAATGCGAGCTCCTGCCCGTTGCCGCGTTGGCAAGACTTTTGACCAGTTCGTTGCAATTGTCAACGATTCGCCGGACAATCGTCCGACCGAGCCGGCACCGGAGCCCTCATGACGACTCGCCGCAACGTCTTGTGGATCATGTGCGACCAGTTGCGCTTCGACTATCTCAGTTGCACCGGTCACCCACACCTGCATACACCGCATATCGACGCCTTGGCCGAGCGCGGTGTGCGCTTCAGCAATGCGTATGTGCAGTCACCGATCTGCGGCCCCTCGCGGATGAGCTTTTACACCGGCCGCTATGTGCGCTCGCACGGGGCCACCTGGAACGGGGTGCCGTTGCGGGTGGGCGAGCCGACGCTGGGCGATCACCTCAAGGCCCTGGGTGTGCGCAATGTGCTGGTCGGCAAGACGCACATGAAGGCCGACCTGGAGGGCATGGCCCGCCTGGGCATCGCACCGGACTCGCTCATTGGCACCCACGTCGCGCAGTGCGGGTTCGAGGTGTTCGAGCGCGATGACGGGCTGCATCCGGATGGGCCGTACGATGCCCGCCCGCGGTACGACGACTATCTGCGCTCGAAAGGCTACGCCGGGACCAACCTGTGGCAGTCGCAGGCCAATGCGGCCGAGCGCGACGATGGGGCATTGCTGTCGGGCTGGCTGCTGGCCCATGCCGACAAGCCGGCGCGGGTGGCGGAGGCGGATTCGGAAACCGCGTACATCACCGACCGCGCCATGGATTTTATTCGCGGGGCGGCGGCGGACGGGCGCCCGTGGTGCCTGCACCTGTCGTACATCAAGCCGCATTGGCCGTATATCGCCCCGGCGCCCTACCACGCGATGTTCGGCCCTGAGCATGTGCTGCCGGTGCGCCGCAGTGAGCTGGAGTGGATCGACCCGCATCCGCTGTACCTGTCGTACACGAACGAGCGGGTCAGCCGCGTGTTCGCGCGCCCGGGGGTGCGCGAGCGGGTGATTCCGGCGTACATGGGTTTGATCAAGCAGATCGATGATCACATCGGCCGTTTGTGCGAATTCTTGCGCGATGCGGGTCTGGAGGAGGAGACGATGATCGTGTTCTGCTCCGATCACGGGGACTACCTGGGCGACCATTGGCTGGGGGAGAAGGAGCTGTTTCACGAGCCGTCGGTGAAGATTCCACTGATCGTGTGCGATCCCTCGCCGGCGGCGGATGCCACGCGCGGCCAGGTGTGCGATGCGTTGGTGGAGGGTATCGATCTGGCGCCGACGTTCGTGGCGTTTTTTGGCGGTGCGGTGCCGGGGCATGTGTTGGAGGGGCGATCGCTGTTGCCGTTGGTGCGTGAGCCGGCGGCGGCGGGGCGGCGGCGTTATGTGGTCAGTGAGTACGATTATTCGATGCGCCGGGCGCGCACGGA
Organism: uncultured Candidatus Competibacteraceae bacterium; assembly: GCA_965652545.1. GTDB lineage: Bacteria > Pseudomonadota > Gammaproteobacteria > Competibacterales > Competibacteraceae > CBFGWV01. The sequence continues at coordinate 424 of CBFGWV010000278.1, read as the reverse complement.
TCATGCGGTTCCGGTGGGGGACTGCCGGTTGTATATGGTGTTCGATGGGCGCTGGAAGTACATCCATGCGGAGGGTTTCCGGCCGATGCTGTTCGATCTGGACAGTGATCCGGATGAGTATGTGGACCGTGGTGCGGACCCGGTGTGTGCGTCGGAGCGGGCGCGTTTGTTGGCGGCGTTGGGGGAGTGGGCGCGGCGGCCGGCCAATCGCATTACGTTGTCTGATGCGCAGGTGGAGGCGCGCACCGATCGTGAGTTGGAGGCGGGGATTCTGATCGGGTATTGGGATGAAGCCGATGTCGAGGCGGCTTGGCGGGGGCGTGCGGCGGACTGATCGGGCGTGCGTTGGGTTCGGTGGCTTCGGTGGGAGGGGTGCTGGGAAACCGCCCGCGAGGCCGGGTCCATCCATTACCGACTCGCCGTG
>CBFGWV010000277.1:0-6446 GCA_965652545.1 uncultured Candidatus Competibacteraceae bacterium | reverse complement strand
AACCTTGCCGGGCATTGGAGGGTGACGGCGGCGTTGGGTATCCCGTACGGGCGAGACCAGCACCGACTTTGCGGATCGGGCTGCAAGCCCCTCCCCCCTGGCGGGGGAGGGGTTGGGGAGAGGGGGAGGGCCGTGGCGCCTCAAGCCGAACGTGTCGCCCAGTCATCAGGATCGAAGCCCACCGTGACCGCATCGCCCCATTCGACGACCGGGCGTTTGATGACGGTCGGATGCGCCTGCATCAGCGCCACGGCCGTATCGGCAGACAGCCCCTCGCGCGTCGGCGCCGGCAACTGGCGCCACGTCGTGCCACGGGTGTTGATGAGGGTCTCGTAGCCGACAGCGGCCAGCCAGTGCGCCACCACTTCTGCGCGCAACCCATCGGCGCGCAGGTCGTGGAATCGATAGGCGACACCACGCTCGTCCAGCCAGCGGCGGGCCTTGCGCACGGTGTCGCAGTTGGGGATGCCGTAAAGCACCGGTGTGGTCATCCTGTCTCCTTTGCGCTTGCAGTGTCAGGGCAGCGCGCGCGCTGCGCCGCCCGGTGGCGTATTTTGCACCCTGACGCGCCGGTCTTGTCCGGTGACGACGGTGCTTCCCACGATGCGCCCACCGAGAACGAAACAAGAAGGGACCTTGTATGAAGCTGAGTCATCTGCTGGCGCTGGCCCTGGGCGCGGCAAGCGCCGCTGCCGCCGCCGACCCGCTGACGTTGCGGTCGCTGAGCATGGGCGAGTCCCGCGCCGGTTTGTCGGTGTTCCGAGCCGAGCTGCAACTGCCCGATGGCGGCGACAGCGGGCGCGAGCCCTGGGCTTGGCGTCCGGTGGCCGCCAGTGCCGCCGTGGATCAACTGGTCCTGGCCGAGGCGACCGACACCAGTGTCACCGTGTACGGCGTGCTGCGCGAACCGGGGTCGGTGGCCTTCGAGCTGGCCCCCGGCGATGACAACGACACCCTTCGCCACAGCGTCAGCTTCGATACGTCCGATGCCACCCCCGGCGATGCCGAGTTGGTGGCCGATTGGGCCCAGGCGCGGTCATGGTCGTTTCGCTACAACGGCGCCGGTCAGCCGCTGACCGAGGCGTGGATCCGCCTGGGGGAGGGCGCCTACGGTACAGATGCCCAAGGGCTGCCCTCGCGCGGAGACCGTTTCCGCGACATGCCCAGCGCTTTCGACCTGTTCAGCGGCCGCGCCGCAATCACCGAAACCTTGCAGCAGCAGCTCATTGCCGGCGAGGGCGATGCCACGCTCGGCGAACTGCGCCTGGCCGACCTGCGCGGCCCGCAGGCCGCCTCCCACCCCTTCGATGCCTTGCTGGCCGACGCCCCCGATGGCCGTCTGGAGATCGCCGAGGTGGTGCCCTTCGACCGCTGGTTCGTTCATATCGCACAGCCCGCAGCCCTGGTGCGGCGCCTGGACACCTGGTCCGACACCGGTGCCGAATTGGCCGCCCTTGGCGAGGGCATCGCCGTCGATAATGACTTGCTCGACCGCTACCTGGCCCGCCTGAACCTCAGTCGTGATCTGGTCCGCCAACTCGCCCCGCTGGCACAGCAGGTCGCGGTGTACGGGCCGGACCTCTATCTGGCCGACGGCGCCCATGTCACCGTCGTCATGGAGCTGGCCGACACCGCCTTGACGCGTCTGCTGCCGCGGCCGGCCGACGGCGCAGCGGTGCCCTTCGGCGAGGCCACACTGGCCCGCCACGGTCGCTGGGTGATCCTGTCCACCTCTGCCGACGAGGCCCAGGCCGCGTTGCAACTGGCCGCCGACAGCGGCGGCAGCCTGGGGCGCAGCGCGGAGTTCCGCTACATGCGTGGCCAACTCCCGGCACAGAGCCAGGACGAGGTATTCGTGTACCTGTCCGACCCGCTGATCCGCGCCATGACCGGGCCGCGGATCAAGATCGCCCAGTACCGCCGCCACCAGGCGCGGGCGCGTATGGAACTGGTCACCGCCGCACGGCTGCTGTATCGCCTGGACCACGGCGAGGACGCCGACCTCGACACCCTCGTGGCCGGCGGCTATGTGCAGGCCGGCTGGCTCAGCGATGCGCACGGCGATGCCATCACCCTTGACGCGCAGGGCCAGGCGCACTCGTCCGTGTACGGGACGCTGGCGGCCATGACGCCGCTGCCCGAGCTGGACATCGACCGCCTGACAGTGGGCGAGGCAACCGGCTACCAGACTTACGTGGACAACTACAGCCGCTTCTGGCGCACCACCTTCGACCCCATCGCCATCCGCATCGGGCTGGACGAGGCGGTCACCGTCGACACCCTTATCCTGCCGCTGATCGACAACTCCGTGTACAGCATGGTGCGCGAGGCCATCGGCGGCGCCCCGGTCGCGCTGGCCCCCGCTGTCGGCCAACCCGCTGCGGTGACGACGCTGTCGCTCAAGCGCAGCGACATTCTGATGAGCGCGCTGCGCCCGCTGCTCGGTGATAACCCCGAGGTCATCACCGACCTGCTCGGCGATGCCATGCACATCACCGTGTACGACAGCGACCCGCTGATCGCTCTGGGCTCCGCCGACCTCGCCGGTGCCTTGTCCGGCCCCATGCTCGGCCGTGGCGGGCGCTTCGCCGAAGTCGCCATGCTCGGCCTGCTGCTGACCCAGCCGGCCGCCGTCATGGTGGAACTGCGGGACGACACCGTCGATGCCGGCGTGCTCATCGACCGGGCCCTGGCCGCCGGTGCCTACTGGATGGACGACGACCTAACCTTCGAGGCCTTGGGCGAGCGCCGCTGGGTGCTGACCTACAATGTCGAGAACCTGGTGCGCTTTCACCTGTACTTCCAGCAAGTCGGCAAGACGCTGGTGGTGAGCAATCGGCAGATGGACTTCCAGCCCTCGGGTGGGGCCGCCAACGACACCGCCAACGCCCGCCTGCGGGTCGACTTCGATGCCATCGACGCCCAGGCGCAGACCTTGCACCTCCACCACATGCAGCGCCAGCGCAAAGCCAGCGAAGCCGCCGCCGGCCGCTTGTGGCCGTTCATGCGCTTGGGCGCGGCGGACACCGCCGAGGCCGCTGAACGCCACGCCCGCCTGCTCGGCGGCCGCCCGACGCTGGCGCCGGGAGATGCCTGGGTGTGGAACGCCGAGCGCCAGACGCTTGCCAGCCAGCGCTTCGGCAGCGCCCACGCCCCGCGCCTGCCGCGCTACGCCGACCTGCCCGCCGCCGAACGCGAGGCGGGGCTGTTCCGGGCCTTGAGCGGGCTGGACCTGAGCTTCCGTTTCGTCGACGAAGGCGTACGGGTGCACCTGGTGCTGACGCCGAAGTGACGGCGGGTTTTTACGGCTTGCGGGTTTTTACGGCTTGGTCGGGGCGCTGAACGCCCCGATCAGGCCCCTGGGATCGCCGAGTTGCACTCGGCTGCCGAGCAACGCTCGGCAATCGCGCACAGGGGTGCGCTCCTACAGGTGCCCGAATCGCTTGACGGTAGGCCTTGCGGGTTTCGTGTTGCTGTAAAGAGGCATGGACCTACCGTATCCACCCACTCCCGCTATCGGCACCGAACACCCCGACCCTCCTCGAACACCCCGCCCACCGCCCACCGCCCACCGAACACCGAACACCTAAAACTTAAAACTTAAAACTTAAACCCCAACCAACTTGACACCGCGTCCACCGCCGCCGCCGCGCACCGGACACTTGCACGATTCCGCGGCAACCCCACCCGCCGCACACTCCGCCCCAGGATCAACCCTGGAGCGCCACGCCATGACACCCCAATACTGGCTCGATAAAGACGACGACAAGATCCGTCTGATCGTCCTCACCCCGGAAGCCCTGTACAGCGAGTCCCTCACCCCGGTGGAGTGCCGCCAGCGGGTCGAAGCCTTAAAAGCGGGCAACTCTCCGTCCACCCTCTTCGGCACCGAGGCCGATCACGTCAGCCTGCGGGCGCTGGAAAAGGTCACCGCCGACGCCCGCGACACGGACATCGAGCTCACCCACCGCGACGGCAAGGACAGCACTGACCTGACCTTGTCCATCAGTTCCGCCGAAATCCGCGAAGCGGTTTTCGCCGCCCTCCAGCAGGTCATGGCAAACCGCTTCCAAACCTTCGAAGACCATTACAGCCGCGCCCGCGCCGCCTTCGGCAGCCTGATGACGCTAACCGTCTTCGGCCTGCTGACCTGGTGGCTGGCTGCCGCCGCGGCCGGCATCCGTGCCGCCGAGGAGATCGAGCTCTCCGGCCGCAAGAAGGGGCTCAAGAAAATCTTCATCGGCACCCTGGACCTGCTCGGCCCCACCGGCGTCACCATCATCGGTGGTCTGATCTGTGCCCTGGTGCTCTGGTATCTGGCCCTGCAACTGCGTCAGCCGCCGCAGCTTCGCATCCTCCAGGCTGGCCAGTACAAGCCCGCCTCGCCGTTGATTACCGGCGCCAAATACCTGCTGCTGGCCGGTGTGTGGGGCTGGGTCGCCCTGCGCTTCGTGTGAGGAACGGCGCCATGCTGGCGGCTCGCGTGCTTGACATTTCCCCACCCCCCGGTAGCGTTCGGGCAGCATTGCCGAGCCGGGGGATCGAGGGGATGAAAGGGCTGGAGTTTTCAGAGCTGTTGACCGGCTACATGCGCCGCATCCGCGCCACCGCCTCCGGTGTGGCCACGGAGATCGGCATGAGCCGCGAGGCGGTCAACAACTGGCGCCACGGCTACTCACAGCCCAACCGCAAACACCGCGACAAGCTGCTGGCCTGCGCCCGCTACCTGCGCCTGACCGAATCCGAAACCAACGCCTTGCTCACCGCCGGCGGTTTCGAGCCCGAGTACCTGCTGGCCGAGGCCGCCGGTAGCGGGCCGTATGCCGACACCATCGCCGGCTTGTACACCCGTCTGTCGCAGCTGTCGCCGTACCCCATCCTCATGCTGCTGTCGCAGGCGCATTGGGGCCAGCCGCCGTTTCGCGAGGCCTTGCTGGCCAAGGCACGGGCCGTCTATGGCAGCGACGCCGTGCTGCACATCCAGCCGCCGTACTCCGTCAGCGCCGAGGCGCCGGATTACTTTCAAGCCATCGGCGCCCAATGCGGCTTCGAGGGCGTGGACTCGGACTTCGGTTTCGAGGCCGCCCTGGAGCGCCGCCTGGCCGGTGGCGAGACCGTCTTCTGCCTGGTCAGCCGCTTCGAGCAGGGCGTCCCCGCGCTGCGCGAGCAACTGGCCGGCATCCTGCGCTCGCTGAGCGAGATGTACAGTGGCCGCCTGCACCTGCTGCTGTGTGGCGGCGCGGCCCTGGCGGACCTCAAATACCAGGGCGGGGACCTGTCCCTGCTCAACATTGCCAACGTCGTCTTCTGGCCCGAGATGGACGCCACCCAGGTCAGCGCCATCGCCACTCAGACCGGCAAACCGCTCACCCAGCCGCAACAGGCCGCCCGCCTGCTCGCCCTCACCGGCGGCCACCCGGCCTTGCTGCAAGAGGCCCTCGGGCTGATCACCGATGACCCGTCCCTGGACGATGCCGCGCTCAACGACGCCCTGGCCGCCAGTCCGCGCATCTGGCAGGCCGTCCTGCCCCTGCTGGAAGACCCCGCCCGCCGCGCTCGTCTCGCCCAGTGGCTGGACGCCGCCGACCTCGGCCGCGCCCGCCCGTACCTGCTGGACGCCGACCTGCGGCGCTTGTTCTGGGACAACCTCATCGCCCCGCGCACCGGTGCCGATGGGCCGATGCTGCACTGGCGCTGCCCCGCCGTGCGCCAAGCGCTGCGCGGCCTGATCGACCAATGCGCCGCCTCCTGACGCTGGATGTCGGCAAGCACCCGCTGACCCGCGCGATCATCATCGCCGCGGTCACCTTGTTCGTCGGCTCCGCGCTGATGGTGCCGGGCCTCAACCCCGTCACCCGCGGCTGGGTGCTCGGCGGTATGGAGACCGCCTCCATCCTCGGAGCCGGTTGGGGCGAGCTCAACTACACCCGGCAACTGGCCGCCGAGCACGTGCAGGTCTACGGCACCTGGCCCGAGACGCTCAGCGAGTTCGGCGGCTGGCGCCAGGGCGGCATCTTCGACATCCAGTCGCCGCAGGCCTATGTGCTGGAGGCTCGCCTCAAGCCCGTCGGCAACCTGGACGCCGACATGGTCGGCACCGGCGTCGTCTTCACCATAGACCCCGACACCTTGCGCTGGAGCTGTCGCGGCGCCGAGCCCCCGCTGCCCGGGCGCTACCTGCCCGACGACTGCCGCGAGCCCGGCTACTGGACCACCGCCACCTGGTTGTCCGCCATCGCCATCGGCGCGTTGGTTGTAGTCCTCGCGCTAGGCATCTGGATGCTGGTCAACAACCCACTCATCGGCCCCCTGCAACGCGACCCCCAGCGGCTCAAGCGCCTGCCGGTCGACCAGCTCCACCGCGCCGACCGCGCCCTGGGCTGGCTGCGCCGGCGCCGCCTGACCCTGCGCGCTGCCCGCGTCACCCAGGCCGACTGGCAGGACGC
>CBFGWV010000276.1:0-6451 GCA_965652545.1 uncultured Candidatus Competibacteraceae bacterium | reverse complement strand
AACCGGTGATCCCGGGCGTTTAGCGCAGCTCCGCTGGCATCGGAAACCTAGACAACAGCTCCGGACCGTCTTCGGTGACCAGGATCTGCTGCTCCAGCTTCACCCCTTCGCGCCCGCCGGTTTCGCCGGCATAGCTCTCCACGCAGAACACCATCCCGGCCTCGACCACCCCGTCGACGCCGGCGTCGTCCCAGAACTGCCGGTTGACGATCAGCGGGTACTCGTTGCACAAGCCGATACCATGGGCCAGTGCGCTATTGGTCTGCGGCCGGTAGCGCTCGGGCAGCACCCAGCCGGCGTGGGCGATATCACCGAAGGTGGCGCCCGGCCAGAACAGTGACATGTTGCGGGTGACCTGCTCGTACGCCGCAGCATACAGTCGACGTTGTTCCGATGTTGCCGGCCGGTCCCCGGCGATCCAGCTGCGCGAGATATCCGCGGAGTAGCCGTACGCCCCGATCAGGTCGGTATCCACACCGACCAGGTCACCGTCTTCGATGATCCGATCGCTGCACTCCTGGTACCAGGGGTTGGTGCGCGGACCGGCGGCCAGCAGCCGGGTTTCGATCCACTCGCCACCGAATTCGATGTTGGCCTGGTGCAGCAGCGACCACAGCGCGCGCTCGCTGACCCCCGGCTCCAGTGCGGCGGTCATGCGCTCCAGCGCCAGCCCGCATTTGTCCACGGCGGCGCGGATAGCGACTTGCTCCTGCGGCGTCTTGATCTTGCGGGCGTGATTGGCGACTTCCTGCCCGTCCGCCACCGTAAGCCCATGGGCTTGCAACGCCCACAGCCCGGCCGGGTCCACCCGGTCGATGGCCACCCGGCGGTTGCCGCCGCCGTAGTGGGAGACCAGGTCGGCGATTTCCGCGGCCCATTGCGCGGCTTTCTCCTTGACCCGCTCGCCCACGATGAAGTGGTACCAGCTCACCGCCGGCCGCACCTCGCCGACCACCTGCCGGTCCGCGGACAAATGATCGCAGCCGGCAAAGTCGAACAACACCACCGGCCCCTCGGCCGGTACGAAGACATAACGGCAAGGGTTGTGCAGGCTGTAGACCTGCATGTTGCTGGTGCCGGTGGCATAGCGGATGTTGGTCGGGTCGTAGAACACGCCCGCCGCGCACTGGTGCGCGGCAAGCTGGGCCCGCAACCGCGCCAGGCGTTCGTGGTCGAGTGCATCCAGGTCCGGTCGCCGTGTGGACATCGCGCGCGTCGTCATCAGTAGATCAACCCATCGTTGGCGCGCTGCTGCGCACGGTCGGCCAGCATGTGCGCCTCGGCCACCCGGCCGTACAACTGGCGGGTGCGTTCCAGCGGGCCTACCAAGCCGGGGCGGTTGGCATAGCCGAACACGGCCGTATGGCGCGCCCGCGGCCCTTGCACCTCGGCCACCTGATGCAGCGCATAGCGGCCGCGGAACAGTTGCAGGTCACCCGGGCGCAGCCGGATACGGCGGATACGTGCGTCGTCCTCGCCGCGCAGCACGCGGGCCACACCGGCGAGGTTCTCATCGCCCGGGGTGCGGATGCCGGGGCAGAACTCGAACGCCCCGCCGGCCTCCGGAGCCTGCGTCATGATGGTGGTCACCAATTCATTGGTATCGTAGTGCCAGGGCTGACGCGTACCCGGGGGCAACACGTTGAAGACCAGCCCGGCGAAGGGATCGGCGTACTCGTAGATCTCGTCGGCGCCCGAACAGGCAGCCACGAACTGCTTCATTGCCGGGGACACGTACAACCGGTGGATCGCCGTATCGGCGGGGATCATGTCGCGGCTGACGAAGCCGCTGGTGCGCTCGAAGTACAAGTGACGCGGGTCGTCGGCCGGCAGACTCGGGTCGGGCGCACTGTTGTAGATGTTGCACATCAGCCGGCGGAAGAATGCTTTGGGTGCCAGCGCCGTGCCTTCCGCCGCCGCCTTGGTCAGGCCCTCGGCGGTCAGGAACCCCGGCAGTACGCAGCAGCCCGAGGTTTCGAGATCCGCTCGGGTGGCCGCCACCAGCGCCCGCAGGGCCGGTGCGTCGGGGTCGTGGATGGGGTATCGGGCCAGGTCCACCAGATCGTCAAGGTCGGTGTGTCCGGCGTCGGCCAGCTTCATCACAGCGCTCATCAATGGCTCCTTTTGTCGGTTTTATGCGAATCGGGAGCGCTCACGTTAAGCGTGCGTGTGTAAGAACGAAAACGAATTTATCCGATTAGATTGATGAGTGTTGTAAATTACAGGGACTATGCTTCCGAACCTTGAATCCGACTTGCTACGCACCTTCGTGGCCGTGGCCGAAACGCAGAGTTTCACCGCCGCGGCCACCCATGTTGCGCGCACGCAATCGGCTGTCAGCCTGCAGATTCGCCGGCTGGAGGAGATGCTCGACTGCCGCCTGTTCGAGCGCAGCCGTCGCCATGTCGCGCTGACCCGGGCCGGCACCGACTTTCTGGCCTACGCCCGGCGTATCCTGCGCTTGCATGAAGAAGCCGTCGCCGCGGTCAACCCTTTGCTTGGCGAGGCGATCGTCCGTGTCGGCATGCCCAATGATTACGCCGAGCTGTACTTGCCCGGGGTACTGCGCCGGTTGGATGCCGAGCATCCGCAGGTGCGCTGCAATATCCAGTGCGACATCACGCGGGTGCTGATCGAGCGCTTGGAGGCCGGCGAGTTGGACCTTGTCGTCGGCATTCGCCACACCGCCTACAGCACCGGCCGCACCTTGTGCCTGGAAGACGTCGTCTGGGTGGCCGGGAGCGACTTCGACCCCGATGCGGTCGATGGCCCGTTGCCGCTGGTTCTGTATCCCGAGTCCTGTCCGTACCGCGCCCGCGGCATCGCCGCCCTGGTCGGGGCCGGCCGCCCCTGGCGGGTCGTCTACACCAGCCAAAGCCCCACCGGCATCCGTATCGCCGTCCAGGAGCGCGGCGCCGTGACCATCACATCGCGACGCACCGTTCCCCGCGGCTGGAAGATTCTCACCCCCGAGCAGGGTTTCCCTGACCTGCCGCCGGCAGAATTGCAGCTCTACATGGCCACCGGCGAAGCCCCCCGCGCCGTCGCCAGCCTCGCGGTGTTGTTCGAGGCCGCGCTGGTCGAACCCCGTCTCGCTGCGATTCGCTAGCTCACCGGCCTCATCCCGACCCCCAAGGAACTTTCTCGCATCAGGCTGTCCGAATCTGTACTATTGTCTTCAGTAAGGTACGAAATCGGATGACCGTGATGGCGATCGGCAAGACAGCAAAGATTCGCCCGCTCAACGATAGGGAACGTCAAAAGGGTAGGGTGGCACTCAAGGCGTTCTTCAACATCACCGATGCCTGGCAATGCAGCGTCGAGGAGCAGCGTCGCCTTTTGGGCGACATTAGCAAATCCACGCTCTACGACTACCGCAAGCTGCCCGAGCGTCTCCTGCCGCGTGATGTCATGGACCGCATCTCGTACATTCTGGGCATCTACAAGGCGTTGCGGATCCTCTTCCCCACCGAGGAACAGGCCAATGCCTGGGTGCGCAAACCCAACGATGCCCCGCTGTTCAACGGCCAGCCCGCCATGACCCGCATGCTTGCCGGCAGCGTGGTGGACCTTGCCGATGTCCGCCGTTATCTGGATGCCTGGCGAGGTTAGGCGATGGACATGCCCCCTATCGTGGACTTGGATGGAACCCGGCAGTACCGCATCGTCCCGGCCCGATTTCCCCCCATCAACCTGTTCGAATCCATTCTCGACCCCGAAGACCTGGAACTGGCCTACGAGATCGAATGCCAGACCAACGACCGCCTTCGCGACCAGGCCGGTGACCTGACTTTGGTGGCCCCGGCCGACCGCGTCGCAGGGCCGGGCAGTAGTCCGGTCATGGCGGCGTTCACTCACATCGGCTTCTCCAGCCGCTTCTCGGACGGCAGCTACGGCGTGTATTACGCTGGCGGCACGCTGGACACCGCCATTGCCGAGACGCGCTACCACCGCGCACGGTTTTTCCGCCTCACCCAGGAGCCGGATACGCAAATCAAAATGCGCGTGTACATCGGCGAGGTCATCAAGCCCCTGCACGACGTGCGGGGGGACGGCTACGCCCATCTCCACCACCCCGATGACTACGCGCCTTCACAGGCTTTCGGCGCCGAATTACGCCAGACCCAAAGTTGGGGCTTGGTCTACCGCAGTGTGCGCGACCCCGGTGGAGAGTGCATCGCCGCCCTGCGCCCACCGGCGATCAGCCTGCCGATGCAGGGGCCGCATTTGGAGTATCTGTGGTCGGCACGGCATCAGGCGATTACGGACGTGTTGGAAGTGCGGGAGTTGGTTTGATAGGGGTATTAAAGTTTATTTTCCAGTACTTATGATGTAGGCCATTCGGCTGTGTATACACCTTAATGCATTAATTGCTCTACCTTACGCCACAAGCTCAGTAGGCTTGCGATACCTTGCGCCTGTAACTAGCATACAAGAAAAAATCCAATGATCTTATGCATAAGACAATACTGGGGTGGCGATGAAACACTCAAGCGTTCTCGCACTGATCAGTCTCGCGTTGTTTTCACCCACCGCACAGGCGCAGTCAGTGATGAACAACACCGATATCGTGTGGATAGCCGTTTGTTCAACACTGGTCTTTATCATGCAAGCGGGGTTCGCCCTGCTTGAGGGGGGCAATACACGAGCTAAGAATGCCGTCAATGTCATCCTGAAGAACTATGTCGACTTCTGTGTCGGTGTATTGGCCTTCTGGTTCATCGGTTATGGGTTGATGTTCGGCCCCAACCCCTCCGGTTGGATCGGTCTGGGCAGCCCCATGCCCGCCCTTGACGCGGGGCATGAGGCGATCGTCTTCGTCTTTCAGGCGATGTTCGTCGCGACGGCCGCCACGATCGTCTCCGGTGCGGTGGCCGAGCGCATGCGCTTCATGCCCTACGTCATCGGCTCTCTGGTGATCAGCGTGCTGATTTACCCCGTCTTCGGCAGTTGGGCCTGGGGCGGTGCGGGGGTCGACGCTGGGTGGTTGAAGCAACTCGGCTTCATCGACCACGCCGGCTCCACGGTCGTCCACTCGGTGGGCGGCTGGTGCGCCCTGGCCGCGGTATTGATCGTCGGACCGCGGACCGGCCGGTTCGCCCGCGACGGGCAGGCAAGGCGTATTCCGGGGCACAACCTCCCGATGGTGGCGCTGGGCGTTTTCATCCTCTGGTTCGGGTGGTTCGGCTTCAACGGCGGTAGCGCGCTGCTGGCCGATGAGAGCATCGGGCGGGTGCTTCTCAATACGCAGCTGGCCGCCGCCGCAGGGGTCATCGTGTCGATGTTGACGCTGCGCTCGATCGGCGCGCCGGTGTTCATGGCCACGGTCATCAACGGCGGGTTGGGTGGGCTGGTGGCCATCACCGCCGGCTGCAACAGCATGACGCCGGGCTTTGCCATATTGACCGGCGCGGTCGGCGGTGTGGTCGTGGCGACAGGGTCTCGCCTTCTTCTGCGCCTGCGTATCGACGATGTCGTGGACGCCGTGCCGGTGCATGCCTTCTGCGGTGTGTGGGGTACGCTTGCGGCCGGTTTGTTCTATGCGCCGGACATGTTCAACGTACAACGTGTGATGGTGCAGGCGATCGGGTGCGCCGCCGCTGCGCTTTGGGTAATGCCGGTGGCCGGCATTGCCTACTACCTGCTCAAGGTGACGGTCGGATTGCGTGTCTCGTCGCAGGACGAGCAACGCGGCCTCGACTACGCCGAGCATGATGAGTTCGGTTATCCGGAATTCATGGTGGAGATGACAAACCGGGAATGGCGGGACGGCCAACCCCACAGCTTGGGAGGCGTTGCCCATGTCCCGTCAGGACGTTGATCAACACCTTGACACGGTCCGATCCGTGCTGGACGAGCATTTGGAGTTCGATCAAGCACGTCGGGCATTCGACCTGTGGCTCGAGATCGGCGGGGCCCATCAGCCTGGCGCCCTCGTGAGCTTCGTAAAAATGCTGGGGCATGAATTCGATATCCCGCCACATCGACGGCACGCGCTACGCTCCGCGTTGTATCGAGCCCAAAATGGTATGCGCTTGCCGACGCCCAAACAGCGTCTGGTACCGTCTGATGCCGGTGGTATGGAATTCTTGGTGTTCATAGCGTTGACGGATTATTTGATCGATGCACTGTATAAACGCGGCGGTGTCGTATTCGCCGACTTTCAAGCGGCGGCGCACGACAGCCTGAATTCATTGCCGCTGGAACGATACATGCAGAACAATCTACGCGATTGGCTGAACCGACGTGGCGCTTTGGACACGACGGTCATGGAGGTCGGCCAGTTGCGCGGCCTTTTGAATGCATTGTACGTCGCACTCTGTGAATCGCTGGGGCCAAGCCCGGCCGACGCCCTGCTCAAGGAGGCCGTGCTTTCGGTCGAGCAAATGTCGATCGCGGAGAATTTTTCGCCACGATCGTTCCTTTGAGCGGTTGAGCGGTTGAGCGGTTG
>CBFGWV010000275.1:0-6455 GCA_965652545.1 uncultured Candidatus Competibacteraceae bacterium | reverse complement strand
CCGACGACGAGGAGCACCAGCACGATGACGATCGACCGCTGTGCGGCCCGTGGCCGCAGAGCAAAGGACGGCGGTGCGCCAAGCGAAGGGTCCGTCAAGGTCGGCCTTGGTACCGACGGCTCGAAACCCGGCGCGAGCTGCTGCCCCCAGGCATCGTGGACCACATCGGCAGCCCCCTCGACCGAGCCGGAACCTGCTACGGCCAATCGGCGGCGCAGCTCGTTGTAAGCCGATGTGACCCGTTCGGCGAAACGGTCGGACCAGTGGTCGGACAAATCATGCCGATCGGGATGAAAGAGCCGGATCAACAGGCGGTAGTGCTCGCGGACCATGTCCAGGCTGGCGTCCTCGGGGACACCGAGGATCCGCCTAGGGGGAGCATCGGGTTGGAAACACACCTGCTCGATGAAAAACCGTGCCGCTGCCGCCAAACGCGAGCGATCGACGGCCAGTTGTCCAGCCCAGTCCTGCGCGATGGCGCTGTTCTCGTCCGCAACGGCCAGGAGCACCGTCATCGGCTGCGGCAGGCGATCGGAGCCCTGCACGTAACCTTGGTAGCGCAAGGGGCCGGCATGGAAGGCGAGCGCCAGCGTCAGCACTTGACGCTCTGCGTACCCGCTGGCCGCTGACATGGGGCGGTGGCTGCTGAATCAGCTCAAACGGGGGTGTTCGCCGGGATTGGCGGCGTAATAGTAGTAGTAGCTCTGGTAATCGCCATATCCATGCCCCTTTGCATCCATCTTGGTCAGGATGGCGCCCAGCACATTGGTGCGCGCCGATCTCAAGCGCTTGATTGCGCCCTGCACATAGCCGCGCCGTGTGCCGCCGGCTTCCACCACCACGACCGTGCCGGTGGTGATATTGCCCAGGATCAACGCATCGGCCAGCCCGAGCACGGGCGGGCAGTCCAGCACGACCATGTCGAAACGTTCGGTGGCCAGGCGCAGCAGCGAGAGCATTTTGGCGCTGGCCAGCAGCTCCGCCGGATTCGGAGGCAGATGACCGGAGGGGATCAGGAACAAGCTGGGTACCGTCGTGGGTTTTGCGATCTCCGCCGGCTTGGCGGCACCGGCGAGATAGTTGGTCAACCCGGAACCGTTATCCACCAGCAAGGCTTTGTGCAGGCTTGGATTACGCAGGTCCGCATCGATGAGGAGAATCTTCTGGCCGGTCTGGGCGAGCTGTATGGCCAGGCTCAGTGACGTGGTGCTCTTGCCTTCACCGGCCGCGGCACTGGTCACCAGCAGGAGCTTGGGCATGCCGTCGGCGGTGGAGAACTGAAGCGCGGTACGGACCGACCGGTAAGCCTCGGCAAACGCCGAGCGCGGGTCGTCCTGAGTCAGCATGGCCAGCGCGGTGGGCGCCTCTCCGCGGCCGCTGCGGCGCTCTTGCGGGATGACGCCCAGCACGGGCAGGCCGAGGTGGCGCTCGACGTCTTCGGGCAGCTTCACCGTATCGTCCATACGCTCGAACAGCAGCGCAAGGCCAACCCCGCCCATCAGGCCGATGATCAAAGCCATCAGCAGGTTGCGGCGCAAGTCCGGTTTGTAGGCCGCCGCGGGCGGCTGCGCCGAGTCGACCACCAGAATGTTGTTGGTTTCCGCGCTGCTGACGACGCTCAGCTCTTTATATTGCTGGAGCAGCGAGTCGTAGATCTGGCGGTTGGTTTCCACCTCGCGCTTGAGGATGTTGTACTGGTGCATCGTGCGATCCTGCGTCGCCAGCACCTCGCCCTGTACGTCCTGGAAGCGCGCCCGCAGGGCGATCTCTTCCGCCAGCGCGGTTTCGTACTCCGCCTTGATGGAGTCGACCACATTGCGCATCTCGCGGTCGATCTCCGCCTGCAACTCGTTGATGCGGGCACGCAGTTGCAGCATCTCGGGGAATGCCGGTTTGTAGATGCGCAGCTTTTGCTGGTACTCGCCCTCTAATTCTGCGCGAACCTGGCGCAGCTCCTGCACCAGCGGGTTGTTGATGACCGTCGACAAGCCCATGGGGTTGTCGGTGGATTGCACCTGCTGGTAGGCCAGTTCGGTCTGAATGCGACGCCGTTCGGCTGTATTCAAGGCCTCGTTGAGCACGGTCAGATTGCTGGCCTGGATGGTTTGGCTGCTCTCGATATCGACGATCTGTTCCTGGGTGGCATAGTCGGCCAGCGCGCGCTCGGACTGCTCGAGCTTCTGGCGCGTCTCTTTGATCTGCACCTCCAGAAACTCGCGGGACGATCGGGACGCGCCATAACGCCGCTCGAGATTCTGGCCGATATAGACATCGGCCCAGGTGTTGAGGATCAACGCGGCCTTGGCCGGGTCCGGGCTGTCGTAATAGAGGTTGACCAGTTCGGAGTTCTGCACCGGGGTGACCGCCAACAGACCGCGCGAGGCCTGGACGATGTCCGGCGCAGCGGGTGTCGAGGGCTCGGGACGGCCAAGCATGTCGCGCACCCAGGCCTCCACGCGGTCGCGCGGTGTTTCGGGCCGTTCGCTGCCGGCCAGAGCCTCGGGCAGGCTTGCCAACCGCTCATTGACCCGGTCCTGCATCATCCGGCTCGATAGCAGGACATACTGCGTCTGGTAAAACTGGTACAGCGGCGCCACAGACGCACCGTCACCGAGATTACCGGTGCCGATATCGACCAGTTTCGGGGCTTCGTAACTGATCTGCAGAGTCAGTGCCGCCCGGTAGATGGGTGTCTGCATCAGCGTGGCGACGGCCACGGCGATCAAAATCAACACCGTAAAACTGACGACCGTCCATTTGCGCTTGAGCAATGTGCGCCACAGCGCGCGAAGGTCGATGCCCTCATCATCATCCGTGCTGGTGGCAGCCTGGAAAATGTCCTGGCTCAGCGCGTATCCAGGCCTGACCGTGACACTTTTCTCCCGACCCGCAGCGTCGCCGGGCTCCCCCTCCCGAAGCGCCGGGAATTGGTCGTTGCGATCATCGGCCATCGTGGATCATCCCCGGTCGCTTCATGGGATCAACCTGAACGGATTGAGCAAGTCGATGGTGTCGCGGAACAGCGAGTCGCGCAGGAACGCCCGGTCGTCGTTGCGCGGCACCACCACCACATCATTGCCCACCAGCGGTGGATCGGGGGCCTTGCCATCGCGAATCTGGGTGAGGTCGAAGATTCCGACGGTACGCTCGCCCGCCTCGTTGTCGCGGAAGATTCTCACGGCCCGCGGCTCGGCCAATTGCCCCAAGCCGCCGGCCAGGGCAATCGCTTGGAGCAGCGAGGTGTCGCCACTGAGCGCGTAGATCCCGGGGCTGCCTACGGCGCCCTCCATGGTCACGCGCTGGCTCGCATATTCGTCGACGTTGACGGTCACGCTGGGGTTCTGCAAATAGTCTTTCTCGAGCTTCTGCGCGATGCGCTCGGCGGCTTCTTCTGAATTGAGCCCGTTGACATCCACCAGGCCTACCAAGGGCATGGTAATGAACCCGGAAGCACTGACACGGGTTTTGGTGTCGAGATCCGACACACCGAACACCTTGATGGAGATCAGGTCGTCCGGCCCGATGCGGTAGTCCTCGGGGCTCTCCGGCGGCTGAATGCCGGCCACACGCACGGCGCTGCCGCCACCGGCATCGGTGCCCGGCGTGGTCGTGCCGCTGCGGACGGTTTCATTGGCGCTGAACGATGCAGTCTTGAACTGGCCGACGTCTTCGGCCGCCACATCAGGCCCGCTGGCGCAGGCGGTCAGCCATGCGACCAGCCCACACAGGAGCGCCCCCCGTATTGTCATGCTGGCAGTCCTCGTCTGATAGTGCCGATAGCCTACCATTACCGACGACCCAGCCATTGTCGCCAGCCACCCTGGCGGCGTTCCGGCCTTGTCGGTGGTACGCAATGCTCTGGTGGCAAATTCTCCACCACTGCACGTGGTCGCGTCACTACCAGATCCGTTGCCGCATCATCGCCGATCAGTCGGGCCGCGGCGAGCCGCCCCTCCGCCAGCAGCGGTGGGCGACCGCGGACGCTGTGCCCGTCGGTGGCCAGCAGGTGCGCCAGGCCATCGGTCAAGAAGCGCTCGCCCCAGGTTTGCGCGGCCGGGCCAAAGCGCCCGGTCAGGCTGCCGGCGGTGATCTGCATCCACGCACCCTGCTCCACCAGGCGGGCGAACAACGGGTAGGCGCGACTGATCCAGGTCAGCCGCTCCGGGTGGGTGATCAACGGCACGTAACCGGCCGACAGCAGGCTGAAGACCATGTCCTCCAGCCGCGGCGGCTGGACGTGGTGAGGCGGCTCCAACAAAAAGTAACGGCTGTCGGCCAGTGTCGGCACGCGCTTGTTGTTGAGGGCGGAGACCAAGTCCGGCGCCAGATGGGTGTCGGCGCCGAGGGTGAGTTTCAGCGTGATGCCGGCGTTGTCGATGGCCGCTTGCAACTCGCCGACGCGGCGGCGGATATCCGGCCCGGTGTTCTCGTAGAGGCCGGGGTAGATGTGCGGTGTGCAGGCCAGCAGCTCGATACCGTCATCGGCGGCCAGGCGGGCCATGGCCAGGGCGGTGTCCATGTCCGGGGCACCGTCGTCGATGCCCGGCAGCATGTGGCAATGCAGGTCGATCACCGCCCGGCTCCGCGGCAGGACAGCGTCCTAGGGCTGCGCGTCCGATTCCGGAAGACAGCAGTCGGGGAGCTTGATGACCATGCCCAGGGGCCGGTGATCGGAATAGGTATGCTCCAGCACCTCAACGGATTCCACCTCAAGGGAGGGACTGACCAGGATATGATCGATCTGCCGCTGCGGCCGCCAGCTCGGGAAGGTATGCAACCCAGGCTTCGGCTCGGTCATGCCCGTCAGGGACAGCAGTCGGGCCATCTCAGGCCCATCGGATCGAAAATTCAGGTCGCCCATGACCACGCAATGCCTTGTTTGCCGGACCAATTCGGACAGATAGGCGATCTGGCCTTCACGCGCCCGGCGACTCAAAGCCATGTGTAGCACAAACACGTTCAGGGCGTCTGTGCCATCTCCATAAACGGCGTGTAATACACCGCGACCGGGGATGACGCCGGGCAGTTTGTGGTCGACGATGCAGTGCGGGCGCAGCTTGCTCAGCACGGCATTGCTGTGCTGGGAGATCATCCCGATGCGACGGTTGGTCTGGTCGTGAAGGTGCGGGAACCCGGCCCGCTGGGCAAGGTAGTCGACCTGGTTGACGAAGCCCGAGCGCAGGCTGCCGGTGTCGACCTCTTGCAGACCGACGATATCGTAGTCGGCCATGAGTTGGCCGATGCCGTTGAGGTTGGCCATGCGCTGCGGAACCGGCAGTACATGCTTCCAGCTGCGGAACACGTAGTCGGCATAGCCGCTGGTGGTCAGACCGGCCTGGATGTTGTAGCTGAGCATCCGCAGACGGCGGCTCATGGGTGATACACCGTCTGCGGGTCAATCGAACCGGCGGAGGCGTTCAATGAACCAGCGCGCCGCCGGCTGCCGAACGAATCCGCCAAGCTCATCAGGCGCCTTGCTCCTGTGCGATCAAGGCCTCCAGGATCTCGATCATGCGGTCGGTGGAGCCGGCCAGGGTGCCGGAGACTTCGAACTTGCCGTTGACCAGCAGCACCGGGACGCCCTGCGCGCCATAGCGGCGGACCAAGTCCTGGGTCTGCTTGACCTTCGTCTCGACAGCGAAGGAGTTGAACGCCTTGAGGAATTCATCCCGGTCGATGCCCAGGGTCGCCATGAAGTCGGCCACCTGTTCGGGGGTGCGCATGCGGTTGCGGTTTTTGTGGATCTCGTCGAAATAGGGCCGATGGGTGGTTTCGAGGATGCCCATCGTCTGCGCGGTCAGGAAGACGCGGGCATCCAGCGCCCAGTTCTGGCCGAAGATGGCGGGGATGCGAACGAACTCGACATTGTCGGGTTTGCTCTCGAGCCACTGCTCGATGTTCGGCTCCAGCGCGTAGCAATGGGGGCAGCCGTACCAGAACAGCTCGACCACCTCGACCTTGTCGGTGGTGGAGGTCGCCACGGGCTGCTCCAGGACGCGGTAGTCCTGCCCGGGTATGAACCGCGCTTGGGCGAAACTCAGCGCCGGAATGAGCAGTGTCAGCGCCAGCAAGGCCAATCGTTTCATGGGTCATGCTCTCCTGTTGTCTTTGTTGGGGAACGCCCCCACCGCTACAGATCGCGGGATTTCCAAATCGATCCCCACACGGGTGAGAGTCTAGCCGGCCAGGGTGAATGGCGGCTGTCGCTCAGGCGAAAAAAACCGGCCGCCGCGCGGAGGGGCGTAGGGCTCGGCGCCCAAAGCGGTGGGGTTCGACGCCTCCTGCGGCAATCGCCCTGAGGGCAGGGCTCCTACGGGTGCCCATAGCAGCGGTTGCGCGAGTACCCATGGCAACGGTTGCGCGGGTGTCGGTGGCAGCGGTTGTGTGGATACCCGTAGCAACGGTTGCGTGGATGCCCATGCCGACGGTCGTACCGAACGGCGTAGATTCGTGCA
>CBFGWV010000274.1:0-6465 GCA_965652545.1 uncultured Candidatus Competibacteraceae bacterium | reverse complement strand
GCGCGCATGTTCTCCACCCGCGCTTCCACCTGGACCCGTTCGATACCCGCGGTGACCGCCACGGTTTCCAACCAGGTCATCAGCGCAGACCCGAGGCCGCGGCGCTGGTGAATGGCGCGCACGGCGAACAGCAGCAGATGGGCTTCGCTGTCGCCGTATTCCATGATGCCGAAGCCGGCGATTCCGCTATTGCCGCGGGCCACGGCGACGTTGGTCTCGGGATGGCGGATGCATTGGGCGACTCTGGCCGGTGTCCAGCTCCAATGCAGCCCATGCTCGATGAGCTCACGCGACATCAGGGCGATGTCGCGGGCATCGGCGATACGGGCAAGCTGAATGCTGCGGTCGATGGGTGACAACATGCCAAACGGTCTGCTTCTGTTTTCGAGCAATGTGCTCGCAATAAGCAATAGCGCATTTGAGCTCTCGTCGTTGAAAGAAGGGCTGATACGCAGAGTGCCCACCATTTGCGGCCCAGCAAACAAGCCCGCACTTGGCACCTGTAGGAGCGCTGCCCTCAGCGCGATCGGCCCGATAAGCCATCGAGCCTCCAACGTTCGCTGACAGTCAACGACTCGAATGCATCGCGCACCATGTATCTATCAACGCGCATGCGTACCGACTCTCGATGCGGTGAGGGCAGCGGGCTCGTGGACGCCACGCTGAAGGGGGGCCAGGACCTGTCCGTCCATGACTGTCCGTGGCTGCACGCCAAGCGCCGCCAACACGCTGGGGGCGAGGTCGAGGACGTTGCCGGCGCCCAGGGTTGGTTGTGCGGGGATACCGGCACCGCTGATCCACAGTCGCGATTCGACGGTGTGGTCACCGGAGCGGGGGCTGCCGGGGTCGAAGTTGGTGACGGTCAGTTCGCCGACACGCGCGGAGCATACGGATTCGAGGGTGCCGAGGCCGGTGCGGAAGACGACGATGAGATCGGGGACGTCGGGGTGATGGCCGGGGCCGAACACGTCGGTTGCGTCATCGACACGCTCGACGATGGGCTGGCCGGTGGTGACGTGGCGCAGAGCCAGGAGTTCGCGGCGAATGGTGGCCTTGAGGGCATTGGCCTCCTCGCCCGGCGCTACTGACCCGTTGGGTTCGCGCCCTTTCAGGTTGAGGCGGATGGCGCCGCAGCGGTTGTTCTCGAAGGCCGCGGCGCGTGTGGCGCGGGATTCCAGCGGCTTGCGCAGACCGCCCAGGGCGCGGCGGGTCTTACGTACCCGCGGCATGGCCGAGAGCCGTTTGAGCACCGGCAGCCAGCTGCGCGGCAGGTGGCGCACGAGGTGGCGGGCCGTGAGTTCACGCCTGACGGTGGATTCGCCGCTGGCGGACAGGCCGATGCGTTCGAGGAATTCCGGCAGCAACTTGGGCCCGCCGTGGTAATGGCCCATGCCGTGGCTGGCCAGGGTGAAGACGGTGGCGTCGGGGCCGGCGAGTTCGATCAAGCGGCCCAGCGCCTCGTCGAGCAGGCGGTAGACGTCGACGATGGCGTGGCGATACTCGGCGGCGGCATCGGCGGCATACCAGGGGTGTTGCGGGTCCTGGAAGTGCCAGAACTGATGCCCGACGCAGTGCGATTCGCTGAAGCAGCAGCTGAACAAGTCCCAGGTCTCGCGTGCGAGCAGGTCGCTGAACAGGTCGCGCTTGAGCCGTGCACCCCATTTAATGCGATTGAGCAAATCGGCATAGCCTTCGCGGGTGCAGCCGTGCCGGTCGCAGTCGAGTACCGGGTGGTCACCGAAGCGTCGGCGGATGCCCTCCAGCAACGCGGGCGGATCGCTGGCGATGGCGAAGTTGCGATCGTGCAACCCCCATTCGAACAGCTGGATACCGTTGAAATCGGACGCCGGCACCGTTTGCGGCATGTCCAGGGCGGCCACACGCAGACCCGCCCGGCTGGCCTGGGTCCAGTAGTAGTTGTCCGCATCGACATCGTCGGCCGTCAGCGGGCGGGCCATGGCCTCGCCGGTATGCAACTGGCGCGGATGGAAATAATGCGGAATGCGTCCGCAACCGATCCCGGTCTGCAATTCGGGCCAGATCGCGCCGGGCAGCGTCTCGAGGCTGTTGCCCAGGCGAAAACCGGCCGCCGAACCGATCAGTCGAGCGAAGTTGGGCAGATCCCCCTGCGCCGCCCAGGTTTCGATGAGGGTCGCTTCGGCGGCATCGAAGCCGACGACCAAGACGCGTGCGGGCATTGCGTGTCCCTTTGAAGTCCGTTGTCGTTACGTCGCCGGAGGGCCGATCCATCGCTGCCAGGCTTTACCAGCACACCAGGCCAGGTGCCGGGCCTCGGCGAACAGGCTGCCGCCGGCCCGGCGGCGTGCGATGAACCGGACGATCCACGGCTTGGCCGGTGCCACTGACAACGGCGCGTCGTCGGCGGCGTTCACGGCCGGCCCGCCCATGCTCGCGGCCGTTCGACCGCCCCAGTACGCACGCTTCAGATGCCACAGGCGAGAAAGGCGTTCCTCGGCGATACAGTGCCAAACCCAGGCATCGGGCGCGTACACCAGCCGGCCGCCAGTGGCCGCCACGGCCCGGGCGATGCGGGTTTCATCGCCCGAGAGCAGGTTGCGGCCGTAGCGGCCAAGCCGGCTGTCGAAACCGCCCACCGCGAGCACCGCCTCGCGACGCACGGCGAAATTCGCCCCGATAACCTGATCGGCCTCGACCGCTAGAACGGCGTCGCCCAGATCCAGGCAGGAGAGATCCGACAGCGCCCGGGCATCCAACCAGCGGGGAGACGCGCCGGGAAAGCGCGGCAACACGCGACCGGCCACGATAGCCACCCCAGGGTCGGCGAACGCGCGGTACAACGCCGCCAACCACTGGGGCTCAAGCGCCACATCGTCGTCGAGGAAGGCCACCACGCCAAAGCGCGCCTCGGCGACACCGGTGTTGCGTGCGCAACTCAGCCCAGGCCGGGGCTCGTGCACGATGCGCAACGGGAAGGGCGCCGTCCAGACCGGCTCGGCGACACCGCCCTCTGGGCTGTTGTCCACGACGATCAGCTCGCAGGCCGGCACCCCCTCCAGCCGCTGCGCGGCCAGACCGGGCAAGAGCCTGGCCAGCTCGCGCGGCCGCCGATAGGTGCATACGACGATACTGACCCCGTCGGTCTTTGCGGTCATGCCAGCGGTATGCCGATCCACCAGCCGTGCAGCCAGAAGACGAAGGCGGCGTAGAGGACCAGGCCCACCACCAAGGCGATGATGTCGCCGCGCCCGAACGGCGCGGGCGCGGGTGTCGAGCCCGGCCGATGCTTGACGCTGATCCGGTCGACCACCGCCCAGGCGAGAAGCGCGCCGAACAACACCACGTCGGCCAAGGTGCCGTTGGCCAGCAAATGGGCCACGGCCCAAAGCTTCACCGCCACCAGCATGGGATGCTTGAGGGTGCTGCGGATGCGCCCTGGCGAATGGCCGGCCACCAGCAGAACGAACACCGGCAACATCAGCAGCATCGCCAGATGCCGGCCCCACGACGGCGGGCCGTACAGCACCACCGGCGACAGGCGCGCCTGACCGTAGCCCCAGACGATCAGCACGAAGCCGACGAGGGCGACGGCGGCGTACAACCCCTTCCACGGCAGCTCGCCCAGGCGTCGCACCTGGGCATCGCGCCAACCCGGCGCAGCGATGGACACCGAGTGCACGCCCAAAAACAGCACCAACCCGAGTATGAGAACAGTCATGAGAATCCTTTGCCGCTACGAGGGCGCTGCCATGGTAGACCACCTGCGGCGGCCCTGGGCACCCGTCGTACGCAGCCATCGGGCTGTGCTATACAGCGGCGTATTGTTCAACCCAAGCCAAGGCATCGTCATGACCGACAACCGTGATCACCGCTCGATCGTCCGCCGCAGCATCACCCCGGAGTCGGTCGCCCGCCCCCTGGTCACCCCACTGTACGGCTCGGTCGTCTACCGCTGCACCGATGCCGATGAGATCGACGCGCAGTACGAAGGGCGGCTGCACGGCTACACCTACAGCCGCGAGGGCCATCCCAACGCCGCCGTGGTGGCCGAGAAGCTCGCCTGGATGGAGGGCGCCGACTGGGGCACGATGACCGCCTCAGGCATGGCGGCAGTGTCGGCGATCTTCCTCGGGCTGCTCAAGGCCGGCGACCATATCGTCGCCGGCAACCAGCTCTACGGCCGCAGCCTGCGCCTGCTCACCCGCGACCTCAAGCGCCTGGGCTTCGACACCACCATGGTCGATGCCTCGGATGCCGCGGCCGTGGAGGCCGCCATCCGCCCGCAGACGCGGATGATCATGGTCGAGGTGGTGTCCAACCCGACCTTGCGCATCGCTGACATGCACGCCATTGCCGCCATCGCCGACCGCCACGACTGCC
This sequence comes from uncultured Candidatus Competibacteraceae bacterium, assembly GCA_965652545.1. Classification (GTDB taxonomy): domain Bacteria; phylum Pseudomonadota; class Gammaproteobacteria; order Competibacterales; family Competibacteraceae; genus CBFGWV01. The sequence goes on along the minus strand of CBFGWV010000274.1, from coordinate 2,106 downwards.
TGCTGGTGGTCGACAACACCTTCACCACGCCTTATGGCTTCCAGCCGTACGCCCACGGCGCCGATGTGGTCATGCACAGCGCCACCAAGCTGCTCTCCGGCCACAGCGATGTACTGCTGGGTTTCGTTTCCGCCCGTGATCCTGTCCTGTGCGAGGCACTGGATGACGCGGTGGTCACCTGGGGCCTGACCGCCAGCCCCTACGATTGCTGGCTGGCCGAGCGCGGGCTGCACACCTTCGGCCTGCGCTACGAGCGCGCCTGCGCCAATGCCAAGGCCTTGTGCGACCACCTGCGCACGCTGCCGGGGGTCAAGCGGGTGGTCTATCCGGGCGAGGCCGACCACCCCGATGCAGCGCTGGCGGCCGATGTGCTTCAGGGGAAGAACGGCAACATGCTGAGCTTCGAGATTCACGGCGGCCGCGCCGAGGCCAACGCCTTGCTCCGCGGTGCCGGGGACATTCCTTTTGCGCCCACGCTGGGCGATGTCGCCACCACCTTGAGCCACCCGGTGACCTCCTCTCACCGCGAAGTCAGCGCAGAGGTCCGTGCCAGTCTCGGGATCACCGAGGGGTTCTTCCGCGTCTCCGTGGGTATCGAGGATATCGAACTGCTCAAACGCGAATTCACCGCCGGGCTGTCGGCGGCCGCGGGCTGAACTCGGCCGCCGGACGCATGCGCCGATGCGCCCGGTATCGGTGCATGCGCCCACAATCGGCCGCCTGGGGGTTCGCGTCGGCGCGGGCGTAGCGTGAGGGCTCGTCCCCGCAGCGAGCCCGCCCATGTCCACGCCCCTGGTCAACGATATTCACGCCCGCCTCAACCCGACGTCGGTCGCGCGCATCGAGCGCCCCGAGACGATCGACGGTATCCGTTCAGTGGTACGCCGCGCCGCCCGTCAAGGGCTTGGCGTGGCCGTGGCCGGTGGCCGCCACGCCATGGGCGGACAAGCCTTCGCCCGCGATGCGGTGCTGCTGGATATGCGCAGCCTGAACCGCATCACCGCCTTCGACGCGGCCACCGGGGTGATCGAGGCGCAAGCCGGCATCCAGTGGCCGGACCTCTTCCGCGGCTATTTCGCTTTGCAGGCGGGCAAGCCAGTCTGGGGGTTGCGCCAGAAGCAGACCGGCGCGGACCGCCTCACCCTCGGTGGCGCGGTGGCGGCCAACATCCATGGGCGCGGGCTGGGCATGGCACCGTTTTCGCAGGATGTGCTCGCGCTCACGGTGGTGGATGCCGACGGCGAGGTGCACCGCGTCAGCCGTTGCGAACACCCGCAGTGGTTCAGCCTCATCGTGGGCGGCTACGGCTTGTTCGGTGTGGTGGTCTCGGTCAGCCTGCAGCTGTGTGAACGACACAAGGTCCGCCGCGTCGTCGAGACCGCGACGGTGGAGCAGGTGGTCGGCCGGCTCACCCAGCAACAGCGGGCCGGTTGCCGTTATGGGGATTTCCAGTTCGATATCGACCCGCACGGCGCGGGGTTCCTCAACCGCGGCATCGTCTCGTGCTACCAACCGGTGGCGGACGATACACCCATCCCGGTGCGGCAGCTGCGCCTGTCGCGCGAGGACTGGGGCCGGCTGCTGGTGTTGGCACATACCGACAAGGCGGCGGCCTACCGTCAGTTCACGGACTTCTACCTGCGCTCGTCCGGGCAGGTGTACTGGTCCGATACCCACCAGTTGAACATCTACCTGGACGACTACCACCGCGCCGTGGACAAGGCACTGGGCCGCAGCTGCCCCGGCAGCGAGATGATCACTGAGTTGTACGTCCCGCCGGCGCAACTGCCGGCATTCATGCAGGCCGCCGCCATGCTGCTGCGCCTGCGCAAGGCCGATGTGGTCTACGGTACGGTGCGCATGACCGAGGCGGACGGCGACAGTTTCCTGCCCTGGGCGCGGCAGCGGTTCGCGTGCGTGATCCTCAACCTGCACATCGACCACACAGACGCCGCCATCGACCATGCCGCCGGCACCTTCCGCGCCCTGATCGACCTGGCCACCAACCTGAGCGGTAGCTATTACCTGACCTACCACCGATGGGCGCGGCCGGATCAGTTGCTGCGCTGCTATCCGCAGTTCCCGGACTTTCTTGCGCATAAACGC
>CBFGWV010000273.1:0-6488 GCA_965652545.1 uncultured Candidatus Competibacteraceae bacterium | reverse complement strand
TCGATGCTCGGGACGATGGCCTCGTAGCCGCCCACTGTGGTGTGCGCCTCCACTCGGCCGCGAAACAGGCTGCCGATGAGGCTCTCGTGCACGAAGCTCTCGCCCACGGCCAACTCGCCACGGGCTGCCAGCTGCGCCATGCGCGCCGAGGTGCCGGTGCCACAGGGGGAGCGGTCGATGGCCGCCCGCCCGTAGATGACGGCGTTGCGTGCATGCGCCTCCGGGTGGCGCGGCATCCCGGTCCATTGGAAATGGCGCACCCCGGCAATACGGTCATCCAGCGGGTGACGGATGTCGCAGCGGGCATCGATCGCCTCGGTCATCGCGCGGCCCAGCCGGATGAGCTGGTCGGGGGCCAACTCGTCCAGGTCACCATAGCCCGGCTGGGGTTCGAGGATGGGATAGAAGTTGCCGCCGTAGGCGATATCCACCCGCAACGGGCCGAGCGTCGGGCAAAGCACCTCCACATCGCGGGCGTACAGGAACGAGGGTACGTTGACGATGCGCACCGCATCGATGTGTTCGCCCTGCTGCGTATAGCGCGCCTCCACCCGGCCGGCCGGCGTGTCCAGGAACACCACCCCGGGGGTGCGCGGTTGGATCAACCCGTGCTCCAGCGCCAGTGTGACGATGCCGATGGTGCCGTGCCCGCACATGGGCAGGCAGCCGGAGGTTTCGATGAACAATACCGCGGCATCGCAATCCGCCCGCGTCGAGGGGTAGAGAAAGCCGCCGGACATCAAGTCGTGGCCGCGGGGCTCGAACATGAGCCCCGTGCGTATCCAGTCGAACTCGCGCAGGAAGTGCTCGCGTCGTGCGATTTGCGAATCGCCGACCAGCGGCGGGCCGCCGTCCACCACCAGGCGAACCGGATTGCCGCAGGTGTGACCATCGATGCAGTTGAATTCGTGGCGGGCCATCGGGATGGGAGCCTTGCAAATTTAGATTGTCGATTGTATACAAAAAAAGCGAGTCGGAGACAAGTCCGTCGCACCGGCTGCGGCGCGCTCCACAAGGGGGCGGCGCAGCCGGACCTTTCCCGACTTACGATGGCTTTTTGGAGTCCGACGACATGACAATCGACTGGCGCGGGGTTTTCCCCGCAGTGACCACCCCGTTCACGGCGGCCGACACCCTGGACCTGGACGCCTTCGCCGGCCAGGTCCGCACGCAGGTAGAGGCGGGCGTCCACGGCATCATCGTGCTCGGCACGCTGGGCGAGAAAGACGTCCTGGACGGCGAGGAGCGGCGTGCGGTCATCCGCGCGGCCGTGGACGCGGTCGAGGGGCGGGTGCCGGTGGTGGCGACGGTGGCCGAAGCGACCACCCGCCGTGCCTGCGCCTTTGCCGGTGCCGCGGCGGCCGACGGCGCGCGCGGGCTGATGGTGTTGCCGGGTATGGGCTATGTGTCCGACCGACGCGAGACGCTGACCCACTACCGCGCGGTCGCCCGTGCCACCGATCTGCCGATCATGGTGTACAACAACCCGGTGGCCTACGCGGTCGATATCACCCCGCAGATGTTCGTCGAACTTGCCGAGGAGCCGCGTTTCCAGGCCATCAAAGAGTCATCGGACGACATCCGCCGCCAGTCGGACATCCGCAACCTCACCGGCGATCGCTACAGCATCTTCTGTGGTGTCGACGACCTGGCGCTGGAGAGCCTGCTGCTCGGCGCCCAGGGCTGGGTGGCCGGGCTGGTGTGCGCCTTCCCGCGCGAGACCGTCGTCATCTACGAACTGGTTCAAGCCGGGCGGATTGCCGAAGCGGTGGCCTTATACCACTGGTTCATGCCCTTGTTGCACCTGGATGTCTCCACCAAGCTGGTGCAGAACATCAAGCTTGCCGGCGTGCACAGCGGGCTGCTGGACAACGACAACGTGCGTGCGCCGCGCCTGCCGCTGGCCGGCGAGGAGCGCGAGCGGGTAGAGGGCGTCATCCGCGCCGCCCTGGCCGCCCGCCCGTCCCTGCCCGCCGTTTGACCCGGGTGTCGGCTGTGAAACGTCTCGCATCGACGCTGCTCTAAGGGACGCAGCGGCCATTGACGGCCGTTGCGTCCGAATCGTCCTGCGAGGTGTTTGCCATGTCCGTTCCCGATTCCCGCCGCCGGCAGGTGGTCGTTCTCGGTGCCAGCCTGATTCTGGCCGGTGCTGTGCCCAGGCTGGCGGCGGCGGATTGTGCGGCCGGCCCCACGGTCAAGAGCACGGCGGGGCCGTATTACAAGCCGGATTCGCCGCAGCGAGCCGTGTTGCGGGAGCCGGATATGCCCGGCGAGCCGTTGATCCTGAGCGGCCGCGTGCTCGATCGGGCCTGCACACCGCTGGCCGATGCGGTGGTGGATATCTGGCATTGCGATACCCAGGGGCACTACGACAACCAAGGCTTTCGCCTGCGCGGTCATCAGGTGACCGGTGTGGACGGGGCGTATCGCTTTGAAACCATCGTGCCGGGGCTGTATCCGGGGCGCACGCGGCATGTGCATGTGCGGGTGACGACGGCCGATGGTCGTCAGCTCACCACTCAATGGTACTTTCCGAACGAGCCGGGCAACGGGCGGGACTTCATTTACCGCCCGCAACTGGAGCTTGCCCTGAGCCAGGGCGAGGGTGGCCTCAACGGGCGCTTCGACGTGGTGGTCTGACCGGGCTACATCGACAGCAGATGGTTGCGCCAGTGGACTTTCAACTCGGTCTCGCTCTGGCCGAGGTCGTAGGCGGGGGAAAACACCAGCTCCGCCGTGGTCAGCTCGATCAGCACGATGCCGCGTATGACCCGCGCCACGGGGCCCCAGGCCTCGAACTGCGGATACCAGCGCGTAAAAGTGTCGCTGTTCTGGCGGTGGTAGTCCGCGGTGCCCCGCACGCGTACCGCTTTGCGCGCCAGGACGTCGAAGAAGTTCACCGCCACTTGGGGATGGCTGGCGATGTTGCGCACGGTGTTGGGTGAGCGGATCTCGCCAAAGGCCAGCGTGCTGTCATTGAGCACGACAAACGTTTCGGCCGGCGAGATGTGCGGGGTGCAGTCCGGATTGACCGTCGCCACGAAGCCCAGCTTGAGGCCTTGGATGATTCGTTTCATTTCGACGGTGAGCATGCGGTCGGCAATCCGTGGCTGGCCGCGACGTCAAGGCGCGGAGGGTGGCTGCGAATTACTTAACACATTTCTAATGTAAACCGCCATACACCCCGCCCAAATTCGCCCGTGCCGGCACTCTCAACGGCTCACGGCATCGCGTAGCCGGCGGCCCTGGAACACCAGCGTGGCGCCATAGATCAAGACCAGCGCGACCACGTTGATCACCAGCCACCAGAACTGGCCGCCGATCTTCACCCAGATGAACGGGTTGTAGACTACCGCGATCACGCCCATCACCCAGGCCCACTCGCTGTTGCCGCGTTGGTACAGACGCCAGGCGCCGTAGGCGGCACAGGCACAGATGACGATGCGCATGATGGCGTAGAAGCCGCCGGGCCAGGGCAGTATCGCCAGCACGAGCGCGGCGGCGCTGAGGTAGAACGGCAGCCGGAACGGATTGGTTTCGCTAATGGGAATCCAGCGCATCGAGGGGCTCCTTCGGTTGGGCGCTTGCCGCCCGCATCATGGTTCAGCAGCGGGTATGTGGGCAACTCCGCTGGGGGTAGACTCTGCCGTATGTTCGCCGCGGGTACCTCTGCGGTAGACTGGGCGCCCCCTTGGGTTGACTGTGCGGGAGGCGGGTCCGGCGTGGGCGCAGGTAGCCAAGTCAATGAGTACACGGATGTGTCGGGCGGTCGGTCATGACGCCCAAGGTCCGTCCCGACGCAGCGCATGCCACGGTCATCGGTGCCGGTGTCATCGGCCTGACGACTGCGTGGTCGTTGGTTCGCCGTGGCATGCAGGTGACCGTCGTCGATGCGGGCGAGGGGCCGGCGGCCGGCACCTCCAACGCCAATGGCGGCCAACTCAGCTACAGCTATACGGATGCCATGGCCGCGCCGGCCTTGCTGCGTCAACTCCCTGGTTTTCTGCTGGGCCTGGACCCTGCGTTTCGCCTGCGCCCGACGTTGAACCCCGCATTCTTTGCCTGGGGCGCACGCTTGCTGGCCGAGTGCACCGCTAGCGCGCATCGCAGCAACACGTTGAGTGTGCTGGCGCTGGCGCTGGAGTCCCGCCGGGTGTTGCGTGATCTGCAGGACCGCCATGCGTTGGCCTTCCATCACCGTGCCGCGGGCAAGCTGGTGATCTACCGCAGCGAGAAGGCGTTGGACGCGGTGCGGCGGTCGGTGGCGATGAAGCAGGATGCCGGTTGCCCGGTGGAGGTGCTTGGGGTGGATGCGGCGCTGGACAAGGAGCCGGCGCTGTCTCAGGCCGGACGCTTCAGCGGGGCGGTGTTCGCGTCGCTGGATGAGGCCGGCGATGCCCGCTTGTTCTGTGAGCGGTTGGCGCATGTGCTTGAGCGCCAGTTCGGGGTGCGTTTCGTATACCAGTGTACGGTCACCGGCTTTCGACGCGACAGCCGGCGAGTGCGGGCGCTGATGACGACTGACGGCGAGCGCGAGGTCGATGCGCTGGTGCTCTCAGCCGGTGTGCAGAGCGCTCATCTGGCGCGGCTGATCGATATCCGTCTGCCGATCTGGCCGGTGTTCGGTTATAGCTTGACGTTGCCGGCGCGGCCGTTGGCGCCGGAGGTCAGTATTACGGATGCGTCGCGAAAGATTGTGCTGTGCCGGCTGGGCGATGTGGTGCGGATCGCGGGTATGGCGGATGTCGGCCCGCAGCAGATGCGTCGTCCGGCTCGCCGCCAGATGGAGTTGCGCAAGGTGGCGGAGGCGGCGTTTCCGTTGGCCTGCAATTATCGCGATGCGGGCCAGCCGTGGGTCGGTGCCCGCCCCATGACGCCGGATAGCCGCCCGATCATCGGCTGTACGCCGTTCGACAATGTGTTTCTCAATTGTGGGCACGGCATGCTGGGTTGGACGCTGGCGTGCGGCAGCGCGGAGCGTCTGGCGCAGGTGGTGATGCCGGGGGTATTGCCGTTGCCGGTGTTGGTGCGCTCGCGCGAACGCGCCGTGGGGTGAGTAGGGGCTGGCCTTCCATGGGGTCGGCAAGGACGGGGGCCGGGCCCCGCCTTTTGAGTCGGGCAGGCCTTGGTCCGACGCGCTGTGAATACATCCCTGTGCGCTCGACGGCAGCATCCATGCTGCCGACGGTCTGTCCCAGGCCTGCCCGACTCGAACGGCTCACTTCAGTGGCCGTTCGGGTGGTGTCTGGGGTGATGGTTTGCGGGCGATGTGAATGGCGACGATGCCCAGTGAGAGGCGCTCGAAGCTGACGTCGATGAACCCCATGTCGCGCAGTTCGTCGGCCAATGCCTCGGCCGTGGGAAAGCTGCGGATGCCCCGTAGCAGGTAGCGATAAGCCGAGGCGTCGCCGCCGGTGGCGAGCCAGCCAAGGACGGGCATGCAGACGGCCATGTAGCCGAGATAGGCGCGGTTGAGCCATTCCCAACGGATGTTTGAGGCTTCGAGGGCGATCAGTCGTCCGCCGGGGCGTAGTACGCGCAGGGCTTCGTGCAGGACTTTGCCGCGGTCGCAGATTTTGAGCCCCAGGGAGATGGCGTAGAGGTCGATGCTGGCGTCGGGGATTTCCGGCATGGCGTGGGCGTCGAGTTGCCGGATCTGCGGCAGGGTGCCGCTGCGCGCCAGTCGCTGTTGTGCGATGGCGAGCATCTGGGGGCAGATGTCGGAGACGGTCATGGTCTGGTTCGGGCGCAGGCCTTGGCGTTTGAGGACGCGCAGGGCGACGTCGCCGGTGCCGGCGGCGGCATCGAGCAGGTCACTCCAGTTTTCGTCGGCGATGAGGGCTGCGGCCCGGCGCTTCCAGAGGCGGTGGATGCCGAGGCTGAAGAGGTCGCACAGGCGGTCGTAGCGCGATGCGATGCGGGCGAAGACGTCGTCCACGTCGGTGTGGAACCGAGCGGCGTTGCTTGATGGTGTCGGTGCGTCTTCGGCTTGCATATGGGCTCTTCCCGTAGCGTTGTGCAGTGTCGTGGCCCTGGGATCACCGGTTTGTAACCGGTAGCCGGGCGAAGCCCGGCCATGGGTTCTTGCTCGGCCACCGGCCTTCGAAGCGGGCAGGTCCCGGGCCGACACGCTGTAAACACATCCATGTGAGCTCGACGGCCGCTTCCCTGCGGCCGACGGTCTGCCCGGGACCTGCCCGCTCCGAAGGCCTAGCTGCGGTGGTCCTTCGGGTGGTCAGTCGAGATCCTGCTTCTTGCGTTCCGAGGCCCGGCGTCGCTGCGGCGCGATTGGCTGCGGCCACTCGGTGCGACTTAGTGGGACTTTATCAGCATCGTGCGCGATGCATCCGAAGCGCGTCGGATGCGGGGGACGCGCCTTTGGAGAAATTTGTTGTAGCAATCCCTACAAATCTGTTTAATACGCAACATGAATACTTGGCTGCTACTCGTTCTCTCCCTGCCCACGGAAAACAGCACCGTGCGGATGC
>CBFGWV010000272.1:0-6489 GCA_965652545.1 uncultured Candidatus Competibacteraceae bacterium | reverse complement strand
GGCATGAACGGTGTCGAACTCGCCCAAGAGGCGATGGGGCTTGCGCCCGGCTTGCGTGTGCTGATGACCTCGGGCTATGCCGATATCCCCGAACGCGAACGCGGACGCATCGCCATGATGGGCGGCTTTCTGAGCAAGCCCTACCGTATCCGCGACCTCATCGACAGGATCGAGGAACTGGTGCCGGGGAATGCAGCCCACACGGTCGTCGCGCCGACGGACGGGGCCGATCATTACCTCGCGCGCGCGTTCCGCTGAGTGGCGTGGTACAAAGCCGCGCATCCACTACCGATGCCGGACGCCCGCCATGCCGTTACACGATGTGCAACTCGTGCTCGCCTCTCACGACCGGGCCATCTATCGGGCGTTGACGCCATGCTGGGAAAACGTCCGCAACGTCTTTTGCGCCAAGCTTGGCGGTTCACTCGATCTGGGCAAGATCACCAAGGTGAACGTCTATCTGGGTAGCGAGGGGCCGGGCGCGCCGCATGAAGAGCTCAAGGGCATTCTGGCCTGCTATGCCGGGGCTTTCGAGGTCGACCGCTTCATGGCGATGGCGCCGGATGCGCAGGACGAATGGGCCCTGATGACCGTGGAGACCGCGCTGACCACGGTTGCCGAGCACTTGGGCGTGGACGCCGGCCCCATTCACGAGGCGGCTACGGACACCCGCACAGCCGGCTTCACGCATGTGACGGTCTCGAAGAAGGCCTCCAAGCGCCATCCGGGCAAGGCGATCAGCGCACGCACGGATATCATCTTTCGTCGTGGTGGCGGGGGCACGAACGTCGTTCTGACCATCGTCGACAGCGACGGCACCGTCCTGGCGAGCGAGAACGTCGCCACCGATCAGTTCTGGAACGGCATCCGGCACGGTGTCGGCACCGGCGTTTGGGAAGGCGACCGCTTCGTCATCCGCAATCGGAGCGGAAAAGTTTTCTACGAAAGCGAACCGTTCCACGGACCGGGCGCGTAAGCCGGCCTCGCACGCCATCGGTTCAGTTTGCGACATTGATATGGCGGCTGTGTTGTATTGCTCATTTGTTTTGTGATTGGTTTCGCTTTTATTTGAGTCGCACAGTTTCGATATTCGTTCTTTGCGTCACTGCGCCGAATCCCGGTTGCGCGGATCATCGGCATGTCACATCATTTGCCACAAAGCGGGGTCATGATCGAGGCTCTGGCTAAAGAATAAGCAAGCGGATCGATCATTCGGTTAAAGGGGGCGCAGTGACGGCAGGAGCTGTTTGTGCGCATACCCACATCACGGATAAGAATCGCGATGGGGGAGTTCGGTATCGGTGGCCGCGCCGGAACACCCGGCGGTACGTTGACGGTGGATCGCGACAATTTCGAGCTTGCGCGGCTTATCGTCGATAACATCGACTATGGCGTCATGCTGGTCGATCGCGCCCTTGATGTCAGTTTCATCAACCCGGCACTGCGTGCCTGGTTCGGATTCCCGGACGACTTTCTCTCGACACCCAAGTCGTTTGCTGAAGCCGTTCGTTTCAATCGCCATAACCGTATCTACCCGATCGCCGACGAGGACTTCGACGCGTTCGTCGAGCAGCGGGTGGCCGACATCCGGGCCGGCGGTATCGAGCCGGTCGATCTTCATCTCCAGGATGGGCGCAGCTTTCGCCTGCGTATCGTCGATCTGCCCGATGGCGGGCGCCTGCTGACGTATTACGACATTACCGAACAGGTGCGCCAGCGGGCGGAGCTCGAGCGTGAGAAAGCCATGCTCGACACCATCCTCAGCAGCCTCGATCAAGGGGTGACCTACTACGACACCGACCTCACCCTGATCAAAGCGAACCATCGATTCTTCGAGATTCTCGACCTGCCGCCCGAGAGCTGCGGGCCGGGCACCAACCTGGAGGTCCACTTTCGCTACAACGCCGAGCGCGGCGATTTCGGCGACATCGGCAACGTGGACGACTTTGTCGAGCAGCGCCTGGCGATGGTGCGGCAGTTCAAGCCGCACCACGCCGAGCGCACCCGCCCCAACGGCATGGTCATCGACATTCGCGGCAAACCCATCGACGGCGGCGGCTTCGTCAGCACCTACACCGATATCAGCGCGCTCAAGCGCAGCGAAGCGGCCCTGCGCGAGGCCAAAGAGGAAGCCGAGGCGGCCACCCGGGCGAAGTCGGACTTCCTGGCCAACATGAGCCACGAGATCCGCACCCCGCTCAACGCGGTGCTCGGCCTGACCAAACTGCTGCTGGCCTCTACGCTCACCGACGACCAGCGCCAGCTCGCCACCAAGGTGGAGGCCTCCGGCCAACTGCTTCTGGGGGTAATCAACGACATTCTCGATATGTCCAAGATCGAGGCCGGCAAGCTGGAGATCGAGCGCCTGCCGTTCGACCTGGAAGCCCTCCTGCGCAACGTCGTCAGCGTCATTGCGCCACGCGTGCGTGCCGGTGACGTAGAGCTGTTGCTGTCGATGGCCGCGGATGTCCCCAGCAAACTCACCGGCGATGCCCTGCGCTTGAGCCAGGTGCTGATCAATCTGGGCAGCAACGCGGCGAAGTTCACTGAGATCGGCGACATCCTGCTCGATGTCAGCGTGCAAGCCCGAAGGCGCGACGAGGTCGTCCTGCGCTTCCGCCTCACTGACAGCGGCATCGGGCTGACACCCGAGCAGCGGGCGCGGCTGTTCCAGAGTTTCTCCCAGGCCGACACGTCCACGACGCGGCGCTATGGGGGCACCGGGCTGGGATTGTCCATCTCCAAGGCGCTGGTGGAAATGATGGGCGGCACCATCGGCGTGGAGAGCGAATACGGCAGGGGCAGTACGTTCTGGTTCGAGGTGCCGTTCGGCCTGGCCACCGAGCCCGAGGCCTTTGCCGATGTGGTCCCGCCCGATCTGCGCGGGCTGCGGGTGTTGATTCTGGACAACAACGCCGTGGCCCGCGATGCGCTGTTGCAGACTGTCACCGGCTTGGGCTTCCACGCCGTCACCGTCGAGACGCTCGAGGACACGGTGGCGGCCCTCGATCGGCCGGGCGAGCCGTTCAGCGTGCTGATGCTCGATTACAAGCTCACAACGCCCGAGGCGGTCGAGCGCATCCGGCAGAGCCTGGCTGCGCGGCCTGCGGGGGCCGCCGTACCGACCATGATCCTCATGACCGCCCACGACGAGTCCAGCGCGGCGGAGGCCGCCGCGCGGGTGGCGCTCGATGGCAGTGTGGTCAAGGCGGCCACCGCCTCGCAGATCTTCGACACGCTGATGAACGCGTTCGGCCGGCGCAGCGCCCGGGCGGGATTCACGTCGGTGAAGCTGGGGGCAGAGGTGGGCGATGCCCTGCAAGGGGCGCGCATCCTGGTCGTCGAGGACAACGAGATCAACCAACTGGTCGCCCGTGGCCTGCTCCAGCAAGTGGGTGTCGAGATCGCCATTGCCAACAACGGCAAAGAGGCGGTCATGGCGGTCGAGGCCGTGGCGCCGGACTACTACGACGCGGTGCTTATGGACTTGCAAATGCCCGAAATGGACGGGGTGGCCGCGACCCGTGCGATACGGGCGATCCCTGCATTGAATGCGCTGCCGATCATCGCCATGACCGCACACGCATTCCAGAACGAGCGCCACCGCTGCTTCGCCGCCGGCATGGTCGACTACGTCACCAAGCCGGTGAACCCCGACCGTTTGTTCCACGTACTGTGCAACCACATCCAGGTGCCGGAGCAGCGCCGCATCGAAGCGGTCTCCAGCCGCAACAAGGCTGCGCGCAGCCGCAATGCCGATCCGGACATCCTGCCCGATGACCTGGCCGGTATCGATGTGCGCAGCGCGCTGACCCGGGTCGGTGGCAATCGACGCCTGCTGCGTCGCCTGCTCGAGGAGTTCGCGAGCAAGGACGCGGCGATGATCACCCGCATGCGCACGGCGATCATGAACAACGCCCTGGGCGAGGCCGGCAGCCTGGCGCATGGTTTGAAAGGCGTGGCCGGCAATGTGGGCGCGAACTCGGCCTTCGAGGCGGCCAAAAATGTCGAGCGTACCTGCAAGAACAACGACGTCGACGCCGCCATGCAATGGATGGATCAACTCGAGGCGGCGGTCTTTCAGGTGCGGCAGGTGGTCGAGCACCTGATCGGTCGCGAAGAGGCCGGCACTCCGCCTGATCAGGTGTCCGCCCGCGCGCCGGCGGCCTTCAGCCGCGCCGCGGTCTTGCTGGCGGACATCGAGGCCCTGGCCGAGGCCTCGGACGCCGCCGCCCTGGACCACTTCGACGACTTGTCGGACCTCATCGGCGGCGCGCCCGGGGTCTCGCTCATCGCCCTGGAGACCGCATTGAACGAATTCGACTTCGAGACCGCTGTGACCGAGGCTGCCGCCTTGCGCGGACAGCTCGAGTCCAGGGCATGACTCTCAACGAACCACACGGGCACCGCCTTATGAATGATGACCGGCAGCAACGGGAAGACCGGCTGGCCAGACTCACTCCCGAGGAGATGATTCGCACCCAGGAGGCACGCCTACTCATCGTGGACGACGTGCCGCGCAATGCCCGGGTCATGATGGAAAGCCTGAAGGACATCGGCAAGTGCTTTATCGCCACCAGTGGCGCCAAGGCGCTTGAGGTGGTGGCCAACAAACTGCCCGACCTCATCTTGCTGGATATCGAAATGCCGGACATGGATGGCTACGAGGTGCTCAAGCGCCTGCGCAGCGACCCGGAAACCGCATCGATACCGGTGATCTTCGTCACGGCCAAGAGCGAGGAGGATGACGAAGCCAACGGCCTTCAACTGGGGGCGGTGGACTATGTGACCAAGCCGTTCTGGCCGCCTATCGTGCGGGCCAGGGTGCACAACCACCTGATGCTCAAGTTCGCCCTGGAGCGCTTGGCCGCACTGGCCAAGATCGACTCACTCACTGGCGCGGTCAACCGACGTGAGTTTTACAAGATTGCCACCAATGCCGTCGATTACCGCAACCGATATGGCCGTCCGCTGAGCGTGGTGATGCTGGATATCGACCACTTCAAGGGCATCAACGACACGCTCGGCCACCGCTCCGGGGACGAGGCCCTGCGCGCGGTGGCCGAGACCTGTAAGGCGCAGCTGCGTTCGGTGGATGCATTGGGCCGGCTTGGCGGTGAGGAGTTTGCCGTGCTGTTGCCGGAGGCGCCCATCGATAGCGCCATGGCGGTGGCGGAAAAGCTGCGTGCGGCGATTGCCGCCATCCGCCTGCCCGGGGTATCCGGCGACCTGCGCATGACCGCCAGCCTGGGAGTGGCCGAGGGCGAACCGGACGAGTCGCTGGAGCTTACGCTGCACCGTGCCGATCAGGCCATGTACCGGGCCAAACTGGCAGGCCGCGACCGGGTGGTCATGGCGCAGCCCGTCGGTACGTTGGCCGACTCCTGAACAAGATGGATTAGCGCGTAAAGAGAAGGCCGCAGGGGCGGTTATAAGAAGGGGGGAAGAAATGACGACAGCTCTGGTACTGGGTGGCGGTGCGCCGAATCTGACGTTGATGGCCGGTGCGTTGCTGGCAATGGACGAAGCGGGGGTGTGTTTCGATGTCGTGTCGACCACCGGCGCCGGCATGCTGGTGGGGTTGCTGTATGCGGCACCCAAGAACGGCGATCGCCAGGCGGCGCTGGCGGCCACGCCGAACATGGGCGTCTCCGACAGCATCTATAAGCACTTTCCGGTGAACTACAAAGTGTTCCACAAACCCGGGACGCTGGCGGAGGCCTATACCCGGACGATGCAGAAGTACTTGTTCCAGTTCCCGCAGGATACGCCGATGCAGCGGCTGACCCGGGACATTGCGGAATTCTGGTCCGCCGCGTTTTGCCCGACGGATCTCAGTACCAAGAGCCTGGGGCTGTGCCAGGCGCCGCCGTGGATCGAAGAAGTGGTGGACTTCGATGCGATCCCTGATTTCCCGGGCGACTTCTACTTGAGCGCCTACAGCGTCGACCGGCACAAGTTCGTCTCCTTCCGGCACGACGAGCTCAACGCCGATCACTTCAAGGCGGCGCTGGCCTTTCCGTTCATCTATTCGCCCTTCGAGGTCGATGGAGAGACGTTCATCGAGGGCTCGGCCCTGGAGACGCTCAACTACGAGGTGCTGTGCGAGGAGCGCGACTTGGAGATTCACTGTGCGGTGGCTTTCGATATCCTCGGGCAGGACAAACTCATCCGCAAGCCGCGCAACCTGTACGACGCCTGGGTGCTGTCCATCATCCTGCCGCTGACCAAACTGGCCCAGCAGGGCACCGAGCTGTTCAGCCAGTGCCACCACAAGGAGCGCCACAAGCACACCACGCCACTGCTGCTGCCGTGGGCGCATCACATGCGGGATCAGGACTGGGAAACCATATTCGATTGGTCGTACAGCAATCTCAGCCGACTGTTCGATGTGGGTTACAAAGCCGGGCACGAGTTCTGCGACCAACACGGTGAGTTCATCTGCGGCCACACGGTCAAGCACCACGCCGCCGCGGCCCCGATGACCCG
>CBFGWV010000271.1:0-6506 GCA_965652545.1 uncultured Candidatus Competibacteraceae bacterium | reverse complement strand
CCCCAGGGTGGTTACAACCAGCCGCAGCCGTACCCGTATAACCAAGGCTACAGCCAGCCGGTCGGGTCCGGGTCGACGTTCTGATTCCGACGGGGGCTAGCAAGGGGGAGGGCGGACCCCCCTCCCTCTTGGACCCCGGCGCTCACACCCCTCGTCTTACCCTGGCACCCGTAGGAGCCCTGCCCTCAGGGCGATTGCCCAATGTCGGCGGCATGCTTCGATTTTGGCGCCGCGGCTGGGCAATCGCGCACAGGGGTGCGCTCCTACGGGTGCCGGTTGTCGGGTCTGGTATGGCGCAAGAGCGAAGGAGCGGATTCAGCCCTCCAGCCCCTCTGGAAGGTACCGCCACGCCTCGCGCATGGCCTGACGGCGCTGCCGCCACTGCGGATCGTGCCGAGCCACCAGTGCCCAGAAGGCGGCGGAGTGGTTCAGGTGCTGCGTATGGCACAGCTCGTGGATCATCACATGGCGGACCAACGGCGGCGGAAGGAACAACAACCGCGCGCTGAGGCTGATACGCCGCTCGCTGGTGCAACTGCCCCAGCGCCGCCGCGTATAGCGCACCCGTCCTTCGAGAAACGGCAGGCCGATCTCCTCGGATACCGCCGTCAACCGCGGCAGCAACAGCTCCCGCGAGCGCCGTTGCAGCCAGCCGCGCAAGGCGCGGCGCATATCGGCGGCCGGTGCTGCCGGCAGGTACAAACACCCCTCGCGTACTGACAGACGGCCCTGGTCGGGCGCGGCCTGTACGGCCCAATGCTCGTCCACCGCGTGCAAGACCAGTGTGCGCGGCAACTCCGGTGCCGGCTTCGGCACCCCGTAGCGGGCGATCTGGCGCTCCATCCACGGCCGGATGCCAGCCATCCACGCACTCAGTTCGGCCTGGTTCACCTGAACCGGGACGACCAGTTCGAAGCCCTTGCCGGGTGTGAAGGTCATGCGCGCCCGCTTGGCCCGCCCACTGCGGCGGATAGTGACCGGCGGGCTCACGGCGTCCACCGCTCGGGATTGGCCCAGAAGCGGTTGTTCAACCAGTCGGGCGTGTTCTTGTAGGCCTTGATCGAGTAACTCGCCAGGACGGCCGGTCCGCTCTCGGTCTCCAACCGTGCAAGCACAGCCATACCGAAGCCCAGCAGGTCGCCGAGCTGCCACTCGCTGGCCTGCTCATGGGTGTGCCGGCCCAGCGGTACCAGCGCGACCAGGCGGCGGGCCTGCCGGTCGCGAAGCCGGGCGAGCAGGATTTGCCCCTCGCGCGGCGGCAATCGTTCCAGGGTGTTGGCTACGATCGCCAGGTCGAACAACCTGTCCGCCGGTAGACGCGCCAGTGCGGTGGGTGGAATGTGTACGATGTCGGCGTCCGCAAGGGCAAGGCGGGGCGGGGCAATGTCGATGACCAGAACGCTGCTTGGCGCCATGGCACTTGCCAACTCCCGCAGCGCTGGGACATAAGCGTCGAAATCAGGCATGTCGGTTGTCGCAGAGGGTTTCGCAACTCGGGCGCATGTCGTTCAGACTATCGGGCTTTCTCGATGCAGGTAAAGTCGCCATGACACAGGGCGCAAGCCGGTACCCGGTACCGGTGCTGGGGGTATGCGCGCCCTCGGGGACAGGCAAGACGACGCTGATCACTGCGCTGATCGCCCATTGCCGCCACGCCGGTTTGCGGGTGGGCGCGCTCAAACAGGCGCGCGAGGGTTTCGATGTCGACTACCCGGGCAAGGACAGCCACCGCCTGCGCGAGGCGGGCGCGCACCTCGTGCTGGTCGGCGGTGGCGGCTTCTACGCGCGGATGCGGGAGTTGCGGCCGGGCGACGCGGCGGATCTCGATGCCGCCCTGGCCGAGTTCGATATGTCCACCCTGGACCTGATCCTCATCGAGGGCTTCGCCACGGTCTCGATACCACGCATCGCGTTGGTCCGTGACGGTTTCACCGCCCCGCCGCAAGACTGGGACCATGTCGCCCTGGCGGTGTCGGACCGGCCCCTGGACAGTCCGGTGCCGGTGTATGGTTGGCAGGATACGGCAGGCCTTGGCGATGCCGTCGTCGCCTGGGCCCGGTGCCATCAATCCGGAGAGACACCATGAGTTCCATCCCCCGTGACGTCAGCTGCGCGGACGATTTCGACCCCAATGCCGTGTCGGTGGACCAAGCGCTGGCGCGTATCGACGATTGGGTGCAGCCCATCCGCGGTATCGAGCGGGTCGCAGTGCGCGCAGCCCTCGGCCGGGTGCTGGCCGAGCCCGTCGTCTCGCCCGTTGCCGTGCCCGCCCACACCAACTCGGCGATGGACGGCTATGCAGTCAATTCAGCCGATCTACCGGCCAGCGGCGAGGTGCGCCTGCACATCGTCGGTCAGGCCTTTGCCGGTGCGCCATTCGCCGATGTCGTGGCGCCCGGTCAGGCCGTGCGCATCATGACCGGTGGCGTGCTGCCCACAGGTACCGATTGCGTCGTCATGCAGGAACATGTCGCCCGCGACGGCGACTATCTGCGCGTCGGGACCGGACACAAGGCCTGGCAGAACATTCGACACGCCGGCGAGGACATCGCGGTGGGTCAGACTGTGCTCGAGCCCGGGCGCGTCCTCACCCCGTCGGACTTGGGTCTGATCGCCTCCCTGGGCCAGGCGGAGGTGAGTGTCGTGCGTCGTCTGCGGGTGGCGTTCTTCTCCACCGGCGACGAACTCAAGTCTTTGGGCGAGCCGCTCAGCCCGGGGGATGTCTACGACTCCAACCGCTACACCTTGTGGGGCATGCTCACCCGCCTGGGCTGCGACCTGATGGACATGGGCGTGGTACGCGATGATCCGGAGGCCTTGAAGGCAGCCTTCGAGACGGCCGCGGCCAGTGCCGATGTCGTCATCACCTCCGGTGGCGTATCGGTGGGAGAGGCGGACTTCACCCATCGCATCCTCGATGAACTGGGCGAGGTGCATTTCTGGAAAATCGCCATGAAGCCCGGCCGTCCGCTGGCTTTCGGCCGCGTGGGCGAAGCGCTGTTCTTCGGCCTGCCGGGCAACCCGGTATCGGTGATGGTCACCTTCTACGAGTTCGTGCAACCGGCTCTCGGCCGCCTTGCCGGTCGTACGCGGGGCATCATGCCGGTGTTTCAGGTGCCGTGCCTGGACCGACTCAGGAAGCGCCCGGGCCGGCGCGAATACCAGCGCGGCATCCTGGAGCGCCAAGCCGACGGCACGCTGGCCGTGCGCGGCACCGGTGACCAGGGCTCCGGGATTCTCTCAACGATGAGCCGGGCCAATTGCCTGATCATCCTGAGTGAGGATTCCACCGGTGTGGATGCCGGTGCGCTGGTGCAGGTGCAACCGTTCGATGGGCTGATCTGAGCGGGCGTAGCGGCGGCAACCACAGCGCCGCGTTGCTCTGCCAAGGCGTTCATAGGGTTCCTCAGCCCAATTCGCGATCCACTGCGGCGGTCGATTTGCATTGATCGACTGGCGGTCCATCGATTCGGTATCAAGACGCCTGCATCGAAAATACTCATTGCGATGCAATTGGGGTACGTCGTCTGGTTGGTGCTTGCGAAATAGATAGTAACCAAGCGAACTGTGCGCCGTAGTTTTGCCATTAATCGATTTCTTTCTAGACGCCATGATCATAATTCGTGGGGCGCTTCAGCTGCTTGCGTGACTGTTTGGGTAACATTCCATTCGCAAAGGTGGTGTAGCCAAAACAAATAGCAAGAATACGGCTCTTACAGGACGTATCGTGCGCTGGAGAAGACAGTGACGGTAAGACTGGATATTTTCTCGCCCCAACATCGGCCAGAACTCTTTCGCACCAATCCAGACAACAGCCCGGACCCCGCATGGACGCCTCTGGTCGAGTCGCCCGATCAGGCCTCGGATAATGGCGCGCCCAACAACGGATTGGATTCCGGCAACGGTGATGTCGACACCTTCGGCCCGGGGAATGTTACCCCGGTGAACTACGAAGAGCCCACGGCAGATACGGAGGAGCCACCGGCGGATGCGCCGGAGCCCAACCCGCTCAACCCCGCCAATGATGCCGAGGATGGCGTGTTTCGCCACCCCGTGGTTGCGGGCGACAGCTACGAGGCGATCGCCCGTGAGTACGGGTTGAGTATGGACGATATCGAGCTCATGGACCCGCGGGCACGGGACAATCCGGACGAGTTGGCCGAGCGCCGGGAGAAACCCGGTGGCGGCACCGAGCCCAACGAGGTGGTCATCCTCAGCGATGCGCGCCTCGCCCGTGCAAGAGAAATGCAAAATCTGATCGGGGATGCATCGGACATCACCGATTTGTCCGTCGAGGATCGCGACAAACTCGAAACCATTTTGAAGTTCGAGTTCGACGAGGCGGCCATGGGTCGCGGCCATGACTCCGAGGCTCTGGATGGCGCCCTTACCCAGCGGCAAAACGAGTTGGCGACTCTGTTCCCGGAGATCGAGGGCCTCGATCGTTTGATGGAGAGCCGATACGTCCGGACCGCCGGTCGTCTGAACGAGAATCTGGCAGAGAAATACGACTACGCGAACCGATTCCAGCCCAGTCCGGCCGACGTTCGGATATTCGAAGAAACCGGTGTCGCACCCGAGCCGGTCGAGGAACCGTTGTTCTCCAAGGATATGGAGCGGACCGCGTTAGAAGCCATCGAGTCGGGCGACTGGACGGCGTTCGAAGCGGCGACGGTCGACGAGCTGCGCGAGCGCACCGACGGCAAGCCGCCCCTGGAGGCCGAGCGCATCGCGGCGCGGTTCATCGGCGAGGCCTCGCAGTACGGGCCGGTAGAGCAGACCGGCTTCACCGAAGCCCTGGTCGGGCCGGACGGCAAATCGGGTGCGTTGTACCAGGTGATGGTCAAGGACCTTGCCGCTGAGGTCATCGCCGCGGGCGAGTCGGCTGACGAGAAGGCCGGCGATTACGGTGGCAGCAGCGATATTGCAGCTGCCTCGCTGTACGCCGACAAGCTTGCCGAGGTCACCGAGGGTATCTCGCCGCAGCGGACCGACCAGTTGCTGATCGAGCTGTCCAAACCGCCTGAGACGGCCACACCGACCGAGCCGCAACTGCCCGATTTGAACGGGCCGTACGACTTTCCATCCCTGCTCGATCCACCTGCCGGCCCGCCAGCGCCGGAGCAGCCCTGGAACCCGGCCACGGACGGCGCGCATCCCGAATCGGTATTGGGACGGACGATGGATGCGTTCTCGAGCCAGGAGCGTTACATCACCCGCGGCGGCCGGAACGACATTCCGTATCTCAAGGACATCTTCACAGACCTGGACGCCGTGGCCGCCCAGGCATCGGGCGCCCAGTACGTCGACGACCAGGGACAGCCGATCGAGGCCAGCCCCGCCGGGGTCGATATCCTGGCGCGAGGTATCGCCGATGCCCGCCAGAGCGCCTTGTCCGAGATGTCTGGCGACCATCTGATCGATACCGGCTTCCTTGGCATGTTCAAGGACAGCATCGCCGATGGCGATGCTGTCGTGCTGCCGTTTGCGGTACTGGAGCACTACAACGACAAGGGCATGGAAGAGGACGTCGGAGAGGTCTCCGAGTACATCCGCGAGGGCCTGGACGGGCGGTTGACGCAGTCGGAGGAAGGGCGCGACGCCTATCTGGAAGTGCTCGGCGACATCTATGTGGTGGGCGGCCAGTTCGACGACATGATCCCGGCCGAGATGCAGGAGGAGCTCGTCGGCAACCACCGAAGCGACAAGCTCGGCGAGGAGGACAATCAAGCCATTGCTGAGCGGTTCCAGGACGAATTCGCGGCCGATATGGCTTTGGATGCGATTCTGGCTGAACTGCCCGAAGGCCTCCGCTCGCGTCTGGGCGATGCACCGGAGAAGCTCAATCATCACCTCGTCGGGGACGAGAACGGCGATGGTGGCGACGGGCCGCCTCCGATGCTGGATTTGATCATGGGCGGGTCATTGGCCGGTACCCCCGGCGAGGGTGCGCCGGACCTGCCGCTGAGCGAGCAGGAGGAAGCCATTCGCAATACGCCCGAGTTCGCCGGTTTCAGTGAGAATTTCAATGCACTGACCGACGAGCAATACCGCGCCAGCTACGGGGACCTGCTCGATACCTACGAGCAGCTTCAGACACAGCTGGCCGACCCCGATGGCGAAGGACCGTTCGACCTGCCGCCCAACACCACGGAACTGCCCGGCTACGTCACCGAGATCCTCGATGGCCTGGGCGAGGGCGATCGGGCGCAGCAGCTCGAGACCTTGCACGAAAACCCCGCGCAGGCGGCCTTGCTTGCCCGCCACATGCTGTCGCTCGAGAATTCACCCACCGAAACCGGCCAGCCCCGCGGCCCCAGCGGTGGGTTCATTGCGCGTGAAACACGAAACACGCTGATCGAGCTCTCGCGCTGGGTGAATATGCCCGGCAATGGCTCGCCGGTGTTGGCCAACCCGGTGAAGACCGGCAATGCGGGTGTGTTCCGTCACCCGGCGACCGGTATCCCGGCCTCGTTGGCGAATATCCTCGGCAACGGTTGGGCCGT
>CBFGWV010000270.1:0-6552 GCA_965652545.1 uncultured Candidatus Competibacteraceae bacterium | reverse complement strand
AAGGGCTTCTACACCTACGATGGCAGGAAGAAACAACCCGATGCGGCCGTGTACGGCGTGCTGGGGATCACGCCCTCGGCACCGCCATCAGCCGAGGCGATCGCTGAGCGCTGCGTGCTGCCGATGATCAACGAAGCCATTCGCTGCCTGGACGAGGGCATCATCCGCAGCGCGCGCGATGGCGACATTGGGGCGGTGTTCGGCATCGGCTTCCCGCCCTTCCGCGGTGGCCCGTTCCGTTACGCGGATCGGTTGGGGGCGACAGTGCTGCTGGAGCGGCTGAACGCCCTGGCCGCCATCCACGGCGAGCGCTTCAGCCCCGCGCCAGGGTTGGGTGAGCGGGCGACCTCGGGTGCCAAGTTCCACGGCTAGAGGCTGGGGACCATTGATCGCCCAGCGCCGGCCCTGAATCCGGCACCTGTAGGAGCCCTGCCCTCAGGGCGATTGTCGCGGATGGTGCAAAGGCCCTGAAGGTTCGGTGCCATCCCTGGCCGATCGCGCACTTCGGGTGCGATCCTACGGGTGCCCGTCGCAAAGTCGGGTGGCGAATCGCAAGGCTCGGCCCTGCGACCAGCACCCGCTTTCCAGACGAGCCGCTACCGCGGGCAAAGGCTGGCGGGCACCACGTCGACGTCACCGTCGCAGCTCCATACCCATTCGTCCCCCAGGAGCTCCGGATAGAAGGTCACCATCTTGTCGTGGGTATCCATGTACAGCTCGATCACACCGGTGTCCGACTCGATGAATACGGAGTACTCCCAGTTGTCGGCCAAGCCATTGGAGGTGATCAACTGATCGGCTTCTTCCGCATCGGGAAAGCGGCCGCTGGCGTCGTGGAAAATCTCGATCGACTGCTTCAAGGGTTGAAGATCCGGCAGCGAGCCGGCGACTTCGGCCCGTACGGTGTAGTCCTGGTACGCGGGTATGGCGACGGCGGCAAGAATGCCGGCCACGGCGATCGTGGTCACACCCCCACCCGCCAGCAGGAACTCCGCGGGTGTCTGTTCGTAGCTAAGCGTCAAACCAAGGCGATCATTATCGGTGGTCATCTGGAAGGTCACCGCGCCGCTGGGGGGCAGGTCCAGGTCCCGGGCGGTCGGCAATGCGGCGATATCGACCGGGGAACCGGCCAGGTCCCCAACCACCTGGAGCATTGCCAAGTAGTAGCGGTAGACCCTCTTGGGGAGGCCGTCGATCTCAACCGAGGCGAGGACACCGCCCTCGATCGAGTTTAGGCCATGGGTTTGACGCAGCCATTGATCCAGGGACTCATTGGCACCGATAGCGGCCCGTTCGTAGAGGCTCTGCGGCAGATCGCTGAAGATCAGGTAGCCGTCCTCCTCGACCCAGTACGCATGTTCGCGCAAGCGACTGAGCCACACGGTCATACCCGGTTCCATGGTCGCTTCAGGCATGAACGGCACACTGTCATAGCTGAGATGGTTGACCGTGATACCGCGGTGACGATAGGTCTGCACCTTACCATCGAGATGCTCGACCAGCAGGTCTTGTGCGGCCTTCCAGGCCTCCGGCCGGGTCAGTCGCAAGGCGAAAAACATACCGGCCTCATCGCTGAACACGACGGCTTCCGGCCCGAACATACTGGACCATTCAGCCAGCCCAACGCCGGTCGTTTCCTTGATCTCGGCGTCAGCGTCGTTCCAGCTCGCGAGCCCCTCCTCGCCGGCGATCTCGGCGATCAGCTGTGGCCAGGCATCGACCTCCTCAACCGACGGCAAGCCGAAGGCGAAGGCCCAATGTGGCCGTCCGGCGGCGTTCAGGCGCAAGGTGCGCGGTGAGCGCGGCAGCATGCGAACCCAACCGTTGGGATCGACGATGGCGCGCAGGCCCATACGACCTTTGCCGTCCACACTGCCCCAGCCGATGGCGACCTCGTGCAGTTGCGACAACAGCGTACGGGCCGTCGCCAGTTCCTCGCCCGACAGGCCGGCAAGGAATATCGGTTGAAACGCGCGCATGTTCAGCCATACCAGACCGCCATCGCCGGCATGGTCCAACTCACCGGTCAGGCCAAGGACGGCCGGATCGCCGGCATTCTGCGGATCCAACGCCGCCTTGAGCTCATCAGCCGTGGGCGCGAGCCCGGCAAGCAGATGCATGACGCCGGTGGCTTCGGCGTAGTGGAACGGCACGACGATGTCCTGGGCGCTGATGGCACCGTGGCCATCGTCGCCGGCGGGCGTCATCACGCTGAGTTCGGGGAATGCGCCAATGAGCGTGGTCAACCGCTCGTTGAAGGCCGCGCGCGGCTCAGCCGGCAAGGGGATGCGCACCAACGCATTGGCCAAGGGCGAGGCCATACCGTTGGGCGACAGCACGGCCACTTCCACGGGGCCTGTCAGGTCATGAGCCAAGCCGGCCAGGGGATGAACACCGCGACCGCCGAGGCTGTCGGCGGCGGCGCCGGCGCGCAGGGCTTCGAGCGCCTGAAGGATGGCCGGGTGACTCCCCATGGCCCCGGTGCGGCGGTCCGCGCCACCGGCCACGATGGACCAGGGTTCGGGCATGCGGGCGTAGGCCACCATCCCCTTGGGCGGTGCATCCTGAAGCCGGGGCGCCGCGCTGACCGCGCCGGTCCACAAGGTCAATGCGGCAACTACTGCTGCGGTCGAACGTCTGATCATCTTCCGTGGACTCCCCCTGTAACGAATGCCCGCGATTCTGCCACGAGTTCCCCGCAGGTGGTGGCACTCTCTCGCTGTGGTTATAGTGACGCGCAGCAGCATTGACCCTCGGAACCCTCATGAGCAAGGTCTTCAAACTCACCGATGAGCAGATCATCATCCGTCTCCAGGAGGTGAGGAGTTTCTCGCTGGTGCAGGGCAAGCTCTGCGCCGAGTACAAGTTCAACGACTTTGTCGATGCCTTCGGCTTCATGACCCGTGTCGCGCTGGCGGCCGAGCGGCTGGATCACCACCCCGACTGGAGCAACAGCTACAACAAGGTCAAAGTCACCCTCACCACCCACGATGTCGGCGGTGTGACCGAAAAGGACTTCGCCCTGGCCCGCTCCATCGAGCAGCTCTTCCCCCGCTGATCGCCGCTGTGGCGGTGCCAAACAGCTTGTCGGTGGTGATCCCGACGCTCAACGAAGCCGACGCCCTCCCCGCCTTGCTGGACGATCTGGATCGCCAGCGTGGATTGGCACTGCGGGTCATCGTCGCCGATGGGGGCTCCGACGATGCCACGGTGGCGCTGGCGGCCGCGGGCGGCGCCGAGGTGATCGAGGCCGTTCGTGGTCGAGGCGCGCAGATGAACGCCGGTCGCGGCCGTGTCGGCGATGGACGCCTGCTGTTCCTGCACGCCGACAGCCGTCTGCCGGACGGTGACGTGCTGCTTGCGGCGGTAGCTGCTTGGGATGATGCCTGCCGCGATGCCGGGCACCGGCGAATCGCCGGGCATTTCGGTCTGCGCTTTCATCACGGGCAGCCGGACAACGACCGTGTTTATGCCTACCTGGAGGCCAAGACCCGCACCGGCCGGCCGTACACGATCAACGGCGACCAGGGCTTGCTGATCGACGGTGCCTACTTCGACTGCCTGGGCGGGTTCGACACCCGCCTGCCCTACCTGGAAGATCAGCGTATTGCGGCGGCCATCGACGAGAGCGGACAGTGGCTGCTGTTGCCAGGCGACTTGTACACCTCCGCGCGGCGCTTCGAAACCGAAGGGCTGATGCCCCGACTGCAGCTGATGGCGCTGATGATGATCGCCCATGCCGCGGGGTTGGAGGCGTTTTTCATCACGGCGCCGGCACTGTACCGGAGTCAGGATCAAGCCGCTGCGCTGCGGGTAGAACCGTTCTTGCGGCTTTTCAACGACATGATGGCTGCGCTTCCTGCCACCGAACGACGCACGGCGTGGCGGCGGATCGGTCGATTCGTTCGCGACAATGCCTGGCAGGCCGCCTTACTGCGCGATTCCCGCCGCGGGCGGCTGACCGAGCCACGCAGCCTGCACCGCTTCGAGCGTCTCATCGAGCCCCGCCTGGACGGCGCCATCGCCGCCGGCGTGTTCACCGCCTTGTCGCGCCTTGCCATCGGCCAGCTCTGGCCGTGGCTGGCGCGACGCAATCAGCCCGCGTAGGTGCGGCGCACGTAGTCGTCCACCAGCGCCTGGAACTCCTCGGCGATGGTGTCGCCCTTGAGTGTGACCGTCTTCTCGCCATCGACATAGACCGGGGCCACCGGCACCTCGCCGGTGCCCGGCAGGCTGATGCCGATATTGGCCATGCGGCTTTCGCCGGGGCCGTTGACCACGCAGCCCATCACCGCGACGGTCATCGACTCGACACCCGGATAGCGGGCGCGCCAAACAGGCATTTGTTCGCGCAGATACCCTTGGATACGCTGGGCCAGATGCTGGAAGTAGTCGCTGGATGTCCGTCCGCAGCCCGGGCAGGCGACCACTTGGGGCGAGAACGCCCGCAAGCCCATGGATTGCAGGATCTCCTGCCCCACGATGACCTCATTGGTGCGGCTGGCGCCGGGCTCGGGGGTTAACGAAATACGGATGGTGTCGCCGATGCCCTGCTGCAGCAGCACGGCCAGCGCCGCGGTACTGGAGACGATGCCCTTGCTGCCCATGCCCGCCTCGGTCAGCCCCAGGTGCAACGGGTAATCGCAACGCCCGGCCAGGTCCTTGTACACGGCGATCAAATCCTGCACGCCGCTGACCTTCACCGAGATAATGATGCGGTCATGCGGCAAGCCGATGGCCTCTGCCTGGGCTGCGCTGTCCAGCGCCGAGCGCACCATGGCCTCGCGGGTGACCGCTTCGGGCGGCTGCGGGGCCGGCAGGCGAGCGTTCTCGTCCATCAAACGCACCAGCAATGCCTGATCGAGGCTGCCCCAGTTGACGCCGATGCGCACCGGTTTGCCGAACTCACAGGCGCGCTCGACGATGGTGGCAAACTGCTCGTCCTTCTTGGCGCCGCGACCGACGTTGCCCGGGTTGATGCGGTACTTGGCCAAGGCCTGGGCGCAGTCGGGGTACTTGGCGAGCAGCTTGTGGCCGTTGAAGTGAAAGTCGCCGATCAGCGGAACGGTCACGCCCAAGGCATCGAGCCCGGCACGGATGGCCGGTACCGCGGCAGCCGCGGCTTCGGAGTTGACGGTCACCCGGACCAGTTCGGAGCCGGCGCGGGCGAGCTGGACCACCTGCTGAACGGTTGCCGACACGTTGGCCGTATCCGTGTTGGTCATGGACTGGACGACGATCGGGGCCTCACCGCCCACGGTGACTGTCCCCACCTTGACCGGTACGCAGACCCGGCGTTGAACCACGGCTGTACTCATGATGACTGGGACATCGGTTGCCAGTGTCAGGCTGCGTAGTATCGCAGGTCGTTAAGAGTCGCGTCAGGCACGCGTGCTATGCTCCGGCGACGAATGACGAGGACAACGAGATGGATGCAATCTCCACCATCGCGCTGACCATGGGGGTAGCCTGGGCAGCCGGCATCAACCTGTATGCCGCGGTGTTCATGCTGGGGTTCCTCAACAACACCGGCGCCATCAATCTGCCCCCGGATCTGATCTATCTGGGTGACCCGCTGGTCCTGGCGGCTGCCGGTTTCATGTACTGCGTGGAGTTCTTCGCCGACAAGACGCCTGGCGTGGATTCGGCCTGGGATGCGCTGCACACCTTCATTCGTATCCCTGCCGGCGCCGTTCTGGCTGCGCAGGCCATCGGCGATGTCAGCCCGGCGGCGGAACTCGCCGCCGTCCTCATCGGCGGCAGCCTTGCGGCCACCAGCCATGCGACCAAGACCGGGTCGCGGATGCTCATCAACACCTCGCCCGAACCGTTCTCCAACTGGACGGCCTCGGTGGCCGAGGACGCCGCCGTCCTCGGCGGTCTGTGGCTGGCGCTGCAGTACCCGCTGGCCTTTCTGGTGGCATTGATCGTGTTCGTCGGCGTCGCGATCTGGCTGCTGCCGAAGCTGTGGCGCGGCATCAAGCGCATCTTTACCACGATCGGGCGCTGGATATCGGGCTCGCCACCACCGAGCCCCGACTCGTCAGGTCCCCCTGTACCTCCGGGACTACCGCCTCGCGTCGACCCGCGCTGATCCGGAGCCTGTCGATTCGTGATGAGCAGCTACCTGTTGCTGAAAGCCTTGCATCTGATCGCGATGGTGACTTGGTTCGCCGGTCTGTTCTATCTGCCGCGCCTGTTCGTCTATCACGCCTCCAGCGAGGATGCGGTCAGCATCGAACGCTTCAAGGTGATGGAGCGGAAGCTGTACTACGGCATCACCACGCCCGGCGGCGTCGCGACGCTGGTATTCGGCGCCGGCCTGTTGGCCGCCGGCGGCTGGCAGGCGTACAGCGGCATGGGCTGGCTGCACGCCAAGCTGCTGTTGATCGCCGGGCTCGTCGTCTACCACCTGTGGTGCGGAAAACTCATCGCCGACTTCAAGGCCGGACGCAACACGCGCAGCCATGTCTGGTACCGGTGGTTCAATGAAGCCCCGGTACCGTTCCTGGTGGCCATCGTGCTGCTGGCGACGCTGAAGCCCTTTTAGCC
>CBFGWV010000269.1:0-6574 GCA_965652545.1 uncultured Candidatus Competibacteraceae bacterium | reverse complement strand
GAGAGGGGTTGGGGAGAGGGGGATGTTGGGTCTGAGCGCGATACGGCCGCCCTGCACGACAGTCATGCACTAAGGTCGAGCAAGATGCCTTTTTACGGTGCAGCAGGACCTGCTATCTGAGCGGTGCAATTCGACAGTTTATAAACCAGAGGCGGTCCAAAATACGACGTATGCATGCTCGGCTGCTGCTGTAATTGCTGCCATGGAACAGCGCACAACAAGGCGAACGACATGACTACCCTCAGGCCCAAATACATCACCTTCGACTGCTACGGCACGCTGATTAACTTCCGCATGGCCGATGTTGCCCGCGAGGTTTTCGCCGATCGAATCGCCCCGGCGGATATGGACCAGTTCACGCGCGACTTTTCCGCCTATCGGCTGGACGAAGTCCTTGGCCACTGGAAACCCTATCTCGAGGTCGCCCGCAACGCGGTGCAGCGCACCTGCCGCCGCTGGGGTATCGAATATCGCAATGACGAGGGTAAGCAGTTCTACGACGCCGTGCCGACCTGGGGGCCGCACCCCGATGTGCCCGAGGCCCTCTCGCGCCTGGCTCAGGCTTATCCGCTGGTAATCCTCTCCAACGCCATGGACGCGGTGATTCCCAGCAACGTCGACAAGTTGGAGGCGCCGTTTCACCGCGTGTACACCGCTGAGCAGGCGCAGGCGTACAAGCCCCGTCTGCGGGCGTTCGAGTACATGCTCGATGAGCTCGGCTGCGGGCCGGAGGACATCCTGCATGTCTCTTCAAGCCTGCGTTACGACCTGATGTCGGCGCACGACATGGGCATTCGCAACAAGGTTTTCGTCTCCCGCGGCCACGAGCCCTCCACGCCGTACTACGGCTACCACGAGATCAGCGATCTCGGCGGCCTGCCGGCGCTGGTCGGCCTGTAACGCGGGGCCGGGGCACGACGATGAAGGGCGTGTTCCCGGTTTTCAGGACCTGATTCATTGACTGCGGCACGCCAATGACCGCAATGGCCAGGATAGGCCATCCGATAAAAAGCGTAGCGTTTACTAACCCGAGTCGGAGGACACATCATGAAAGACAATAATGGCTCGAACGAGGGCTGGAATGCGCAATTGATTGCGCGAATCAGCGATGACCTAAACCGCGGTATTTCGCGTCGCGCCCTTTTGCAGGCGATGATGGCCAGCGGCATTCTCGCCACCACCGCCGGCGGGCTGTTGACCGCCGCGGGCACCGCCTTTGCGCAGACACCCAGGACCGGCGGACGCATCAAGGTGGCCAGTGGGTCGGGCTCCAATGCCGATACGCTGGACCCGGCCAAGGGCTCGAACGGCACCGACTACACCCGCGCCTTTATGTTCTACAGCGGCCTGACCGTGCTGGACGCGGCCCTGGTGCCGCAGATGGCGCTGGCCGAGTCCTTTGCCACCGACGATGCGCTGCTGTGGACGGTCGCCCTGCGCAAAGACGTGCGCTTCCACGACGGCAGCCCGTTCACCTCGGCCGATGTGGTCTACTCCCTGGGCCGCCACAAGAACCCCGACCTCGGGTCCAAGGCACGCACGGTGGCCGAGCAGATCGCGGAGGTGAAGGCTACTGGCCCGCACGAGGTGCAGATCCGCCTGAGCACGCCCAACGCCGACCTGCCGGCGATTCTCGGCACCTCGCATTTCCTCATCGTGCGCGATGGCACCACCGATTTCGCCACCGCCAACGGCACTGGCCCCTTCAAGTGCACGGAGTTCAATCCCGGCGTGCGCTCGATCGGCGTGCGCAATGAAAATTACTGGAAGCCGGGGCAGCCGTACCTGGATGAGATCGAGATCTTTTCGATCCCCGACCAGGCCGCCCGGGTCAACGCGCTGATGTCTGGCGATGTGGACATCATCAACTCGGTCAACCCGCGCTCGGTGCCGGGTATCGCCGCGGATGCCCGCTTGAAGGTGCTGGAGTCCCCCAGCGGCGGCTTCACCGATCTGGTTCTGCGCGATGAACTCGGCCCGGTGCAGAACCCCGATTTCGTGCTGGCGATGAAGTACCTGCTCGACCGCGAGCAGATCCGCCGCGTCGCTTTCGGCGGCTTCGGCGTCATCGGCAACGACCAGCCGATTGCCCCCGGCCACCGTTTCTTTGCCGCCGACCTGCCGCAGCGCCCGTTCGATCCGGACAAGGCCAAGCACCACCTGCAGAAGTCCGGTGTCACCGGGACCATTCCCATGGTGGCCTCGTTGGCCGCCGACAGCTCGGTGGAGGTCGCCCAGTTGATTCAGCTCTCGGCCCAGCAGATCGGCCTGAAGCTGGACATCAAGCGCATGCCCCCGGACGGCTACTGGTCCAACCACTGGATGAAGCACCCGCTGGGTTTCGGCAACATCAACCCGCGCCCGACCGCCGACCTGATGTTCAGCCTGTTCTACCAGTCCGGTGCGCCCTGGAACGAGTCGGGTTGGAAAAACGAGCAGTTCGACCAGTTGCTGGTGGCCGCCCGCGGCGAAACCGACGAGGCCAAGCGCAAGCAGATGTACGCCGATATGCAGGTGCTGGTTCATGACCACTGCGGCATCGGCATTTCGCAGTTCAACACCATCCTCGACGCGCACAATGCCAAGGTGCACGGCTATGGAGCCCATCCGCTGGGGGGCTTCATGGGCGGCATGTTCTCCGAGCACGTCTGGCTGGAGGCGTAAGCCCCTGCCGGGTCGACCACGCCCTTATGGGGATGGGGGAGTCATGAACAGCACTATCTTGCGATTCGTCATGCATCGAATCGGGGCCGGGGCGTTGACGCTGCTGATCGTCTCGCTGGTGATCTTCACGATCACCAGCCTGCTGCCGGGCGATGCGGCCGAGGCCATGCTCGGCCAGGCGGCCACGCCCGAGGCGGTGGCAGCGCTGCGCACGCAGTTCGGGCTCGACGACCCCGCGTACCTGCGCTACGTCAACTGGCTGGGCGGCCTGCTCAGTGGGGACCCGGGCGTCTCGCTGGTCAACGGCCTGCCCGTGGCCGATCTGATCGGCGGGCGGCTGCCCAACACGCTGATGCTGGCGGCGGCCACCGCGCTGGTCTCGGTGCCGCTGGCGCTGTCGATCGGCATTCTCTCGGCGATGTACCGCGGCTCGTGGTTCGACCGCGGCGTGAACATGTTCGCGGTCTCGGCCGTGTCGGTCCCCGAGTTCCTGATCGCCACCATCGCGGTACTGATCTTTGCCGTGCACCTGCGCTGGCTCTCGGCCCTGGCGCACATTTCCGACATCACCTCGTTGGGCGAGCTGCTGCGCGTCTACGCCATGCCGGTGATGACCCTGTGCTGCGTGTTGGTGGCCATGATGGCGCGGATGACGCGGGCGGCGGTGATCGACCAGCTCGATGCGCCGTACATCGAAATGGCCGTACTCAAGGGGGCGCGTCCGGTGCGGGTGGTGCTCACCCACGCGCTGCCCAACGCCATCGGGCCGATCGCCAATGCCGTGGCGCTGAGCCTCTCCTACCTGCTCGGCGGGGTAATCATCGTCGAGTCGATCTTCAACTACCCGGGCATCGCCACCTTAATGGTCGATGCGGTGGCCACCCGCGACATGCCCCTGGTTCAGGCCTGCGCCATGCTCTTCTGCGTGGGTTACCTGACTCTGGTCATGCTGGCGGACATCTGCGCCATCGTGTCCAACCCGAGACTGCGCAAATGACGACCTCCATGCCTCCCCCGACACCGGATTGCGCGCCGGACGCCGCATTGCCGCCCGCCCGCCCCGCGCGCCGCCGTCTGCCCTCGGCCAGCGGGCTCCTCGGCCTGTTCATTGTCGGGTTCTGGCTGATCATGGCCGTGGCCGGCCCCTGGGTCGCCCCGTACGACGCCAACGCCTTGATCAGCGACCAGGCGTTCGCACCGCTGAGCACGCAACACCCCATGGGCACGGACTTCTTCGGCCGCGACATCCTGAGCCGGGTGCTGCACGGGGCGCCGTTCACCATCGGTGTGGCCTTGCTGGCGACGGTACTGGCCTCGCTCTCGGGCACCTTGCTGGGCCTGACGGGCGCGGCGGCCGGGGGCTGGGTCGACGGCCTCATGAGCCGCACCATGGATGCGCTGATCGCCATCCCCAACAAGCTCTTCGCGCTGATCATGGTGGCCTCGTTCGGCTCCTCGGTGCCGCTGCTGATCGTCATGGCGGCGCTCACCTACATGCCCGGGTCGTATCGCATCGCCCGCTCGCTGGCGGTCAACGTCATGACGTTGGACTACATCCAGGCGGCGCGGGTGCGCGGGGAGGGCAAGGCGTACATCGTGCTCTTCGAGGTGCTGCCGAACATGTTCCGGCCGGTGCTCACCGACTTTGGCATGCGCTTCGTCTACATCGTGCTGCTGCTCTCGGCCATGAGCTTTCTCGGCCTGGGGGTGCAGCCGCCGGATGCCGACTGGGGCTCGCTGGTGCGCGAGAACATCCTCGGCCTGGGCGAGGGGGCGCCGGCGGTGCTGGCCCCGGCGTTGGCGATCGCCACCCTGACCATCGGTGTGAACCTGCTCATCGACAGCGTCGGCGGGCAGATGCGACGCGGGAAGGACAGCTGACATGAACGAGATCGTCAAGGTAAGCGGCCTGAAGGTCGTCGCACGCAGCGAAGAGGGTGTGGAAACGCCCATCGTCCACGGCGTCGACTTTGCCATCGGCAAGGGCGAGGTGCTCGCGCTGATCGGCGAGTCCGGCTCGGGCAAGACCACCATCGCTTTGTCTCTTATGGGCTATGCCCGGCGCGGCTGCCGCATCGTGGATGGGACGGTGCGAATCGGCGACATCGACGTGTTGTCGCTGTCCCCGCGCGAGCTGTCCAGGCTACGCGGCCGCACCGTGTCGTACATCGCCCAGAGCGCCGCGGCCGCGTTCAACCCGGCCAAGACGATCATGGACCAGGTGATCGAAAGCGCCCTGATCCACCGGACGATGACCCGGCGCCAGGCCAAGGCCAAGGCCGTCGAGCTCTTCCACGCCCTGGCCCTGCCGGAGCCCGAGCGCATCGGCTCGCGCTTTCCGCACCAGGTCTCGGGCGGGCAGTTGCAGCGGCTGATGGCGGCCATGGCCTTGATCACCGAGCCGGCGCTGGTCGTGCTCGACGAGCCGACCACCGCACTGGATGTCACCACGCAGATCGAGGTGCTGCGCGCGTTCAAGAACGTGGTGCGCGAATGCGGCACCACCGCCGTGTACGTCTCGCACGACCTGGCGGTCGTCGCCCAGATGGCCGACCAGATCATCGTGTTGCGCGATGGCCGGGTGCAGGAAGCCGCGCGCACCGGCCAGCTCCTCGACGCCCCGGCGCACCCGTACACGCGCAGCCTGCTGACCGCGATGGGGCCCGGTTCGGGCACGGCGGCTGGCGCGGCACCGACGGACAACGCCGACGGCGTCCTGCTGCAAGTGCGCGACCTGGCCGTCAGCTACGGCCCGGTGATGCCCGGCCGGCGGGCGGTGCTCGAAGGCATCGATTTGACGATCCGCCGTGGCGCCACCGTCGGCATCATCGGCGAGTCGGGTTCGGGCAAGACCACCCTGGCACGGGCGATCGCCGGCATGATCGCCCCGTCCCAGGGGCAGATCCTGCTCGATGGCCAGCCGTTGCCGCCGACGCTGGAGGGGCGCACGCGCGAGCAGTTCCGGCGTATCCAGTTCGCCTTCCAAAACGCCGATACGGCGCTCAACCCGCTGCACACGATCGAGCGCATCCTGGCCCGGCCGCTGGCGTTCTATCACGGTATGAGCGGCGAGGCACGCCGTCGGCGCATCGCCGAGTTGCTCGACCTGGTGCGCCTGCCACAGGCCGTCGCGCGACGCCGGCCCGGGGAGCTCTCCGGTGGGCAGAAGCAACGCATTAACCTGGCCCGTGCACTGGCCGCCGAGCCCGATCTGATCCTCTGCGACGAGGTGACCTCGGCGTTGGATACGGTAGTCGGTGCGGCGATCCTCGAACTGATGGCCGAGCTGCGGCGCGAGCTCAACGTCTCTTACCTGTTCATCAGCCACGACATCAGCACCGTGCGCAAGATCTGCGACGAGATCGTCGTGCTCTACGCCGGCACGCTGGTGGAGCAGGGGCCGAAGGCGACCTTCCGGGCGCCGCCGTACCATCCGTACACGGACCTGCTGATCGCCTCGGTGCCTGAGATGCACCAAGGCTGGCTGGAGACCGCCCGCGCCGCCCAGGGGCTGCCTGAAATCGACTTGGGCGCCATACGGCCAGGGTTGTGCCCCTTCCTGCCGCGCTGCCCGGTGCGTATTGCCGGCCGCTGCGACAAGACACCCCCGCCGCGGGTACGGCTGGCTGAAGGGAATGACGTGCTCTGCCATCACGGCGATGCCGGCCTGCGGCGGGTGGAGGCGACTGTCGCCAAGCTGAAGGCCGTGGGCTGACGGCGGCTGCGGCTGCTGACGTGTCGTTTTCGCCATCCCAAACGGCCCCCTCTCCCCCAGCCCCTCCCCCGCGAGGGGGGAGGGGAGCGCTCCGTTGCGACGGTGTTGAAGCGACCAATCTCCCACCGCGGCTGGTCAACGCAAGCCCCTCGCCCCTTGCGGGAGAGGGGTTGGGGAGAGGGGGATGCCCGACCT
>CBFGWV010000268.1:0-6578 GCA_965652545.1 uncultured Candidatus Competibacteraceae bacterium | reverse complement strand
GCCGTCGCTGCTTTTCATCGACAAGCCCGCCCGCTTGCGCTTGAGGTCGACCTCGAGCACCCGCACCTGGACCACCTGACCGGCACGAACGACCTCGCGCGGATCGCGTACGAAGCGGTCGGCGAGTTCGGACACGTGTACGAGCCCATCCTGGTGCACGCCGATATCCACGAAGGCCCCGAAGTTGGTGACGTTGGTAACCACACCCTCCAGGCGCATGCCCGGCTTGAGGTCCGCCAGCGTATTCACGCCATCGGCAAATTGCGCCGTGCGGAAGCCCGGCCGCGGGTCGCGGCCGGGCTTCTCCAGCTCACTGAGGATGTCCTTGACGGTCTCTAGACCAAACCGATCGTCCGTAAACTGCCGGGGATCGAGTTTGCGCAGGAAGTCGGCATCGCCCATGACCTGGGCGAGCGAGCGGCTCGCGGCCTTGAGCATGCGCTGGACCACCGGGTAGGCCTCGGGGTGCACGGCGGATCGGTCCAGCGGATTAGTGCCATCGGGGACGCGCAGGAAGCCTGCGGCCTGCTCGAAGGTTTTATCACCCAGGCGCGGCACCTTGCGCAGCGCGCCACGATCGGCAAACGCACCGTACCGGTCGCGATGCTCGACGATTGCCCGCGCCAGCGTCGGCCCCAGGCCCGAGACCCGCGCCAACAAGGCGGCGGAAGCCATGTTTACATCCACGCCGACGGCGTTGACGCAATCCTCGACCACCGCGTCCAGGGTGCGGGCGAGTTGGGTCTGGCTCACATCGTGCTGATATTGGCCGACACCGATGGCCTTGGGGTCGATCTTCACCAGTTCGGCGAGCGGGTCCTGGAGTCGGCGGGCGATACTCACCGCACCGCGCAGCGAGACGTCCAGGTCGGGGAATTCCTGGGCGGCGAGCTCGGAAGCCGAATACACCGAGGCACCGGCTTCGGAGACCATCGCCCGGGTGAGGCCAAGCTCCGGGTGGCGTTTGGCCAAGTCGGCGGCCAAGCCTTCCGTTTCGCGCGAGGCCGTGCCATTGCCGATCGCGATCAGCGCGATACCGTGTTCTTTGCACAGCCGCGCCAGGGTGGCGATGGTCTCGTCCCAGCGCTTGTGCGGCGCATGCGGGTAGACGGTGGCCGTGGCGGTCAACTTGCCGGTGGTATCTACGCAGGCCACCTTGACCCCGGTACGCAGCCCCGGGTCCAGGCCCATGACCGGCTTGCCACCGGCCGGTGCGGCCAGCAGCAAGTCCTTGAGGTTGTTGCCGAACACAGCGATGGCCTCTGATTCGGCACGCTCGCGCAAGCGCTGCTTGAGCTCCAGGTCCAAGTGAGAGAACAACTTGACCTTCCAACACCAGCGCACGGTATCGATCAACCAAGCGTCACCTGCACGCCCTTTGGCGGCAACGCCGGCGCGCTGCGCGATCAGGCCCTGGCAACGGGCCTCCTCGTCCGCATCCAGCACAAGCGTCAGCGCGAGCACGCCTTCGTTGCGCCCCCGAAACAAAGCCAGCGCCCGATGCGAGGGCACCTTGGCCAGCGGTTCGCGGTGGTCGAAATAGTCGCTGAACTTGGCCCCGGTCTCAGCCTGCCCGGCGACGAGACTGGCCTGTATGACGGCCTTGTCCCAGACGCGCTCGCGCAGCTCGCCCTTGAGCTGGGCATCCTCGGCGAACCGCTCCATGAGGATCTGGCGTGCGCCCTCCAGTGCGGCAGCGATATCGGCAACGCCTTTGTCGCCGTTGACGAAAGCACCGGCCTGGGTGTCGGGCTGACGCTCCGGATGCGCCAGCAAGGCGTCGGCGAGGGGCTCGAGCCCTTGCTCGCGGGCGATCTGCGCCTTGGTCCTGCGCTTGGGTTTGAACGGCAGGTAGAGGTCTTCCAGGCGAGTCTTGGTGTCGGCCGCCAGAATCTGCGCCTCCAGCGCGGGGCTGAGCTTGCCCTGCTCGCGGATGCTGCCGAGCACCGTCTCACGCCGCGCCTGCAACTCGCGGCCGTACTGGAGGTGTTCCTCCAGGCGACGCAACTGGGTGTCGTCCAGATTGCCGGTGGCTTCCTTGCGGTAGCGGGCGATGAAAGGGACTGTCGCCCCCTCGTCGAGCAGGCGGACGGCCGCCGCGACCTGGGCCGGCTGGGCGCCGATGGCCGCGGCGATTCTCGTAGTCAGTTCATTCATGCGGTGGAGGATACGGTCCGGCAATGGTTATTCGGTGGGCGCGGCAAGCTTGGTCTCGGACATGACGATGCCGTCCTCATCCGCGTACAACCAGTGGCCCGGATAAAAGCTCACGCCGGCGAAACGCAGGGGCACATCGCGTTCACCGGCATC
Source organism: uncultured Candidatus Competibacteraceae bacterium (assembly GCA_965652545.1). Taxonomy (GTDB): domain Bacteria; phylum Pseudomonadota; class Gammaproteobacteria; order Competibacterales; family Competibacteraceae; genus CBFGWV01. Next base: position 4,268 of record CBFGWV010000268.1, on the reverse strand, counting down.
GCGCTTGGCGGTCTTCATCGGGTGGACGCCCAAGGCCTTGACGCCGATGTCGGCATCGGCCAACTGGGCACAGTCGCGCACGCAGCCGTTGACCACGACCCCCGACCAACCGTTGTCCTCGGCCATGGCGGCCAGTTGGTCACCGAGCATGGCGCAACGCATCGAGCCACCGGAATCCACCACCAACACGCGACCCTCGCCGGGCTCGGAGAGGATCTTGCGCACCAGGGAGTTGTCCTCGAACGCCTTGAGGGTGACGACCTGCCCGTGGAAATGCATGCGACCACCCAGGTCGCCGAAGATCGGCTCGGCCACCTGGAGGTGGTCACCGTACTGGTCACAAAGATCGGCGGTTTTATACGGCATGGACATATCCACCCTCTTAGGAGTCTGTCTGACTTGAGACTGTTCTACTGCGGAAAGCTATCAAACAGCCTTCTAACGACTGGTGATCTTCAATTCGATACGCCGGTTGCGCCGGTAGGCTTCAGGCGAATCGCCGGGGTCGACCGGATGGTACTCCCCCATGGCCACGGCCGCGAGACGCTCGGCCGGCACGCCCTGGCTGATCAGGTAATCGACGACGTCCTGGGCGCGGGCGTAGGAGAGATCCCAGTTGGAGGTGAACCGGGCGTTGCGGATCGGCACCTTGTCGGTATGCCCCTGCACCTGGAAGATCACCGGCAGATCGTCGGGCAACTCGTCCGCCAGTTGTTTGTAGACATCCACGAACCCCTGCAATTCCTGCTTGCCCGCCTCGCTGAGGGTCGCCTCGGCCGACGAGAACAGCACCTCGGACTGGAACACGAAGCGGTCGCCCTCGACCTTGATATTCGGGTTGTCCTGAAACAGCGTGCGCATACGACCGAAGAAGTCGCTGGCGTATTGCTCCAGCTCCTCCACCCGCTCCGCCAGACGCTTCTTCAACTGCGCATCGAGGTCCTCGATACGCGCTTGCTGGGTCTCGATCATGACCTGATTGCCCAGCAGGCGCTCATCCTTGACTCCCAGGGCATTGCGCAGCCGTTCGATCTCGGCGGTCAGGCGCTCGGCGCGGGCACCGAGCAACGCCGCCTGGGCCTGGAGTTCGGTAATGGTGTCCTGGCTCGCTGATCGTGCCGTCTCCAACTCGGCCTGCGTCTGTGCGGTCACGACCGTTTGGCGACGAAGACTGGCCAACAGGTCGGCAATGCGGGCCTCACTGGCCGCCTGGTCGTCCTCCAGTCGCAGTCGATCGGCCTCCGCACCGGCCAGTTCGGCGCGTATCTGCGCCAACAGCGCCTCTCGCTCGGTAAGGGAGGTTTCGGTGTCGCTCAGTTGCAAGCGGGTGGCATCCAGCTGCATGGACAACCCCTGGGCATCGGCACGGGCGGCATCCAGGGCGGTGTTGAGCGCCGCGATGCGGGCGTCGCGGTTCGACAGCTCGCGCTCCAGGCGGTTAGCACGGCTTTCGGATTCCCCGGCGATGAGCTCCAGGTGTTCGATGATCTCCTGCAATTGGACGATTGCCGTGTCCTTACCGGTCATCTCGCGGGTGATCAACACCTCGCTGAGGATGAAAATGGTGATGAGGAACACCAACACGACGACCAGCCCACCCAACACATCGGTGAAGGCCGGCCAGACGTTGAAACTCCCTGGGGATTCAGCTCTGCGACGCATCGAACGGTGTCATTCCGCGGTCATCGAAATCCCGGTCCTGCCCCAGGACACGAGCCAGCAGCCGCAACTCGTCACGCAGCTGCGTGGTCCGGTCTGACTCCAGCCGATCGAGCGTTCCACGCAGGCTCTCCAGACGCTGGTTCATGATGGCGATCTGTTCGCTGACCGATTGGGCGGCAGCCGCGGCCCCCGTATCGGACGGGACGGCCATCTCGCGCGAGACTTTCTCCAGCCGCTCCGCAGTCGTCGCCAGCAGGCCGCTGACGTAACGCCAACCGGCTTCGCCACCAGCGGCAGCGCCGCCGACCGGGGCCGCCGCCGGCTGCCACAAGGGGACCAACTCGGTCACCACCAGTTGTTCCAGCCGCGCATGCAAGTCGTTCTGGGCATGGAACAGTTGCAGCTCCAGAAAGGCCAGGGCCAGCGAGGTCAACAGGCCGAACAGCGAGGTCGAGAAGGCCAGACTCATGCCGCCCAGGGGCGCCGCCAGACGCTCCTTCAAGCCGGTCAGCACACTGACCGTGTCACCCTCGGCGCTGATACTGCCGATAACGTCGCGGACCCCACCGATTGTCAGCAGCAACCCGTAGAACGTGCCGATCAGACCCAGCAGCACCAGGGCGCCGGTGAGGTAGCGCACCAAGGCCCGCCGATCCTCGCCCCGGGCGTTGATCGAATCGAGCAGGTAGGGCAGCGTGCCGCTGGAATCGGTCTGGCGCACGGTTCGGTAGACCGTGTGCAGGAAGCCGTGAACCTGGCTCTTGCCGGGCGCAAGCAAAACCTCGTTGATCTGCCGTACCGGCTGCTCGTTGCGTCGCCCGACCCGTACCACCTCGATCGCCCTGGCGACGGCACGATGCTCGGCCAGTACATCGAACAAGGCCTTGAAGGTGAACCCTGCCCCGAACAGGAAAATCAGGATGATCGTGCCATTGAGATAAATATTGGCAAGAAAACCATCCAGCAACGGACGGTGGAATACCGCCGCCAGGACCACCAGGGTAACCATGAATACGGCGGCCCGTAGCAGGTGACGGGTACCGCCTCGGGTGTCCCCCGCGGCCGGGTGCATGCTTGCCATGCGCTACTCCTTGGAAGTGCTCGCGAGCCCAACTGTACACGAGGCCCGGAAACCGCGTCAGCGGTTGAGGATTACACTGCGTTCATCACCGTGGGACGACAATGCGCCGATGACCCCTGAACAGCTCGATGCATACCTGTATCGCCACATTCCCCTTACCCGTGCGATGGAGGTGCGCACCGTCCGCACGGACGGTGGAGGGTTGCGGTTTGTCGCGCCGTTGGCGCCGAATATAAACGACAAAGGCACAGCCTTCGCCGGAAGCCTTGCCAGCCTGCTGACGCTGGCCGGGTGGGCACTGACGCACAGCGTACTGCAGCAGGCAGGCATCACGGCACCGGTCGCGGTCAGTGAGAGCACGCTGCGCTACCGGCGTCCGGTCACGGGCGAGCTGGTGATCGACTGCCCCTCGCCTGGCGAGGATGCCGTTGCCGAGCTCGTCGCCCGTATGCAGCGCCGCGGCAAGGCCAGTTGGTGGCTTAGCGCTCGTGTCGGGCCGGCCGACGATCCGTGCGTGCGCATCGATGCCCGCTACGCGAGCTGGCTGGAACCGGACCGGCGGTGATGCCCCGCCGACCGTCGGTTGCGGTGGCCGTTGGTGCCTCGGGGGCAGGGGGCTATACTCGACGCATCGTGGGGATAAGCCCGCCAGATGGTGGGATTGCGGGATACAGTCATGCGCCGAAACGGACACCAACGCGGTTTTACGCTGATCGAGCTGATGATCGTCATCGTCATCTCAGCGATTGTGCTGGCCTATGGCGTGCCCAGTTTCCAGTCGTTCATCCGTAACAACCGGCTGGTGACAGAGACAAACAACCTGCTCACGGATATACAGATCGCCCGCAGCGAAGCCATCAAGCGTGGCGCATTTGTCAGCATGTGCATCAGCGCCGATGTGCACGCTGCCGAACCGATTTGCGGCGGTACGGACCGAAACCTCGATACGGGGTGGATCGTATTTCTGGATGCTCAGCGGCCGGGTACAGCGGGGTTTGGCCAGCGGGACGACCCTGCGAATGAAACGCTCATAAGGGTTGGCCAGCCACCAGCAGAGTCTTCCGTGTCTCTTCGCCTTGCCACCGGATCGACTGTGGTCAACAGTTTGTCGTTTGCGGCCAATGGCCTCCTACAGAACGGCGGCACAAGTAGCATTATCGCCTGTGCGAAAAACGCAAAAAACGATGCTCTGGGGACAGCTACCGCTGCCGTTCCTCGTCGCGTTATTACCCTACGGGCTACAGGCAATGCCTCGACAGTGAAGGACACTGACACCAGTTGCACTGCTGTTTAGCAGCGCATCATCGAGAATCTTTCACGCCGAACGTCAAGCCCGCGGCAGCGTCACTCCGCGCTGCCCCTGATACTTACCCTGCCGATCCTTGTATGAGGTCTCGCAGGTCTCATCCGATTCCAGAAACAACACCTGCGCCACGCCCTCGTTGGCGTAGATTTTCGCCGGCAGCGGCGTGGTGTTGGAGAACTCCAGCGTCACATGCCCTTCCCATTCCGGCTCCAGCGGCGT
>CBFGWV010000267.1:0-6685 GCA_965652545.1 uncultured Candidatus Competibacteraceae bacterium | reverse complement strand
ACGTTCTGCATCAGCTCGACATAAAAGGGCACTGCAACAACGTTCAATACACAGCCACCGGCCTCTGCGGACAATCAGGCGTTCCCAATCGATTGCCCCAGAGGTTTGCTGTGATGGACGATGCCATAACCGAGGTCGTGAAACCCCAGCGCTGCGTCATCGTCGTGGACGCCGAACTGCCCGCCGGTAAAGCGGCAAATGCAGCGGCGGTGGTTGCACTGACGATCGGCCAGCGGCACCCCCACCTGGTCGGCGAGGCGCTGGTGGACGCATCCGGGGTTGCCCATCCTGGATTGATCCCTATCGGTATCACCGTGCTCTCGGCGGGCCAGGACGAACTGGTGCGGGTGCGTGCGCTGGGCGTCGAAGCCGGGTGCGATGTGGTGACCTTCCCGGTGCAAGGCCAGCAGACCACCGATTATGAGGCGTTCCGCGAGGCCGTCGCGGGCGTCGAAACCCCGGGCCTCAATTACGTTGGTATCGCCCTGGTCGGCGCGCGCAAACCGTTGAGCAAAATCGTCGGCCGACTCGGATTGCTGCGGTAACCGCCGATCAGACGCGCAAGCCGGCCCGGTACGCGCCGGGCGTGATGCCGAGGCTTCGGCGAAAGCGGCGAGTCAGGTGTGCCTGATCGGCAAAGCCGGTCGCGGCGGCGACGTCGCTCAGCGCCTGACCCGAGCGGATCAACGCCTTGGCAAGCCGGATACGGGCCTGGCGCTGGTAGGCGTGTGGCGTCATCCCGATGGCACGGCTGAACGCCCGGAACAACTGGAACGTCGGCAGTCCTGCCGCCGCGGCGATATCGGGCAGGCTGACCTGCCGATCCAGATGCTGGTCGAGGTACTCGCGGGCACGCCCCACAGCCACTGACTCACGGCCCACCGGTGGCGGTGCGGGTGCATCGCGTGCATGGCGCTCGAATAGGCGTGCCGCAAACGCCAGATAGCGTTCCTCCCGATACAGCGCGGGCCCCTGGATTTCGGAGCAGCGATGCACGTCGTACAGCATGGTGGCCAGATCTGCATCGCGAATGATCGGGCCCGCCAGCATGACCGAGCGGGATACGCGCTCGTCACCGATCAGGGCGCGCAGAATGTCCAGATCCACATACACGGTGCGCAGTGTCCAGCCGCCCGCATCCACCGGCCAGCCGGCGTGGGGCTCGTCCGCGCCGATGGCGTACAAATCGCCGCGGCGCGCGATGAACTCGCTGCCGGCCGTGCGTATGCGGATAGCTCCCGATGTCAGCAGCGCGAAACACGCGGTGTCGTGGGTATGCACGTCGTAGGCGAAATCGGCGAAGCGCCCGCGCAGCAACTCCGCACCGAGATCGGGCGCCTGCCAGAGGGTGGTTTCTGCACCGCTGCGTGCCATGACCTAACTGCCTATTGCCATCGCTACTCGAGTGGAGGTGGTGCGCCGTCAGCATACAGCGCAAGAATATCCGCAACGGCACGATTGCACGGCGTGGGTATTCCGGTGTCCTCGCCGAACTGGGCCACGCCGCCGCTGAGCCAGGGCAGCTCCAGGCGGTTGCCGCGCTGCAGGTCGTGGTGCATGGACGAGGTCATGGTGGCCGGCAGCGTATCGGCGAAGGTGAGCCGGTCGTCGGCGAAGTCCTCGCGCAGCGGCACGCCTTTGGCGCGGCCGACGGCGGCGGCCTCGCGCATCACCTCCAGCAGGAAGGCGCGGGTCCGCGGGTGCTCGCGGATCGGCCCGATGGGTTGGCGCATGGCCGAGGTGGTGCCGGACAAGCCGACCAGGAAGACGAACTTCTCCCAGATCAGTCGTTCGATGGACTCGCTGATCCGCGCATCGATACCGGCGCGGATGCAGGCGTCGTGAAACGCCTGTACGCGTGCCGATCGCGTGCCGTCGTATTCCCCGAACACCATGCCCTGAAGGCTGCCGCTGTGGCGGATGACGCCGGGCTCGTCGATGACCGCGGCGATGTAGCAGACACCGCCGATGACCGCCTCGGCGGGCAGATGTTGTCTCAGGATCTCATCCTTGTGCACCCCGTTCTGCAACGACAGAACGGTGGCGCCACGCTCGACCAGCGGGCGCAGTGAGGCGGCGACGGTTTCGGTGTCCCAGAGCTTTACCGCGACGATGACCAGATCCACGTCGCCAAGCGCATCGATGCGTTCGACGGTTTGCGGTTGTTCCAGCGTCAGGTCGCCCAGCGGGCTCTTGATACGCAGGCCATCACGTCGCATGGCCTGCAAATGGGCACCGCGCGCCACGAAGCTTACATCGCAACCGGCCGCCGCGAGCCGCGCCCCGAAATACCCGCCGACACCGCCGGCCCCGACTACCGCGATACGCATATGACCTCCAGCGAAAGAGAACGGGTGTGCGGATCAGGGCACACCCCCTCGCTAAGCATGCGTTCGAAGCGGCATCGCAACAAGCGTCATTCAGGCCACGCTGGCTCAGTACGCGCCGTCCACCGACGCGGACAACGCCTGCCAATGCTCAAGCTCCGCCCGCACACCGGCGAGTTTGCCACTGATGCGCTCGAACGCGTCGGACCCTGCGGCATAGCGCATCGGCGGCTGTGCGCTTGCGGCCAGCGTGACCAAAGCCGCGGCCAGCTTCGCTGGGTCCCCACCTTGCCGGTGATTATAAGAGGCGTACTCGTCTCGCAGCCGCGCGGACACCGCGGCGTAGTCGTCGATCGTCTCATCGCCGTAGCGTATGGACCGGTCATCGAGGAAGTCGGTGCGAATGAACCCCGGCTCGACGATGGTGACGCGGATGCCGAAATCCGCGACATCCAGCGCCAGGGACTCGGAGAAGCCTTCGACGGCGAACTTTGTCGAGCAATAGATCGACGCATACGGAAATCCGATCGCACCGCCCATGGACGACAGATTGAACACTCGGCCACTGCGTTGCCGACGCATCACCGGCAGTATGGCGCGGGTGACGTGGAACAGCCCAAAGACATTGGTGGCGTACTGCCGCTCGATAGCCGCTGCGCTCACTTCCTCGAACAGGCCAAGCTGCCCGTAGCCAGCATTGTTGACCAGCACATCGATGCGCCCGAAGTGGGCGACGGCAGCCTCGACGGCCGCTTGTGCCTGTTCCGGCCGGGTGACATCCAGCGCCAGGGGCAACAAGTGCGCCGTCTCGCCCCCGAAAGCGGCCTCGAGCTGCGCACGGTTGCGGCCAGTGGCGACGACTTTGTCCCCCGCTGCGAGGGCGGCCTTGACGGTTTCGGCACCGATGCCGCGAGAGGCGCCTGTAATGAACCAGACGTTTTGCGAAGGCATATGTGTTCTCCAGGTAAGGCGACAGCGATCTGTCGGCACGGGACTAGTGTCGGTGCGGCTCGCTTGTCGGCGGTATGCCGATGCACGCCGTTTCTGTCCCGATCCTGCAAAATGGTCAGCACTTCAGTGCCCCCGGGATACGCGCCAACAGGTGGCGGTATACGCTGGCATCTACACGCTCACGGGATATACGCTGATGATGACGCGATCGCAGACAGCCGATCTGGCACCGCAGTTGTCAGCATTGGCGCAGCTGATGACACGCCACTGCGGTACGGACGGCATTCACGTCACGGCTGTGCCGGGCATGGCGCTGCTGCGTCAGTCCACGCCCATGGGTGAGCCGATACATGCGGTGCATCAGCCGGCGATGTGCCTGATCGTGCAAGGGGCCAAGCGGGTGATGCTCGGCGGGGAGATCTACGATTACGACGCCTCGCGCTACCTGGTGGTCTCCGTGGATGTGCCGGTCAGTGGTCAGGTCACCGGTGCAACGGCACAGATGCCGTACCTTTGCATCCGGTTGGATATCGACCCTGGCGAGATCGCAGCCCTGCTCCTGCAGAGCGGACTTGGCGGGGCATCGGCCGTTGGGGTCGACCGTGCACTGGCGGTGAGCCAATCCAGCGCGCCATTGCTGGATGCGGTTCTTCGCATGGTCCAGTTACTCGATGCGCCGGAGGACATCCAGGCCTTGGCACCTTTGGCGAGGCGGGAGATTCTCTATCGTCTGCTCAAAGGCGAGCAGAGTGCCCACTTGCACCAGATCGCCACCACCGATGGGCCGGCACAGCGGATCGCCCGCGCTATCAATTGGTTGAAGGCGCATTACGACGAGCGCTTGCGAATCGAGACGCTGGCCCGCGATATGCACATGAGCCCCTCGTCACTGCATCACCATTTCAAGGCCGTCACCGGTATGAGCCCGCTACAGTTCCAGAAGCAACTGCGCTTGCAGGCGGCGCGGCAGCTGATGCTGACAGAGGGCATCGACGCGGCAACCGCCGGTCACCGCGTCGGTTACGAAAGCCCTTCGCAGTTTGGGCGCGAGTATGTCCGACTGTTCGGCGTATCGCCGGTGCGCGATTTGCGCCGGTTGCGCGAGCGGATGCCCGATCAGGCGCACTATGTGTGAGCCCGTGGGCCGGTCAGCCGGTGGCATCCAGCACGGCAATCGGTCTCTGGGCCAGGCGTCGCTCATGCTCGATCAGCCAACGCTTGCGCCATAGTCCGCCGCCATAGCCGGTCAACGCCCCGTCGGCGCCGATCACACGGTGACAGGGGATGACGATGGCGATCTGGTTGGCACCATTGGCCCGTGCCACGGCGCGCACTGCGGACGGTTTGCCCAGTTGTGCGGCCACTGCCGAATAGCTGCGCGTTTCGCCGGCCGGTATCTGGCGCAGGGCGCCCCAGACCCCGCGGGTGAACGGCGAGCCGTGCTCGGCCAGGGGTGTGGCGAAGCGGGTCGACGCCCCGGCGAAGAACGCCGCCAGCTCGCGCGCAATCTGCTCGATGGGGGGCAGCCGCCCGAAGCCGATTCCCGAGCCGGTGGTCTTTTGCAGCCGCTTGAGCTCGGTCGGCAGCGCCTTGCGATCGGCGAATTCCAACAGATGCAAAGCCTGCTCATCGGCCACTGCGACCATGGCGCCCAGTGGCGTGGCGATCCAGTCGGCCTTCAGCAGGGTGCGTCCGCGAAACGCGGCGGGTGAGTAACCGAGGATGCGAGTGAAGGCGGCGCGAAAGCCGCTGCCGGATTCGAATCCGGCATCCAGTTGTGCGTCCATGACGTGGGCTCCGGTGGCGAGTCGATCGGCTGCACGCCCCAGACGTCGCAGGCGTGCCATATCCAGAAAGCTGATGCCGAAATGGCGCTTGAAGCTGCGCCGGACGGTGGAGGGGTCGTAGCCTGCGGCAATGAGATCCGCCTCGCGCCAGCGCCGGTCCGGGTCGTGCTCCAGGGCGTCGGTCAGCGCCTTGACGATGGGGTCGGCATCGCCGGTGGGCGCCAATGGCCGGCACCGCAGGCATGGGCGGAAGCCGGCCTGGACGCAGTCGTCGATCGATGAATAAAAAACGGTGTTCTCGCGCCTGGGCTTGCGTGCCGGGCAGGTGAGCCGGCAGAAGATCCCGGTGCTGGTGACGCCGACATAGGCCAGGCCGTCATAGGCGGCATCGCGCCTCAGCAGCGCATCGTAGAGGTCATCGTCGTTGGGCAGTTCGTTTCTCATGGCGCCATTCTGGCAAACGGCGCCGGCAGCTGCCGCCGAAAAACGGGCGGGTATTCACGAGCCCCTAAAACCCGGGCACCCGTAGGAGCGCACCCGAAGTGCGCGATCGGTCGCGCCACCGTCCTCCTCGTCGGGCGCCTTGACCGACATGCCCTGGCTGCTGGCCCTGGGCATCGCCGGATATTGGACCTGTCGGCATGTCGGCCGAGGCACTAGGTTCGTCGGATTCGATGGCTTTTCAATGATGAGGAATCCCGATGAACCGTGAAACCTACGAGGCCTTTGCCCGTGCCTGGGTGGCGAAGGATGTCGACCGGCTGATGGATCTGGTGACCGATGACATCGTCTACGGTGCGTCGGTAGGCCCCGAGCCGGGCACGACCTACCGTGGTCGCGAGGCGGTGAGGGCGGGCTTCGCCGAGATCCTGGCCTACGACAAGGCGACGGCGGTGCGCACGCGGAATCTGACCTTTGTCGGCGACCGTCTGTATGCCGAGTGGGAGTACGACATACCCGATGACGCGGGCGGTACCCGCCTTGCGCGCGGTATGGACATCATTGAGTTTCGCGGTGGGCGGATTTCGCTCAAGGAGGCGTTCCGCAAGTCGGCGGCAGGCCCGATTGCCGGCCCGGCAACGTCGGTTTCGCCGCCGATGCGGTATGCGCAGCGCCGTTTTGGCTCGCTGGGGTTGTGGGTGGAGGCGGGCTTTCGGGTGAAGGCGTATGGGATCACGACGGTGACCGGGAGCGGGCCGTTGTTGCCGCCGTCGGTGGTGGAGGCGGCGCGGGCGCATGTGGCGGAGCGCTTGTCGGCGGCGCATGCGGAGGGCGGGCATTACGGGGTGGGCTATGCGATGGTCCATGCCGGGTTGGAGGCGAATTGGTTGCTGCTGGATTGGTGGGCGTATGGGGATATCGGCTGTCATGTGCTGTCGAGTTCGAGCGCCGCTGCGCCGACCCGTTTCGAGCCGGTGCAGCGGCCGCTGATGGCCTGTGTATGGGAGTTGGTGGTCACGGCGCATGAGCGAGATGCGTGGGTGCGGCACATGATGAGCGGGGCGGCTGATGTCGAGGGGTATTTGGGGGATCGGCTGGCGGATGGGTTGTATTAGGTGTCGGCGCGGGGGCGTGGTGGGCGGTGTCCGGCGACGAGCCGCTGGCACCGGGGGACGAGGT